>CANIHR010000221.1 GCA_947467185.1 Bryobacterales bacterium
CGCAGGCCTTCTACAACAACGAAGACATCTGGGAACTTTCGCGTTACTCCTCGGGCAATGCTGAGCCGCGTCCGGTGAGTCCCACCTACGTGTTTGCAGAACTGCCGGGCGAGACGAAGCCGGAATTCCTCATCATGACCACCTTCACGCCCCTTTCGAAAGAAAACATGATTGGCGTGATGCTGGCGCGCTGCGACGGACCCCATCTGGGGGAAATTGTGGTGCTGGAGATGTCGAAGCAGGAACTGATTCTTGGTCCGATGCAGGTGAACGCCCGGATCAATCAGGACCAGAGTATTTCGAAGGATCTGACCCTGTGGAATCAGCAGGGGTCGCAGGTGTTGCAGGGCCAGACTCTGGTACTGCCGGTGGATGACAACTTCGTCTACATTTCGCCACTGTACCTGCAGGCGACGCAGGCCCGGATGCCGCAGTTGAAAAAGGTAGTGCTGGCGGTTGGTAACCGGTTGATTTATACCGATTCCTACGAAGAAGCTCTGGGCATTCTGGGCGGGGCAGGGAAGCCCGCTGCGAAGCCGGAACCCGGTGCGCCGCCCGCAGCGAATGCTGCCGTAACAGCGCCCACGGATGCTCGAATTGAAGCCGCGCGGAAGCATTTCCAGAAGTATCGTGAGTTCGCCAGTCAGGGAAAGTGGGCTGACGCGGGAAAGGAACTCGACGCGATTCAGGCGGAGATCAACAAATGAGACTGGTACGGAGCATCCTCGGTGTGGCGGCAGGGTTCGCGGTGATGGTCGGGATCGTGACGACGCTGACTCCGGTAGTAGCCCGTTACTTCCGCGCCGAGGACTTCAGGGTGTTGAATCAGGCGTTCATGATGGCGAATCTGACCTACACGGTGACGGCTGCCATCCTGGCGGGCTTCATCGCGACCTGGATCGCGGGCCGGAAAGAACTGCTGCACGCGGCGGCACTGGGATTGCTGATGATTGCAATCAGCTATTACTCGATGCGGCAGCAGGCGATTGATCGCCCGGGGTGGTATGAAGTGGTAATCGGCGGCTGTGGCCCGATGGCCGCCATGGTGGGGGCGGCGTTCAAGATGCTGATTATGGGGCGGGAAGCTTAGGTCGAAGCACGTACCTGATCGAGGCGGTCGCGGTGAACGGGGCCGAGTCTGCCAACGATGTCCGCCGTGATGACGCCAGCCTCGTCCAGATCTTTCAGGTGCATCTGGTCTTTCAGGCGAAAACTGGAGAGCTTCATGTGAATGAGTGCTTCCGCGGGAACCAGTCGAATTCCGTGGAGGATGCGGGTTGGCCACATGTCCGGGGTGGCTTCGGGATACTGATCCATCACCTTTTCACCAGTGAAGATCATATGCACAGCTCGGCGAGCGGACTGTCCTTTTTGCAGCAGCATATCGACTCCGGCAACGTGCAGGTATTCGAGGCCGAAGGGTTCCACCGCCTTGGCTATTCGAGGAAGGTCATCGCGTCGCACAACGATATCAATATCCCGCGTGAGGCGTCCGGCGTCCGGTTCCAGTTCTTCCACGTAGAGATAGGTGGCCAGACCGCCGACCACCGCGTAGTCAAGTTCCGCAGCGGAAAAGGCTTCCTCCAGAACTTCAGCCAACGCAAAGAGATTCTGCACTCGTTCCTCGAAGAATGTATTGACGTAGGTTGCCACTTGAGTTCAGCTTAGCGTTATTTTGCGTCGTCGGAGACGGCGAAGCGAAACACCTCGGGCTGTGCGATCCGCCGATAGTCCTCAATCGCGAGGATCATGGAGTCCGTCAGCGAACCGGCGTTGAACGCCACCCTGGGGTTTTCCAGTACAGACGGATCCACGTAAAGCGGGAACGGGAGGATCGGTGCCCCGAAGGGTGGAACGCATCCGGGAACCAGACCGGTCATCTCCAGGAGTTCTTCCGGCGTCGCGAATCGGGTCTTCTTCGCTGAAAAGTACTGCTTGATGGCACCGGAATCGAGTTTTCGGTCTGCACTCAGAACAAACAGGCGAAAGGTCGCATCCACCTTGATGACGAGCGCCTTGCCACCGACTTTCAGCTCCTCGCCCCGGGCGCGGGCGGACTCTTCTGAGGTACGGGTTGGCTCATGATGAGCCTCCCGAAAAGCGACGCCGGAAGCGGTCAGCCAGGCACGAATGTTGTCAAGGACCATAAGCGGGGATAATGCCGAAATCAGGATATGGTACTATACGAGGGTAGCTTGCGTCTATCCCCACCCTAATAAGGTACTCGGCTTCACGAACAGAGGAGTGATCCCACAGAAAAATGGCCAATTATAGTCAGGGCGCTCAGGTAGAACACAATAAATTCGGTCTCGGCACAGTTATGGCTGCCACGGACGAACGTATTGTGATCCGCTTCGACGACCACGGTGAGAAGAAATTTGTGACGACGATGGTCGCCGGATCGCTCAAAAAGAGCGACCGCCAACCGCCGGCGGAAAAGCGTGGCGGGAAACGGAAGGCCAAAGCCGTAGCCCCCGCAGCAGCCATCGCTGCCGAACCAGACGCTGAGTAGTAGACCCTAAGGATCCCACCGCTTGAACGCCAGACAGAAGCGCCTCTTCGAAGATGCGCTGAAAAAGAATCCAAACCTGAAGATGCCTGTAGAGGGTCCTCCCCCGGAATTGACCGAGGACGACCTTGCTTTTCTGAAGCAGGGCGTAGGTGACAAGTCCGGACGCCCGCAGAGTGCGCGCGATGCAGCCGGCGAAGGTGGCGAAGAAGGTGCAGCTCCCCAGCCGCATCGTGGAGCCATCATGACGTACTTCGAAGAAAAGGGCTTTGGCTTTCTGCGCCCGGAAAACGGTGGCAAGGATATCTTCTTCCACGTTTCCCGTCTGCAGCAGGCGCAACCGACCGATCTCGTGCCAGGTACCAAGGTTCTGTACGAACTCGGCATGGACCGCAACGGCAAGATCGCCGCAAGCGCTATGTGGCTGATGCCGCCGGAAGAAACAGCTCCTCCGGCAGCGTAGCAAAACTCAAACCAGTTAACGAAAAGGGCCTCTCGCAAGAGAGGCCCTTTTTTGTTGTTCTTGAGTGAAGTTTGGAGCGCACCGCTTGGCCGTATCCACCTGGCTTTTGACCCCCTTTTGTAAAGGGTGGGAACCAACCGGACACCTTTAGGGGTTATCCATCGCAGTGCGTTGCCACACTACGACAGCAACCAGCGCACAGGTGCCCTTGGACAGCTCCCTCATTCTTGAGCATTGGATCAAAAATGTTAGGCTTCAACCTGCTTTGCAGGAACGCTCCAACTCGTTAGTCTAGCGCGAAAAGCGACGTAAGTCTCCTAAGAATTCCGGCCTCCTTCCGTCTGGCCATTTCGCCCGAAAAAGACGAAGATCACCAGCACCACCGCACCCAGGGCAAAAAGAGTATCGCCCGGTGCCCGCATCCACCGCAGGTTCTGCATCAGCGGTGTCTGCAGGAATTCGGCGCTGCGCGCATACCAGTAGCCCTTGTCCACCGATGCCCAGGTTTGCGCCAGGCCCACTGGTAACAGGCTGCCGACGCACATTAAGAACAAGCCCGAGTTCATGGCCCAGAAGGCCAGTTTTAGCCAGCCTTCCTTCCACGCTCCATGCGACATGGCTCGCAGACAGACCAGCATCAGGCCGATGCCCAGCATGCCGTAGACACCAAACAGGGCCGCGTGGCCGTGCAGCGGAGTCGTGTTCAGGCCCTGCATGAAGTAGAGGGCGATGGGCGGGTTGATCATGAAGCCGAACAGGCCCGCACCCACCATGTTCCAGAACGCCACCGCGACGAAGAAGTAGACTGGCCACTTGTATTGAGCCGCCCACGGGACCATCTGGCCCCTGCGGAGGTCGTCGAGGGCCGGATAGGCTACCAGGGTCAGCGGCACCACTTCCAGTGCGCTGAAGACCGCCCCGAACGCCATGGCGGCCACCGGGGTACCGGAGAAGTACAGGTGATGACAGGTGCCAATGATGCCGCCCGCGAGGAAGATGGTCGCGGAGAGCAGGGAAGCTTTCGCGGCGAGGTCGGCCCGCATCAGGCCGAGGCGGGTAAAGAAGAACGCGATGACGGTGGTGGCGAACACTTCGAAGAAGCCTTCCACCCAAAGGTGGACCACCCACCAGCGCCAGTATTCCACCATCGACAGGTGCGTGTGCTGTCCCCATTGCAGGCCCGCGCCGTAGAACAGGCCAATCGCGGCGGCCGACATCAGGAACAGCCAGAGCAGCGGCTTGTGCTCACCCGCCGTCTTCAGCGCCGGCTTAATAGCGCGGACCACCAGGAACAGCCAGATCAGCAGTCCCACAAAGAGCAGGATTTGCCAGATTCGTCCCAGATCTACATACTCGTAGCCCTGATGGCCCCAAAGGAAGGCGTTGGCGTCCGAGAGCTTGTTCATCACCGACATCCATTCGCCGGTCAGGGAGCCAACAACGATTACCAGCAGCGCGCCGAACAGAACGTGGACGCCCAGGCTTTGGAATTTCGGTTCCACCCCACTCACCAGCGGTCCAATAAACAGCCCCGCTGCGAGCCATGCCGTCGCGATCCAGAAAATGCCGATCTGGACATGCCAGGTTCGGGTAACCGCATAGGGCAGAATCTCCGAAAGCTTAATCCCGTAGAAACCGTCGCCTTCCACGCCATAATGGGCGGTCACGACTCCCAGCAAAATCTGCGTGAGGATCAGTGCCGAAACCACCCAGAAGTACTGCAGCGTAGCCTTCTGCGAGGCTGTCGGTGCCCATTTCCCCAGCGGATCGAGCGCGGGTGGCGTCGGGTATTCCTCGGCTTTCTGTGCCGCGTACCACCAGACCATTGCACAGATACCCGCCAGCAGCATGATGATGCTGACACCGGTCCACAGCACGCTGTCGCCGGTCGGTCGGTTCCCGACCAGTTCCTCATGGGGCCAGTTATTCGTATAGGTGATGTTGTCGTCCGGCCGATTCGTCGAAGCCGACCAGGCGCTCCAGAAGATGAAAGCGGCGAACTGGCGCATGCGTTCGGGGGACCGGATGGCTCCCGCCGGAATCGCGTAGGCCTTCTCGCCTTTGATGAAGACATCGGAGAAGTGCTCCAGGCACTTCTCGAAGGCCCGCCCGCGGACAGGGTCAACCCGGATTGTGTTGCTAGCGGCGGCGTACCCGTTCCGCCGGTACATCTCCTGCAGACGACCCTGCAGTTTGCCCTTCTCTTCCACGCCCAGTTGCCCGAACGACTTGCCGTATTCCGCAGCCGACCAGTCATCCAGCACAAAGGTGATTTCGCGGTGCAGCCAGTCGGCGGTCCAGTCCGGGGCCACGTAGCTGCCGTGTCCCCAGACGGACCCGACTTCCATGCCACCCAGCGTCTGCCAGACGTTCTGGCCCTTGCCCACATCTCCCTCTGCCACGACGACCCGGCCCGACGTGTCAACCACTCGCGCCGGTATCGGCGGCATCTGCTGGTAGATTCGTGTCCCGACCCATCCCAGGACGGCGAACGAGCCAGTAAAGACAATCGCAAAACTGATCCACAGTTTCTTCATGTGGCCAGTTTGTGGTTTATGGGGTGGGGGCGTCAGTGACCAAGGTCACTACCCAGGCATTTCCGCTTCAAGTTTTTCCAGATCGGTGATGAGGATTTCGCGGCCCTGAATGCGGAGGATGCCTTCCCCCTGCAGGCGGGACAAATTGCGGGAAACCAGTTCGCGCACTGTACCGATTTGCGCGGCGATTTCCTGATGGCTATCCTGCAGCAGGATCGCGACACCCTCTTCATTTCGCTCACCCTGGTGACGCGCGAGTTTGACCAGCATGGTCGCCAGGCGGTGACGGACCGTGGTGAAGGAAAGTTCCTCAATGATGCCGACCAGCCGTCGCAGCCGGGCGCCCACCACCCGCAGAACCTTCAGCGCAACTTGCGGATGTGACAGGCACAACTCCTGAAAGTTTTCCCGGCTGATGAAGATCAGCGTCGTTTCTTCGATGGTGCCTGCCGAAGCCGGATAAGTTCCCCCGTCGAAAACAGGCAACTCCGCCACCGAACTGGCCGGACCGTCAATGCTGAGAACCTGTTCGCGACCATCGGGCGAGCTTTTGAAGATCCGCAGGCGGCCTGTCTGGACGATGTACAGGCCCTCGCAGCGTTCTCCCTCGCCGAAGACCAGTTCTCCGGCTCCATGCTGCCGCAACTTCGCCCGGGCGGCGAGGAACGCCAGTTCGTCCGGGGCAAGACTGGAAAAAATGGGTACGCGCGTGAGCGTCTGCAGGGACGCTTCGGTCAGGTTTGACACACGGGCATTTTAGCGAACGCAGGTAACCGCTGCGCATCGAATCACGCCAGACATTAACAAGGGATAAAATTCATTACATGAAATCGCTCCGCCTCGTTGCGCTCCTCTCCGTTTTCTGTGCGACGAGTTTCGCCCAGGTGACTGCTTCCATTTCCGGCCGTATCCACGACGCCACCGGTAGCCCCATCAACGGCGCGACCGTCACTGTGAGAAGTCTGGAAACTTCGGCTGTCCGCGTAGTCCATTCTGATGAGAAAGGCGAGTACCACGCCGTTTCGGTGCCGCTGGGCGCCCAGGAAGTCAAAGTGGAGAAGGCGAGCTTTAAGACAGCCATTCGCGATGGCGTCAGCCTGACCGTCGCACAGGAAGCTGTATTGAATTTCACGCTGGAAGTCGGTGACCTGTCTACTCAGGTGACGGTTACCGAAGAGATCCCGATGATCAATACCTCGACGGCGTCAGTTTCCGGCGTGGTTGGCGCGCGTGAAGTGAAGGACCTGCCCCTGAACGGCCGCAGCTTCGACAAGCTGATTACGCTGAATCCGGGCACCATCAACTATGGCCTGAAATCGGCCGGCACCAGCACCAGCAATGGCAGCACCTTCTCGGTCGCCGGCCGCCGTCCCGCCGACAACATCGTGATGCTGAACGGCATTGAATACACCGGCTCCAGCCAGTTGGCGATTACGCCCGGCGGCGTCAGCGGAGAACTGCTCGGTATTGACGCGGTGCGCGAGTTCAACGTGCTGACGGACGCCTATTCCGCCGAGTACGGCAAACGTGCCGGCGCACAGGTCTCTGTGGTCACTCAGTCCGGGACCAACTCCTTGCACGGTTCGCTGTTTGAGTTCGTCCGTAACAGCGCCTTCGATGCGCGGAACTACTTTGACCAGGGCAACATTCCGCCCTTCCGCCGGAACCAGTTCGGTGGCGCGCTGGGTGGCCCGGTGAAGAAGGACAAGCTATTCCTGTTCGGCAATTACGAAGGTTTCCGCCAGGTTCTGGCTGTCAGCAATGTCTCGGTGGTTCCGGACGCCCAGGCGCGGCAGGGCTTGTTGCCCGTGAACGGTGTTTATACCCGTGTCGCCAATCTCAACACGAACATGCTGAAGTACATGACCATGTGGCCGGAAGCCAATGGCCCGCAGTTGCTTTCGGCTGGCCAGCCCACAGGCACTGCGCTTTCGTATAACAATCCCCGCCAGAGCATCCACGAAGATTTCGGCACCATCCGCATGGACTACCGTCCCCGTGAGAAGGATTCGATCTCGGCTAACTGGACTGTGGACGATGGCAACGCCGTCATCCCCCAGGCCGATCCCCTCTTCGCTTCCGGCCTGGGTCTGCGCAATCAGGTTGCCAGCGTGGAATCCATTCACGTGTTCACGCCGAACATGATCAATACGTTCCGTGTTGGCTTTTCGCGCGCCGCGTTCAACTACGATTCCGTCACGTTCAAGAAGTTTGGGCCGGAACTGGCCTTCGTGACCGGTGCCGACCCCGGCGGTATCGTCATCGGCGGTGGCGCCACCACCACCGGCGTTGCCGCCATCACGGCGGCTGGTCCGAACAACGCTGCAAACGTCTGGAATCGCCGCAATCTCTACACTGTTTCTGACTCTCTGCACTGGACGCGCGGACGCCACCAGATCAGCCTGGGCGGCTGGTTCCAGCGCGTGCAGGACAACGAAAACACCGCCTCCCGGCGTCTCGGCCAGGCCAGCTTTGCCAGTCTGACCACCTTCCTGCAGGGCACGGTCACCACCTTCCAGCTCATCCCCAATCCCAATGAACTCGGCTGGCGCTCCGCGTTTGGCGCCTGGTACGCGATGGATTCCATCCGCGTCCTGCCGAACCTGACCGTGGAACTTGGCGTTCGTCATGAATTCACGAATGGCTGGAACGAAGTGTCGGGGCGCGCCGCGAACTTTGTGCCGGATGCTTCCGGTGTGCTGCAGACGGCAACCCGTATCGGCAGCCAGCTCTTCACGAAAAACAATGCCACGAAGCTGTTTGGGCCTCGCGTCGGTGTCGCATGGGACGTCCGTGGAGACGGGAAGACCTCCATTCGCGCTGGCTTCGGCGTCTACTACTCGCTGATTGACGACCTTGCGTTCCTCATCAACTCTCTGCCGCCCTGGAATGGCGCCGCGTCGTTCACCGGTTCGCTGCCGTCGCTGGTACCGATCGCTCCTGGCGTGAATCCGCCCCAGGCCTGTGGCCCCGGCATCCCGACGCCCTGCACCACCTTCGCGCCGCAGGGTGTCCAGCCTGATCTGCAGACTCCCGCGGTGAACGAGTGGAACCTCCGCATCGAGCAGCAGATCACCTCGAACCTGGCGCTGCGCGTTGCCTACGTCGGGTCCTTCGGCTATCACGGTTTTGTCAGCGTCGATACCAACAGCATTCCTGCCCAGATCTGCAATGTTGCTGCCGGCTGCACTTCCGGCGGCACGCCGGGCACCACGCGTGGAACGGTGCCGCAGGGCGCGGAATACATCCCGATCGCCACGCGCCCCAATCCGTTTCTTTCCGGTGCCTTCATGTGGCATTCGCAAGGCAACAGCAGCTACAACTCGTTGCAGACCGAACTGGTTCGCCGCCTGACGAAGGGCCTGCAGATGCGCGGTAACTTCACCTGGTCGAAGAATCTGGACGTGAACTCGGCGCTCACCGGTGCGCAGTCGAACAACCAGGCGCAGATGGTGATGAACCGCAACGACCTGCATCGCGACTGGGGCAATTCCGCTCTGAACCCGAAGTTCCAGAGCAGCGTTTCCGGTCGCTGGGAGATTCCGGTGGGCCGTGGCCAGCGCTTCCTTGGCGGTCTCTCACCCA
>CANIHR010000222.1 GCA_947467185.1 Bryobacterales bacterium
GCTCCCAAGTCATCGTGTTTCCTTGTTTTGGGGCTGCAGAACATCAAAGAGACGGTCCAGCAAGCCCGGGTTTTCGAGTATCAGTTGCAAAAGGACCAGGCACCGGCGAGAGTTGGGGTGCTTGGCCAGTTCAATAAGGGCACCTCGGACAGCCGGGTCATTCCGGAAACGTTCCGCACCGCTGATCAGCCAGAGGTCGAGCGTGTTTTCCAGTCCCCCCACGTCGGAAATGAGTTCTGTTGAGTAACCCGCAGGGTCGTCAACCAAATAGCCCGGGTGGACTTTGAAGAACTTCGCCAGCAGCATTCGACTTCCGTTGGTGAGGTGCGGACGCGCCCCGCTCTCGATCTGCGACAAATAGGACTGGGATAACGGTTGATCGAGTTCACGTTTGACAGCCTGTGCAACCTCCTGTTGAGTCATGGCGCGGTCCAGACCACGGAGCGTGCCCTCTACTTCCCGGAGATAGCGCAGTTTTTCGCCCAGCGTCATATTGCAATACGCAATTACGTTATCGCAAATCGCAATAACCGTCAAGGGAAATCTATACTGGACAGATGAAATACGTGCGCCTTGCGGTCTGGGGGTTACTTGGAGCCGCCGCCCTGGTCTGGGTTATCGACTTTGCGGCACTCATGATCCCACTCCCGACGGGTAAGAAGCAGTGGGATGTGGTCCGGGTGGACCAGATGTACACAACACGCAATCGATTCAATCAGGTGGAGTGGAGCCACGGCCCGGCGGTAATGGAAACCTGCGCGTATTCGCTGCTACCGCAGACGGGCAAACGCCCCTGCTGGTACGTGAAGACGCACACCTTGCGAACCAATCACCTGGAGGACTAGAGTCTTATTGCTCAACGGACGAGCGTTGTGCGAGTTCACCGATCACCGGCAGAACGTAGGCTTCGTCCCGGCTGGCCTTGATGATCATGAAGATCGAAACGGCCAGCAACAAGCCTTCGAGGATCCGGTCCAAATGCATACCCGGATAGGAAAATGCGAGACTCATGGGGCGGACGACCCACTGCACCATCAGCCAGGCAGCAAACAAATAGAGGCCCTGGAACGCGTGGAATCGAACCACTGTATCCGTCTTAAAACGCCGGGCGGCCAGAACAACTACTGCCGCGATCCAGCCAACGGTCGGGATATAGCAACAGATGGCAGCAGTTCGGGGGGAGACATTGGCGAGCGGATCCTGCCCCGAGTTGTACGGCGGGGGCGGCGGAGGAGTGAAGGGACGAGCAGCGCCGGGTTCCGGTGCGCCCTGTCTGGCTCCACAGTTCGAGCAAAACTGGTCCGCGTCTCCCGCGCGTTGTCCGCATTGTGTGCAAAATGCCATGGATGCCGTCTCCTCTCTACAGTTAATAGTACGCGCCTGTGCCACGCAATGTTCCCCAAACGGTGCAGTGTCGGACACTAAGGGTAGTTCATGTCGAGTGTAGCGGTCATTGGGGGTGGTCTGGCGGGCCTGGCGGCGGCTGTTGCGCTGGGCGATGCCGGCTTCGAAGTCGATCTGTATGAGGCACGAGCCTTTCTCGGAGGCAGAGCCACGTCGTGGCCCGCTGGCGGAGAAGACACGGAACTGGTTGACAACTGCCAGCACGTCCTGCTGCGGTGCTGCGGTAACCTGCTCGATCTTTATGCGAGACTGGGCGTCGCCGACCGAATTCACTTCCACAAAGAATTCTGCTTCATCGAACCCGGTGGACGGCAATCGTATCTGAGGCGTGGTTTCCTGCCGGCGCCGAATCACTTCGCGCTTTCGTTTCTCGGATTGAAGTTCCTTTCATTCAGGGACAAACTGGCAATCGCCAGAGCTGTTCGAGCCATTCCCGCCGAGCGGCATCGCCCGGACCTGGATCAGATCAGCATGGCTGATTGGTTACGGGAAAAATGCCAGACACCGCAGGCGGTAGAACGTTACTGGCGTCAGATTCTGGTCAGCGCCGTGAACGAAGAACTCGATCGGATGGCAGCCTCCCATGGTTTTCAGGTCTTTTGGCTGGGGATGATCGCTCGGGCCGATGCCTACGAGATGGGTGTTCCGTCCGTTCCGCTGCGCGACCTCTACGCGGGAGCCGCCATGGGGGCAAAGGTACGGATTCATGAACGGTCGGCCGTAACTGCTGTTCACATGATGGAAGGTTGTGTTGCGGGTCTCGATGTCGGCGGCGCAACCGAGCGGGCCGATCATTACGTCTCCGCGTTGCCGTTTGAACGCCTGCGTCCCCTCCTTCCCGAACTCCCCGTTGAGTGGGACGAGTTTGAACACTCGCCCATCACCGGCATCCATCTGTGGTTTGACCGGCCCATAACCGACCTCGCGAATGCTACCCTACTGGATCGCACGATCCAGTGGTTCTTCAACAAAGAGGGTGGGCGCCACGTTCACTTGGTTGTTAGTGCATCCCGAAGCCTGACGAACATGCCGAGACAAGGCGTGATTGATCTGGTACTGAGGGAATTGGCAGAATTCTTCCCTGCCGTCCACGACGCCCAACTGGAAAAAGCGCACGTAGTCAAAGAGGTTCGGGCAACGTTTTCGGCACTGCCTGGTCTGGAAGCAAAACGTCCGGTCGCGGCGACGGCAATCCCGAACTTCTTTCTCGCTGGTGACTGGACCCGATCGGGATGGCCAGCCACCATGGAGGGCGCGGTCCGCAGCGGTTACCTGGCGGCGGAAGCGGTGACTCGTGCGGTTGGACACGAACGAGCCTTTCTGATCCCGGATATCGCATAATGGTCTTAATGGTTCCGAAACGGGTAAAGACCTATCTAGCCGCCGCAGCGTTGTTTGCGCTCGCCCTGACCGCGTCCGCCAAAGATGCACGCCTGACCGTGGAGGTCCTTTCCGCAGAAGGCGGCAAGCCGGTGGAGCGAGCCAGTGTCATCGTCCGCTTCCGGAGTGGCATTGGAGTGAATCTCAAGAAAATCCAGACGAACTGGGAGACCAAGACGTCCGAATCGGGTGTGGTCAGGTTGCCGACCATGCCGCAGGGTGAGGTATCAATTCAGGTGATCGCCAAGGGCTTCCAGACCCATGGCGGGATCTACCAACTGACGGAACCGGAACAGACTATCACCATTAAAGTGAATCGGCCGCAGCGCCAGTACTCCGAGCACGAAGCCCAGCAGGATAAAGATAAAAAGTAGACAGTAGACATCACAAACGACTAACTGTACAATAGTACTGTACAGTGAACAGTCCCACCATTACCCTCCACCCGGCGTCACCGGATCCCGCCCGCAAACAGATTGCGGACCAGATCCGCTCCGCCATTGTGGAGGGTTCTTTGCGTCCGGGGGATGAACTCCCCTCGGTACGACGGCTGGGTATCGACCTCGGAGTCCATTTCAATACCATAGCGGAAGCCTATCGAAATCTGGCGGGCGAAGGCTGGCTGGATATTTCGCAGGGCCGGGGTGCCAGGGTTCTTGCCCGGCCAGCAACCGAGCCGTCCGACCCGCATCTCGACGATGAATTTCGGAGACGGCTACGGACCCTGACCACCGATATGCGGGCTGCGGGGATTTCAATACCCCGAGTTCGGGAACTGCTGCTCACCGCACTGGAGGGGATCCAATGAACGAATCTTTGACAGGTCTGACGATGACCGTCCTGATGCCTCTGCTGATAGGAGCCATGCTCATGATTGCGCCCCTGACCCGGCGTCGCATTCTGATGTTCTCTGTCCGGGTAAGGCCGGAGTGGTCCGGAACGGAGGAGGCAAACCTCATCGTGCGACGTTACCGCATCCAGGTTGCTCTGTTGTCTGCAATCGCAGCCTGCCTGGGGTATTGGGGGCTTCTCTCACGGCAGGCCTGGGCCTTCGTCGGAGGTCCACTGCTTCTAACGGCCGGCGCGGTTGTATTTTTCCAGTTGGGCCGGCGAGCCACAAGTCCTTTTGCCGATTCCGAACCACCCGTCCGCTCCGCAAGTCTGGCTGCGGAAGAAGCACCAGCTGCAAGCACGCTGCACCAGGTAATGCCCTTCCTGATCCTCACCGCCACGGCGCTGTGGCTGGCAATGCACTGGGGCGACTTGCCGGAACGGTTCCCCATGCATTGGGACATGGCGGGCAATCCGAATGGCTGGTCGAATCGAACAACTGGTGGAGTGTACGGCCCGCTTGTGATCGGGGCTCTGGTTTGCCTGCTGATGCTCGCCACCAGCCTGGGCCTGATTCACGGTTCGGCGCGCCTGGCCGGCGGCAAGAAGACGGTCCGGTGGCAAATGCTCCGGATGTTCCGGTGGATGGGCTATCTGATGAGCGTGATGTTTGCTTCCATCGGTCTGATGCCCCTTTATCCTCACTACATCAAACCGGGGCAAATGGCGCCGCTGATCATTGGGGCCACAATCGCGATGATCATTCCCGTCATTCGTGCTTCGAGCGATCCGGATGGTTCCGGAGCCGAGAGAACACCGGATCAGGCCTGGAAGTGGGGCTTGTTTTATTACAACCCCGATGATCCTGCGCTGATGGTGGAGAAGCGCATGGGAATCGGCTATACCCTGAACTTCGGAAATCGCCTGTCGTGGGTCCTGACGGCAGTGGTCCTTGCCATTCCGCTGGTGGGGATGGTCCTTAAGAGTTAGGCAGCACGTCTGAAAAAACGAACCCATCGCGAGTGACCGTCTCTCCGGTACGGATGTCGATCGGGTTGCTGAACAGCGGACTTGCGTAAACAAAAGTGTGGAATTCGCCGTTTTCGCCGCAGGGGTCAACGCCGGGCGGAAGGTCTCGCAGGAAGGCTTCATCGAAGTCGCGACCTGCGAAGCTGGCGTCGAGTTTGGTGGCGTCGATACACGTCACCTTCGCCCGAACTCCGGCGGCGAGCATGTCGTGGGCAAGCTGGGCAGTAGGAATATCCCACACCGGGAACAGGGGTTCGAGGCCGGTACCTGACAACTGCCGTTCCCGGTAGTCGCGGATGTCCTGGAGGAAGAGATCGCCGAACGCGACCGCGTCGAAAGCTTCGGCTTTTGCTCGCTTTATGACGCCGCCCATGATTTCCTCGTACTGCTGGTTGGTGCACGGCCATGGGAGATCAACGGCCCAGAGGGGGAGATTGAGGCGTTGGGCCTGTGCTTCCACCAGTTCCCGGCGTACCGCGTGCATGGCCACCCGATCCGCGGCCTGGTTGAAGGTGGTCAGCAGCGCCGCGACTTCAATATCGGACTGCTGGCGGAGGAGATGGAGGGCCCACATACAGTCCTTGCCGCTGCTCCAGGAGAGAAGAGTTTTTCGCACTGCCCGAAGTGTAACGCGCGTGTGAAAGAATCTCGTTCATGCGTCGAGTCTTGTCCTTATTCGTCTTATGTTGTGCCGGCCTGGCGGCACAGGTTCATCCCCTGCAGGAACTGATTGATGCGGCCCGGACGAATTCACCCCGCCTGAAGGATTTGCTGGCAGGAGGTCTGCCCGGTTTACAGGGCCGGGATGGAGCGGCGGTCTGGGGGCAGGATTTCCTGTTTGCAGTGCAGTCAGAGTCACCGGCGACAGTCGCGATTGACCACCAGCCTGCCGTTTCAATGACCAACATTCCAGGCACGAAGCTTTGGTACCGGCTGATGACTCTGCGCCTCGGGACCACCCACAATTACAATTACTTCGCGAATGGCAAGTCACTGGGGACGTACGATGTGGCGGGCTACAACCCGGATTCGTATCCCCTGCCCGGCGTCCCACGCGGAACGCTCTCCGCCATGAAAACGCTGCAGAGCAAGGTCTACCCAGGGATGTCGGCGAATTACTGGGTCTACGTGAATCCGGGTGCCGACCTGACGAACGGCGCGCCGCTGATGGTCTGGCAGGATGGCGAAACCATTGTTGGCAACCAGGATCTGCTCCGCCTTCGCCTGCAGATCGTTTCCGATAACCTGGTGGCAAAGAAACTGATTCCGCCGATGGTGCATGTTCTGATCCAGCCGGGAATGGGCGGCGAGGCGACCGGAACGCGGATGCGGAGTATTCTGTACGACACGGTTTCCGACCGCTATGGGAAGTATCTGGCAGAGGAAATCCTGCCCGACGTTGAGAAGACCTACAAAGTCCGGCATGACGGCTATTCCCGGGCAATCGCCGGGGCCTCGTCCGGAGCGATCTGCGCTTTCAACGTCGCCTGGTATTACCCAGGCGATTACACTCGGGTTCTCTCGCACATTGGCAGTTATGTGCCGCTGCAGTGGAAGCCGGAGCAGGGCCTGGACGGCGGCTATATCGTGTCGCAGAAGGTCCGCCGCGATCCGAACAAGAATCTGCGAGTCTGGCTCTCGGACGGCATGGACGATCAGGAAGCGATGTTTGGAAGTTGGCCGCTCAACAACATCATGCTGGCTAACGCGCTGAAGCTGAAGGGGTATGACTTCCACTTCCGCTTCGGGGAAGGCATGCACGCGATCGCCCAGGGAGCCATGGATCTGCCGGAATCGCTGGCATGGTTGTGGCGCGATTACGACCCGACGAAGACGTCCGCCGAGTTCACCCAGGAAGAAACTGAAAAAACGAAGCCACCGTTCCGGGTGAAGGTCGCGAACCGCGAAGCCTGGTAGCTATTTCTGGCCCTGACGAAGGTAGGCATCGTCACCGCTCAGCCAGTCGGAACGGTTGGGGGTGAACAGGTCGAGCGCGATGGAATCTTCCAGGGTCTCCACCGAGTGGGGGTCATTGGGGGCGATCCGCAGCGACTCGCCGGCATTCACCAGAATCGACTTCTCACCGAAAACGAAACGCAGGCTGCCCGCCTCCACATTGGTGACCTGCTCATTGATGTGGTGGTGAGTGGGGACTACCGCCCCCTTTTTCAGCCAGAGCCGTGCGATTGTCATTTGTGGCGTGTGGATAACTTTTCGGCGGAGAAGTGGAGTCAGAACTTCTTCGGGGATCGCGTTCCAGTTGTAGTGGTCCATACCGTGCCAGTATCCTATCAGTTTGAACATCGCCCTTGATGCGACCCCTCTGACCCTGACTTCCGGGGGGCTGCGGAGGTACGTGGAAGAACTGGCCCCGGCGCTCGCCCGGGAGTATCCGGAGGATGACTACACCCTCCTCTCCGACCAGAACTTTACCGGGCCATCAGCCGGCAACCTGCATTCGCTGACCAGGGCGGTACCGCGCTATTGGAGTTGGGGAATCCGCAAAACACTGCGCGAGACCTCGGTGGACGTCTTCCACGGCACCAATTTCGAAGTTCCCTATCTGGGCCGAACGCCGGCAATCCTGACGATCCATGACCTCTCTCCCTGGAAGAATCCCGACTGGCACGTTGGTGCTTCGCGTGTCCGGCAAAGGACGCCCTGGCTTGTGCGGTTCGGGCGGGCAAAGCTGATTCTCACCGTCAGCGAGGCCATGGGACGGGAGATCGCGTCCCACTTTGGCATTTCCGCAGAGAAGATCCGGGCGGTGCCCCTCGCGGCATCGAGCCTTTTTCAACCGGTGGAAGTCGCCACTCCGCCGCCCTGCCCCTACTTCCTTTTTTTGGGAACGCTGGAGCCCCGGAAGAACCTGGGGGCTCTGCTGGAAGCCTGGCAGGCGATCCGCGAAACATCCGGGGCCGAACTCTGGATCGCCGGTCGTCAACGTGCCGATTTCGTTCCCTTGCCGGAGATTCCTGGTCTAAGAAGGCTTGGTGAAGTTTCCGATGCCGAACTTCCGGCCCTGTATGCCGGAGCGCTGGCTTTCGTCTACCCCACGCACTATGAGGGCTTTGGGTTGCCGGTGCTGGAAGCGATGCAGTGTGGGTGCCCCGTGATCACGTCCGCTGACGCAGCCGTAACAGAAGTCTCCGGGGGCGCGGCATTGCACGTCTCCGATACCCGAGCGTTGGCCGAGGCGATGAGCGCCGTCTCCGGCAGCGAGGAGCAGCGCCGGCATCTTGCACAGGCAGGAATTCTGCGTTCGCGATCGTTTTCCTGGCAACATACCGCCAGGAAGACGCATGTTGTGTATGAAGAGGCCCTGGGGAAATGAAACCGTCGGTAGTCATGCTCTCGCCCGAACCACCCTACCCGTTACGGGGTGGCGGCGCGTTCCGGATTGCCTCACTGATCCATTATTTCGCCCGCTTTGCCAATGTGGACCTGATTTTCCTCTCGGATAGTGGGAAGGCCGCGGAAATTCCGGCCGGACTGGTTCGGAAGCAGACTGTGATCCCGCTACCGGTCCACAGCCGGTCGCAATGGGCCCGGTATGTAAGGAATGCGCGACGGGCCTGGAAAGGAATACCGCCCCTGGTCGACCGCGTGTCCGGGCTGGAAGCCGCAGTGAGCGGGGCGCTGGAGGGCGAACGGTACGACCTGGGCCTGGTGGAGCACTTCTGGGCGGCGAATTACGTGGATCAACTTCAGGGCCATTGCGAGCAGGCGTTTCTGGACCTGCACAATGTGGAATCGACGCTGCACAAGCGCTGTGGAGAGACTTCAGGGGGACTGGTGGCGGCAGGACACAGACATTTCGGTAACCGCTGCCGGGCAATGGAAGCAAAACTGCTTCCGAAGTTCTCATTGGTACTCACAACGTCCGAGGAAGACCGCAAACAGATAGTGGGAATTGCGTCAGGTGTCAATTCCGCCGTTTATCCCAACGCCTATCCCTATGCTGCGCGGACCGAGGTCCAATCTGACCCGGTAACCGTGGTCTTTTCCGGAAATTTCGAATACCATCCGAACATTGACGGGGTGCAGTATCTGACGCGGGAAATCTGGCCCCGAATCGTAAAGAGGGTGCCAGCGGCCCGACTGCTGCTGGTGGGTAAGGGTGAGAAATTTGTGCGGCACCTGGTTCGCGACGTGGAGGGGGTGGAAATGACGGGACAGGTAGAGGATGCCGTGGCACAGATCGCGCGGGGCGCGGTCGTGATTGCCCCTTTGCGAACGGGCAGCGGTACCCGTTTGAAGATTCTGGAGGGATGGGCGTCACACCGGGCGGTGGTGGCAACACCTCTGGCTGCGGAGGGTCTGGCCGTGGAATCCGGAATGAATCTGGTGCTTCGGGAGAGTCCGGAAGAGTTCGCCGCAGCCGTTTGCGAACTGTTGGATAACCCTGGACAGCGGGAGTCACTGGCCGATGCGGGCCTGCGCAC
>CANIHR010000223.1 GCA_947467185.1 Bryobacterales bacterium
GGAGCGTAGGAAGTCGCCCGCTTAATTCTGAAAAGGCCCAGCCGAAAGGTTGGGCCTTTTTTTTGCTGCGGCCTCCGGGTGTAAAATGAGATCGCTCCCATGCTCCGGCGTCACTTCCTTGCAACTCTTCCTGTCCTCCTCGCGAAAGCCGCAGACATGCCCGTTCGCGCGATCACACGGGGACCTAAGTTTCACTGGTTTGGGTATTACGACAAGTTTCAGTTCGATCAAACCGGCCAGTTCGTGTTGAGCAATCAGGTCGACTTCGAGCACCGGAGCCCTCTTGCCGATGACATCATTCAAATCGGCATGGTCGACACGAATGATAAGGACCGCTGGATCGAACTCGGATCCACCCGCGCCTGGAACTGGCAGCAGGGCTGTATGCTGCAGTGGGTTCCTGGACGTAAGGCCACCGGCGATCAGGAAGTCGTGTGGAATGACCGGGTCGGCGGCCAGTTCGTTGCCCACGTGATGAACATTCGGACGAGGGCGACGCGTACACTGCCCGCCCCGGTCTACAACATGAGTCCTGACGGCAGGTGGGCCATCTATCCGGATTTCCGCCGACTGAATCGTACCCGGCCCGGGTACGGATATGCCGGAATTCCGGACCCCAACGAGATCCACCTGGCGCCGGACGATGCCGGACTTTGGCGCATGGATATGCGAACCGGCAAAAGGGAACTTTTGATCTCCTTCGGCCAGGCGGCAGCAGTCCCGAATCTGCATTCACCCTGGGAGCCGACGGCGAAACACTGGTTCAATCACCTGCTGTTCTCGCCTGATGGGTCTCGCTTCATTTTTCTACACCGATGGCGCGGCCCGAAGGAAGGCGCTGGCTTTGGCACTCGCATGTTTACCGCCAATGTGGATGGCAAGGACTTGCACATCCTTGATCCATACGGGGGAACGTCGCACTTCATCTGGCGCGATCCGCGACATGTCCTTGCGTGGGCTAAACACCCCTCCAACGGAGAGAAGTTCTATCTCTACGAGGACCGAACGGATAAGGTCGAGGTTGTTGGAAAAGACGTGATGACGGTGAACGGCCACTGTACCTACCTGCCCGGCGATAAGTGGATCCTCAACGATTCCTACCCGCAAAAAAACAACAAGCAGCAACTCTATGTCTACGAAGTTGCCTCAGGCCGCCGAATCGAGCTGGGTGCATTCTCGTCGGAACCGCCGTATCGTGGCGAGTATCGGTGCGATCTTCACCCGCGCGCCAGCCGGGACGGTACGCGGGTCTGTATCGACTCGGCCCACAACAACGGACGACAACTCTATCTTATTGATCTCCCCGTGTGAGTCCTGACAAGTCGGAAGCTACTTTGGGAGGTGGCAAGCGCAATCCTTCAAAGCTATGGCTCCGGACGCTTCGGCATTTTGCTTTTCCACCCAGCCCCGGCCCAAAGGCTGGGGCTTTTGCTCTTCTCGCAAGGTATCGTTAACTTAAGTGAATCTCCACCCTTCCGCCGGCGCGCGGAATGGAATATTATCTTCAATAGCGGTTAAGCCCTGTCTGCGTCGAGTTGTGTCCAAGACGGCAGGGCCTGTACTGTTCGAACGAAAGCCGATGCTCCCTATTCTTCGCAATACCATCCTGGCCACACCCCTGTTGGCCCTCGGACTGTCAGCCGCCGATCCCTCCGCGGCCCAGCTCGAAAAACGCTTCAACACCACGGTCAAGCCGTTCCTCAATACTTACTGTGTTGGTTGCCACAGCGGCAAGGCGCCGGCGGCCTCGTTTGACCTCAAGGCCTACACCTCCACCGCAGTCGTCGCTAAGGACTTCGCGCACCTGAGTCGCATCAGCGCCCGCGTCGGTGCCAGTGAAATGCCGCCGAAGCCGGTACCGGCTCCCCCCGACGCCCTTCGCAAAGAAGTGGTCGACTGGGTCGATGCCTTCCGCCGCGCCGAAGCGAAAAAGAATGCCGGTGATCCAGGTGTTGTCCTCGCCCGCCGCCTCAGCAACTCCGAATACAACTACACGATCCGCGACCTCACCGGCCAGGACCTGAAGCCGGCCAAAGAATTCCCCGTCGACCCCGCCAACACCGAAGGCTTCGACAATACGGGCGAGTCGCTGTCGATGTCTTCCTCGCTGCTCAATAAGTATCTGCGTGCCGCGCACGAAGTCGCCGACCACATGGTCCTCAAACCGGATGGGTTTGATTTCGCACCCCATCCGATGCTCGTCGAGACGGATCGAGAGAAATACACGATCCTCCGCATCGTCAATTTTTACAAGAGCCAGCCCACCGACTACGCCGACTACTTCCAGGCCGCCTGGCGTTATAAGAACCGCGCTGCCCTTGGCAAACCCAACGCCACGCTGGACACTGTCGCCGCCGAATCAAAGGTCAGTGCTAAATATTTGAAGACCGTCTGGCAGTTCCTCGAAACGCCGCCTGACGCCGTCGGTCCCGTCGCGAAGGTTCAGGCCATGTGGAAAGCCCTCCCCGGCCCCTCCGACGAAACCGTCCGGGCCAAATGTGTCGAGATGCGCGATTACGTCGCCCGCATCCGCAACCACACGGCCATGCAGTTCGCCAGCCCCATCGTGAAGGGCCTCAGCTCTACATCGCAGCCCCTGATGAACTGGAAGCTCAAGAACTTCGCCTCCAGCCGCCGCAAGTTCGATCCGAAGGCACTCCGCCTCGATACCGAACCAGTCCTCGAAGCTCCGGCCAACCTGCCGAAACTCGCGGGTCTCGGTCAGGAAGCCGCCGTTCGCTGGGCCGCGCTGATGCAGAAGGCTCGTGTCGGCGATAAGGACCTTGTTATCCCCGCCGCCCAGAAGGACCAGTACGAAGCTTCCTTCGCGCACCTGGCCGATGTGTTCCCGGACGCGTTCTATATCTCCGAACGCGGCCGCTTCTTCCCGGATGATTCCGAGGACAAGGGACGTCTCCTCTCTGCTGGCTACCACAACGTGATGGGCTACTATCGCGACGACACACCCCTGATCGAGCTGGTTCTCGACGAAAAGGGTAAAGCCGAACTGGAGAAGCTCTGGCTGGAATTTGAGTACATCGCCGATTACACCACTCGCACCTACACGCAGTACTACTTCAATCAGAGCGGCGAAATACTCGGCACCGGGCGCGAATCCGGCAACGAGCGTCCCGAAGGCAAAGCCGTCACCGATGAATCGGTCATCTTCGGCCTGCGTGACCAGTACCTGAAAAAGGCCGCTGCGCTCGCCACCAACGACCCCGTTGCACTTCAGGCGATCAACGAACACTTCGGCCGCGTGAACTCCACCATCCGCAACATCAATAAGCTCCGCGCCGACGCTGCCCCGAAGCACCTGCAGGCCGTCATGCAGTTCGCCGCCCGCGCCTATCGCCGTCCGCTGACGCAGCCCGAGAAGGACGATCTTCTAGCGTTCTACAATGATCTTCGCAAGAAGGGTGAACTGACCCACGAAGACGCCATCCGCGACACGCTTGTCAGCATCCTCATGGCCCCCGAGTTCTGCTACCGCCTCGATCTCGCCGGCAACCAGACCGGCAAAGTTACCATGCAGAACGTGGCAGCGAAGAAGCCGCAGCCCCTCACCGACTACTCTTTGGCCAGCCGCCTCAGCTATCTGCTCTGGTCTTCGATGCCGGACGACCAGCTTCTCGCGGCCGCCAGCGCCGGTGAACTTCGCAAACCTGCCGGTGTCCTCGCCCAAACCCATCGCATGCTGAAGGACGACCGGGCCCGCGCTCTCGCCACCGAATTCGCCGGCAACTGGCTCGACTATCGCCACTTCGAAGACATCGCTTCCGTTGACCGCGAACGCTTCCCGGTCTTCACCAACGACCTCCGCGACGCCATGTTCCAGGAGCCGATCCACTTCATCGACGACATGATCCGCAGCGACCGTTCCGTCCTCGACATGCTCTACGGCAAGTACACGTTCGTCAACCCGCTGCTCGCGAAGCATTACGGCATGCCGGAGATCAAGGGTAAAGCCGACGAGTGGACCCGCATCGACGATGCTACCCCGTACGGTCGTGGTGGCATTCTGCCGATGGCTGCATTCCTCACCCAGAACTCTCCCGGACTCCGCACCAGCCCCGTGAAGCGCGGCTACTGGGTCGCCCGCCGCGTTCTCGGCGAAGTGATCCCCCCGCCGCCCCCCGTCGTCCCCGAACTTCCCAAGGACGAAGCCGCCATCGATATGCCGCTCCGCCAGATGCTGGAAAAGCACCGCGCCAATCCGCTCTGCGCCTCCTGCCATGCTCGTTTTGACTCGTTCGGTCTGGCCTTCGAAGGCTACGGTCCAGTTGGCAACAAGCGCGAAAAGGATCTCGCCGGTCATGTTGTGGACACTCAGGCGACCTTTCCCGGTGGCGTGGAAGGCAAAGGCCTCGATGGCCTGAAGACCTATATCCACGAGAACCGCGAGAAAGATTTCCTCGACAACATCTGCCGCAAGCTGGCCGCCTACTCGCTGGGCCGCACCCTCATGGTTTCCGATGAACCTCTCATCGAAAGTATGAAGGCAAAGCTCGCCGCCGGTGGCTACAAATTCAGCACTCTGATCGATTCCGTCGTGACGAGTCCCCAGTTCATGTATCGTCGCCCGCCCACCCCGGTCGACCCGCGAACTGATCCGAAAAATGATAAAACTAAAGGTGCCATAGCTTATGTCCAGCCGAAATCCACTGTCCAGCAAAATTGACCGTCGCGCGATTCTCCGCGGAGCGGGTGTCACCATGGCCCTGCCGTGGTTCGAGTCGCTTTCCGCCTGGGCCGCGACCGGGCAGGCTGAGTTCCCGAAGCGCTTTGCCGTGATGTTTATGGGCTGCGGGGTGAACTACAACCACTGGACTGCGGAAGGCCAGGGCGAGACCTTGAAGTTCGGCAAGACCCTTCTGCCGCTCGAGCCGATCAAGAAGAAGGTCAACGTCATCAACGGCCTGTACAACAAGCCGTCGACGGGCCATGGCATTCACCCCGCCATGACCGGTAGCCTTCTTTCCGGGGCCGAAATCGACAAGGGCCCGATCCTGCACTCCGGCGTCACCGTCGATCAGATGATCGCCAACAAGATCGGCCAGGACACTGCGCAGCCCAGCATGGTTCTCGCCTGCGAACAGCCCATGACGGGCTATCACGAGACCAACTATTCGCTCGCGTACAGCTCACATCTTTCCTGGCAGTCGGCAGACTCTCCGATTCCGAACGAAGTCTATCCGTCGCTGGCGTTCGATACGCTTTTCGAAAACCGCGGCAGCCTCCGCAATCTCAGCATTCTGGACCGGGTGAAGGATCGTGCCGATTCGCTGGGTCGCAAGATCAGCTCTACGGACAAGGCTAAGCTCGACGAATACCTGACCAGCGTCCGCGAAATTGAAAAGCGGCTGGATAGCATGCGCAAGAGCAAGGAAAAGGCCGAGGAAGCCGGCAAGGGTGCGGGCAAACCCGTCGCCATGATGGAACGCCCGGCTAACGGTCTGCCCGAGGACCAGCGCGAACACGCACGCATGATGTGCGACATCATCGCGCTAGCCTTCCAGACCGACAAGACCCGCGTCGCGACCCTTCTGCTCGCCCGCGATCTTTCGGCGATGATCTATCCGTGGCTCAACGTGAAGGAAGGCCACCACGGCGCTTCCCACTCCGATCTTTCTGATTCCTACGAGCGCATCTCGAACTTCCACCTGAGCCAGCTGGCCTACCTCGCGACGAAACTCGACGCGATGCCCGAGGGCAACGGCACGGTGCTCGACAACTCCTTCCTGATGTTCCTTTCGAACATGTGGTCGGGAACGAAGCACGACAACTCGAAGCTCCCGATCATCACGGCTGGCGGCTACGGCGGCACGGTCCAGACGGGCCGCGTCCTCGATTACTACAAGGCCGGCGACGAAAATCGGAAGATCGCGAGCCTGTACCTCTCGCTGATGGACCGGACGGGAATCAAGCTAGACCGCTTCGGCGACGCCACCACGCGCCTGCAGAACTTCTAAGCAGCAATCGCGAACGAAAAGGGCGAACAGCGAAGTACCTTTTCGCTGTTCGCCCTTTTTACGTCTTATCCGCAAACTTCCGCGTAATACCGTTCATACTGCGGAATCAGGCTCTCCGTGCTGAACCGCTCCACCGCGGTACTGCGCGCCGCCGCTGCCATCCTGATATGCAGTGCGCGATCCCCCAGAATCTGTCCCACCCGTGCGGCCTGAGCGCTCACATCCCCCACCGCTTCCAGGAAGCCGTCTTGCCCGTCCGTGATCAGCTCCGGTACGCCACCCACCCGCGTCGCCACACACGGCACCCCGCAGGCCATCGCCTCCAGGGCCGCCAGCCCGAAGCTCTCCATTTCACTCGGCATCAGCAGCACGTCCGCCAGTCGAATCAGTCGCTCCACGCCGTTCTGCTTCCCCACGAACTCCACGTAGTCCTGCACGCCCAGTTGCCCCGCCAAATTCTCCGCGGGAACCCTCTCGGGCCCATCGCCCACCAGCAGCAACCGCGCATTCGTCTGCTTCCGAACCTCGGCCAGAATTCGCACACAATCCAGCACACGCTTCACCGGCCGGAAGTTCGAGAGATGAATCAGCAGCTTCTCATCCGCCGCCGCAAACCGCGCTCGCCCGCGCCTCTCCGGGTCCGGCATATAAGTCTCGCAGTTCACGAAGTTATGAATCACCCGGATCTCGTTCGTCACCCCGAACACCTCCTGGGTATGCCGCCGCAGATCGTTACTGATCGCCGTGATCCCGTCCGATTCCTCAATCGAAAACTTCGTAATCCCGAAGTACGTCGGGTCCATCCCGACCAGCGTGATGTCCGTCCCGTGCAGCGTCGTGATGAACGGCAACCTGCGCTTCTTCTGCGTCATCTGCCGCGCCAGCATCGCGGAGATGGAATGCGGGATCGCGTAGTGGACATGCAGCAGATCCAGCTTCTGCCTCTCCGCCACATCCGCCATCCGCCCCGCCAGCGCCAGACAATAGGGCGGGTGCTGAAACAGGGGATAATCGGAAACCTCAACCTCGTGATAGTGAATCCGCGGAATCGTCGCATCCAGCCGGATCGGGTTCGCATACGTGATGAAGTGGACGTCATGGCCCCGCATCGCGAGTTCCAGCCCCAGCTCCGTCGCTACAATCCCGCTGCCGCCATACGTCGGATAGCAGGTGATCCCGATTCGCATCGCAAACCGTCCTTAACGGATATACAAAAACAGCGTGTGACTGCGGCCTTCGCCGTCGTCCGGGATGGTGATCGTCTTCACCGGAGTCCAGCCGCCAATGCCGAAGTCATGCGCCACAATCCGAGTGCCCTTCTTCAGCTGCGCTTCCAGAAGCGGCCGCGCCTTGATATTCGATTCCGGCAGCAGGTAAACCGTGATCAGATTGGCCGAAGAATAATCCTGGGTCAGGATGTCGCCATGGATAATCCGCGCCAGCTTCTGCAGCCCCAGCTTCTTGATCTTCGCCTCGCTCGACAGGTACAGATCCGTATCGAGTTCCACGCCAACGGAATCAGCTTTGAAATCGCGCGCCGCCATGATGACGATACGCCCGTCGCCGCTGCCCAGGTCGAACATTTTCTCGCCGGCCTTTAACTGACCGAACTCCAGCATCTTCTGCACAATGCTGTCCGGCGTCGGGTAATACGGCGCCAGCTTCTCACCCGAAGGCTGAGCCGTCACCTGCCCAAACGCACAACCCGCCACAAAAACCAGCGCCAGCTTCCAGTTCATCAAAATCACTCCATGACCGAGGCCCAGCCCCGGCGCGACAAATCCCAATAAATCACAACACCGGCCACCACCGCCACCACCAGGAACACAATCCCCGTTAGCGGTTCCTGCAGGATAATCTTGCCGATCCCGAAAAGCGCCGCATAAACCATGACGCAGCCACACAGCCAGTCGAGCAGATTCCACATCAGATCGTGCGTCACTTTCACGTCCGGGGCCATCTCCCGCACGCGTGCCCAGCCAGGCCCCGAAGGCCGAACCCTCTTGTAGAACCGCAGCAGCGTTTCGTTGCTCTCGGGCGCCGTCAGCAGCGTTGCGGCCAGCCACGCCACCGTCGTCAGGCCCACCGTAATCATGATCAGATACGCGAACTGCGTCGGGTCATCGCTGTCCAGATGGAAGACCGTCTGCAGCACGACGGAAACCAGCGCGGCGGCGGCCATTGACGCGACTTCGCTCCAGGCATTAATCCGCCACCAGTACCAGCGCAAAATCAGCACTGTGCCCGCGCCCGCGCCTGTCGCGATCAGCAGCTTCCAGGCCCCGGCCACCGAATCCATATACCAGGTCACCACCGCCGAGATGATCGTCAGCAGCACCGTGGCCACCTGCGACACATTCACATAGTGCCGGTCCGGAGCGCCCTTCTTCACGAACCGGGCGTAGAAATCGTTCACCAGGTAGCTCGCGCCCCAGTTCAGCTGCGTACCTACGGTCGACATAAACGCCGCAGCAAACGCCGCCACCATCAGTCCGCGCAGAGACGCCGGCAGGTAGTTGATCATCACCAGAATGTAGCCCGTTTCCGGGTCCTTCAGCCCCGGGTACAGCAACACGGAAGCCAGTGCCACCACAATCCACGGCCACGGCCGCAGCGCGTAGTGCGCTACCTGGAACCACAACGTCGCCAGCAGAGAATGCCGCTCGTCTTTCGCGCTGAACATCCGCTGCGCCACATACCCGCCACCGCCCGGCTCGGCCCCCGGATACCAGGTGGACCACCAGATCACGGCAATGTACACCGCAAACGTCACCGCCGGCATCCAGACCGACCCCACGGGAGGAATAAAGCTCAGGAACGGACTACCCGGTCCACCCAGTTTCGTCGTCATCGCTTCGGCGCCACCGACCGCACGGACAGCCGAGAAGCCGAGCACAATCACCATCCCCATCTTGATGAAGAACTGGAACAGGTCTGTCACCAGCACGCCCCAAAGGCCCGAAAGCGTCGAGATAAACGAAGTCAGCACGATGATGCCTACCACGATCCAGAGCGCTTCACCCTTTGAAACGCCCAGCACCAGGCTCAGAATCTTCACCATCGCCAGATTCACCCAGCCCAGCACGATGCAGTTCATCACCAC
>CANIHR010000224.1 GCA_947467185.1 Bryobacterales bacterium
GTCGGCCCCTCCGCCGACGGCTTCGAAACCTACGGCGTCACCGGCGTCGCGCTCATTTCCTTCATTCTGTTAGCCGTCAGCAGCCCCATGGTCCAGGTTCAGCTCCTCGTCTGGATCTTCGTCATGCGCATCATGATGGTCATCTCGTCCGCCGCGTCCTACTTCATCAACGAGGCTATTGCAAAAGCCAAATACTCCGCGATGAAGAAATTCAACTACGAGCACCCCCTCACTTCGCTCGTCTGGCTCACCTCCGCCATCTCCATCGCCCTCACCTACCTGGTCTCGTACTACCTCATCCCCGACCTCGGTAACGACGGCACCCTCTGGTGGAAACTCTCCAGCGTCATCACCTGCGGCACCCTCGCCGGCGCCATCATCCCCGAACTCGTCAAAGTCTTCACCTCCACCGAATCCCGCCACGTCCGCGAAGTCGTCATCTCCTCGCGCGAAGGAGGCGCGTCGCTGAACATCCTATCGGGATTGGTCGCTGGAAACTTTAGTGCGTTCTGGCTCGGCATCGCCATGATGGGCCTGATGGCCGGCGCCTACTACTTCAGCCTCATGGGCCTCTCCGCCCTCATGCTCGCCCCCGCCGTCTTCGCCTTCGGCCTGGTCGCGTTCGGCTTCCTCGGCATGGGCCCCGTCACCATCGCGGTCGATTCCTACGGCCCCGTCACCGACAACGCCCAGTCCGTCTACGAACTCTCTCTCATCGAAGAAATCCCCAACATCCGCCAGGAAATTCAGGCCCGCTACGGCTTCACTCCCGAATTCGCCATCGCCAAGGAGAACCTCGAAGAGAACGACGGGGCAGGGAACACCTTCAAGGCCACCGCCAAGCCCGTCCTCATCGGCACCGCAGTCGTCGGCGCCACCACCATGATCTTCTCCATCATCGTGTCGCTCACCCACGGCCTCACCACCAACCTCCAGAACCTGTCCATCCTCTACCCGCCCTTCCTCCTCGGCATGATGGGCGGCGGCGCGGTCATCTACTGGTTCACCGGCGCCTCCATGCAGGCCGTCACCACCGGCGCCTACCGCGCGGTCGAGTACATCAAAAAGAACATCAAGCTCGACGGCGCCACCAAAGCCTCTGTGGCCGACTCCAAAGCCGTCGTCGCCATCTGCACCCAGTACGCGCAGAAGGGCATGTTCAACATCTTCCTCGCCGTCTTCTTCGCCACCCTGGCGTTCGCGTTTATCGAACCCTACCTCTTCATCGGCTACCTGATCTCCATCGCCTTCTTCGGCCTCTACCAGGCCATCTTCATGGCCAACGCCGGCGGAGCCTGGGACAACGCCAAGAAGATCGTCGAAACCGAACTCAAGCAAAAGGGCACCCCCCTCCACGACGCCACCGTCGTCGGAGACACCGTCGGCGACCCCTTCAAGGACACCTCCTCCGTCGCCCTGAACCCGATCATCAAATTCACCACCCTCTTCGGCCTCCTCGCCGTAGAACTGGCCGTGAAGCTGAACGAAGGCCAGGACGCCGGCTCCAACCTAAGCACCTGGCTGGCCACCGCCTTCGCCCTCGGAGCCTTCTTCTTCATCTACCGCTCCTTCTACGGAATGCGAATCAAGTCGGAATAAGTGGCGAGAGGTGTCAAGTTTTGTAGTGTAAAAACTTGACACGACGAGCCAGAACTCCCATACTGGGCACATGAAGGGCCCCGCTCCCGTTGCCAGTTCCCTGCGCCGCAGAATTGAACTCGGCGGAGAAAAGCTCTGGCGCTTCGAAGACTTTCAGGATCTGCCATTTACCGCTGTGGCCCAGGCACTCTCCCGCCTCACCCGGCAGGGAGTCCTCGAACGCCTGAGTAAGGGCACATACTACCGCGGCCGGGAAACCACGCTTGGCAGGAGCCGTCCTAACCCCACTGCCGTCCGGCAACTCGCCGCACGTCACGCCACAATCTTTCCGGCGGGGATTTCCGCCGCGAATCTCCTCGGTTTCAGTACACAAACCGCCAAACAACCCGAGGTCGCCACCAGCGCCCGCAGCCTGCCTCGGCGACTGATGGGGGACGACATCGTCGTCCATACGCACCGCCCGGAGTCATGGTCGCGTCTTTCCCAAACCGACGCAGCCCTGCTCGATTTCCTGCGTCACGGTGGAAGATACAGCGAACTCTCGGAACGCGAAACCACGCGCAGAACCCTGGCGCTCCTTGCGGAGAACGGACGCATGGATCGCCTCCTCAGTGTTTCCGTCACCGAGCCGCCCCGCGTTCGCGCGATACTTGGCTCCCTTGCCCAGCAACTGGGGATGCCCACCGCAAAGCTCCAGTCTCTGCGGGATTCCCTGAATCCCCTCTCCCGCTTCGACTTCGGCATCTTCACAGCGCTCGATCACGCCCGTCAATGGCAGGCAAAAGGTGCCCCGCCCCGATGAGGCTGTTTGAGCATCCCGACTTCGAGCAGGCCATCATTCAGGCCGCCGAGTACTTTCGGAACCGGGGTTTACGCACCGCCGTCATCGAGAAGGATTACTACGTCACCGAAGCGCTCCGTGCACTCTCCACGCAGGCAGTCGAGAGGATCATCTTCAAGGGTGGCACCAGTCTCCTGAAGGGCTGGAATCTCATCGGGCGGTTCTCCGAAGATATCGACATCTTCCTCGATCCCCTCGCCTTCCATCCTCCCCTCGGGAAGAATGCCATTGACCGGGAACTCAAACGCCTCCGCGATGCCGTCGCAGCCCACCCTGCATTGACGTTCGTGGAAGCGGAGAGCCAGACCCTCGGAGGCTTCGGGCGAAACGACCGCTTCGGGTACTTTCAGCGCTTCGGTGGCCCCGGCGAAGTTGCCCCCCGCGTCTTGCTGGAGGTCGGCACCGCCAGCGGTCGTGAACCCACCACCACCATTGCGCTCCGCTCCTATCTGGCCGAATTCCTGTCTGCCCGTGGCATCACGCTGGGTGCCACCGACGAAGGCTCATTTCCCATGCGGCTGCTGCACTTTCGTCGCACCTTCGTCGAGAAACTCTTCGCCATCCACAGCAAAGTTGAGATCCTCAAGCGCGACGGACGCCCCATCGGAACCTATGCGCGGCATTACTACGACCTTTTCCAACTCGCGGCCCAACCAGAGGTAATCGCGATGTTAACCTCCCCAGAATATGGCGAACTCAAAACCGATTACGACCGTATCAGCCGAGGCTATTTCTCAAAGGGTTACTTCTACCCCAAAGCCATGCGTTTTTCGACCAGCGACGCCCTGTTTCCGCCAGCGGACCTCGCCGCCGCCCTCGGTGCGGAATACGAAGCCCAGTGCAAAATGCTCTGCTACGGCCCCTACCCGTCATGGGCTGAGATTCTGGCCATGTTCCAAAAACTCCAGCCCCTTTTGTAACCCGAAGGGCCGTCTGGATCTTCCACGATGGCGGAGAAGCCGTTAGCGACCCATTCACGAAAAAATAATATCTCAGCAAGTATCCTGTTCTTAGCGTGAGCCATTCGGATTTCCAATGTGAGCTGCCTGATCAGAATCGAGGCGATTGTTCGGCATGATGACCGGGTACCTAGACGAAAGCGCCAATAACGACGTCGTTGTTTGCGGTGGTTGGATTGCGATGGATCACCAGTGGGACAAGATATCTCTGGCGTGGGAAGAGCGGGTCGCCTATGAGAATCGAATCTCAGCCAAACGTGGGTTCCCTCCAATCAGCCGTTACCACGCCGTTTACTGTGCCAATCTGAAAAAAGAGTTCAAGGACTGGACGGTTGAACGCCAAATTACGTTCGCCAAGAAATTGCAGGACATAATGGCCGCGAGAACCGGTAGAACAAAGTGCCACAAGCACGAAAGGCCAATCATCTTTGGGTGGGGCATGAGCATCTCTGAGTTTAAGAGTGTGATCAATCCAAGAGTCACCGATGTTGAGCTAAAGTCGATCTGCTATACGCTCTGCGTCATTGATTGTCTTAAAGAGGTAGGCCGAGTAATGGACCATTACTACCCCAGCGAGAAGATAACCTTCATTCATGATCGTGGAGATTTGGCGAATGCAGCACAGCGTGCGTTTGAGGTGGTGCGAGCGACTTCTCCCCAATTTATGAATCTTGTCCCCGGTGGCTGGGAGGATTTTACTCCACTTCAGCCAGCTGATATGGTTGCGTACGACATACTCAAGCGATTTAAGAAACGATTTGCTGGGGATGACCAGATCAGGAAATCCCTACAACGTTTGGTGGATCATGGTACCCCGATTATCGCGGGGCACATAAAGCCGGGTGCCATGAAAGAGGTGGCCGACATGATGCGACGGGGCGGAGTCCTTGATTCGCAGGGGCCGTGCTAGCGTCTCGAACCAAACAACTGGGGCGACCAGTCGCTTCGATGGTCGAAGTGTCATTTCGCGACGCAGTAAGAGAGGCGAGAACTATCCTCCGCCGACTCACGCGATAGCGGTGATGCTGTCATCGGTAAAATGTGAGTACCTGCGATCGGGTCTGGTTGGGTCTGACTCCAAAAAACGACGTTGAGTCGCTTGGGCTGGCCGATCGCCGCCCCCCCCGCTAACGACGACCTTAATGTACTACAATGACGCAGGGATATGGACGATACCGCATCGAGGCCCCTGTTGACCTGCTTACGCGCAGCACGAAACGTGTGTGTGTCAATTACCGGGCAGGTATTCTTGATGCTGTTGGTCGTTGGACCCGCACTTTCCCAAAAAGCACCCGCGGCTGATAGCCCTGGTGATCTGCGCGCCAGGATCCAGGAATTGGAAAAGGATATCGCGGCTCTTCGTAAAGGGCACCTCGATTCGTTTGAAAGGATAACGAAGCTGGAGTCTGATAGCGCCTCGTTTGACGTAACATCGCCGAATAAATTTCTCTCGGTCGCATCATCCGTGGGCCCTATCTTAATCTCATTCAAAGGGGCGACGCGGTACTTGAACGGCTATCGCGCGGCCTTCGAAATTGGCAATCCGCACCTCGCCAAAATTACGGGCTATGAGATTACCGCGACTTGGTCGGCAGCATTCAAAGATGATAAAGATACTGATTTCTTGAAGTGGTTCAATGCGAAGAAGAGTAAAACGGTCCGATCGAGTGTGCCAATTGTGCCGGGTATGTGGACGAAAATCTGGATCATCTTGCCAAATACTTCAGCTTCTGAATTCGAGGAATTGGACATCAGGTTGGACGTGAGCAGAGTGGAGATGCCGATTGCACCGGAATCTCCAAGTGCGGTTCAGTGATGGCGGGCGCCAGGTGACCTCTTTTGGTCGGTCCTGCCCGTTCACGCAATAAAAAATAATTCTTCACCCCATTTTCAATAACTTACCGCCCCTCCACCCCATTCCTGCATTCCCCGCCTGCTAATCCAATAAGCGAAAGGGAAGCAAAATGACCACCAAATCCGCAGCCACCAGCAGCAGCACCAGCACCACCCCCACCTCCGAAGCGCAAATCCGCGCCAACCAAACCAACGCCCAAAAATCAACCGGCCCCCGCACCGAAGAAGGCAAAGCCCGGGCCGCCATGAACGCCCGCCGTCACGGCCTCACCGGCCAGTTCTACGTCATGGACGAAGCCGACCGCATTGCCTACGAGGCCTTCGAATACGGCCTCCTCCGCGCCATGCGCCCCGTCGGCGAATACGAGCAGCAACTCGCCATCTCCATCTCGCAGGACCAGTGGCGTCTCAATCGCGCCCGCGGCATCGAGTTCAACACCCTCGGCATCGGCCACCACAAGCACGCCGACGACATCGACACCGATTCCGCCGAAGTCGAAGTCGCCGTCACCTCCGCCAAAACCTGGCTCCAGAACGACCGCGCCATCGCCAACCTCGCCCTCTACGAAACCCGCGTCCACCGCATGATCACGAAGAACAAAAAGGACCTCGACGCCCTCCAGGCCACCCGTAACGCCGAAGAAGCCGCCGCCCGTGAAATCGCCGAACTCCTCCTCGCCCGAGCCGCCGCCAAAGGCGAAAAGCTCGAAACCAACCAGCGGATCGAGATCAATGGCTTCGTTTTTATCGCCTGCGAACTCGCCGGCACTCTGAGGCAAAAGCAGCTCGTCGAGGAAGCCCGCTACTACAAATCCATCGGCTGGAACTTCTCAAAACCCTGCCCGATCAAGCGCCTCAACCTCCCCCTCGCCGCCTAATCCGGACCGCGAGGCCCTGTGTACGCCCGAAGTGTGTCTTGCTCCCAACCGCCAGCCATGGCATCCTGAACTCTATGTCCCCGAACGACGCCCAGCCACCGCAACAGCTACCCATTCGCCTCGTCAACGGCCTGCCGGTCTTCGACGTACCCGCCGATTTCCCCGTCATCACCGACGAGATGGTTTGCGACCTGCTTGACTAACCAGTCGCCCTTCTCAAATCCCGGTGACACGCGGCCAAAAAATATTTTCACCATATTTTTCAACAACATCCAAAATCCCCGCCCGGATCTTACCAACCCCTACTCCTAACCTCCAGGCATGAAGACCTTTCTATCTCTTTTCAATACACTTCCAAGCGTTCTCAACGCAGTAGTCGCCGTCGAGAATGCTGTTCCGGTCTCCGGGGCGGGTCAGCAGAAACTGAACCTCGTCCTCGGAGCGGCCGCCGCTGCCTGGGAAGCCAGTCAACAGCAGCAATCGCTGTCCAAAGACACCACGCTGAATGCCATCAACGCTATCACTTTGCTGACCGTTGCAGGCCTCAATTCCGCCGGTGTCTTTAAGAAGTCCGCGCCTGTTTCGACCACCCCTGTATCATCGAATTAAATGTCCGAAACTAACGGGGCCGTCGCCGCAAGCTCGGCCCAATCCGTCATTGACCTCGAGAAGCAGCACGTCCTGCAGAACTATGGCCGTTACCCCCTCGTTTTAGAGCGCGGCGATGGCCCCTACATGTTCGATCTCGACGGCAAACGATACCTGGATTTCATCGCCGGCATTGGCGTCAATGCGCTGGGGCAAAATCACCCCCGAATTGTCGCGGCCATCACCGACCAGGCCTCCCGCCTGATCCATACTTCCAACCTTTTCTACAACGTGTACCAGGGGCCGCTCGCCGCCCGCATCGCGGAGGTGAGCGGCCTGGACCGCGTCTTCTTCTGCAACTCCGGCACCGAAGCCACCGAAGGCTCCCTCAAAATGATCAAGGCGCACGGTAAGGACCGCTCGCCCTCCAAGTTCGAAATCGTAGCCCTCGAAAACTCCTTCCACGGACGCACCCTCGGCGCGCTCGCCATCACCGGCCAGCCCAAGTACCGCAAGGACTTCGAACCCCTCATGCCCGGCGCCCGGTTCGTGCCCGCCGAGGACATCGCAGCCCTCGAAGCTGCCGTCAACGAAAACACCGCTGGCATCTGCATCGAATGGATTCAGGGCGAAGGCGGAGTCGTGCCCCTCAGTGACGCCTACTGCCGCCGCGCCCGCGAACTGGCCGATCAGTACGACGCCCTCCTCTGCTTCGACGAAATCCAGTGCGGAGTCGGCCGGACCGGCACTTACTTCGCCTACCAGCTCGCCCAGCCCGCCGTCATGCCCGACATCATGACCGCCGCCAAGCCCGTCGCCTGCGGTATCCCGCTCGGCATCCTGGCCGCCAACGAGCGCGCCGCGAAGTCCATCCGCCCCGGCATGCACGGCAGCACCTTCGGCGGCAACGCCCTCGCCACCCGCGTCGGCCTCGAGTTCTTCAACATCCTCGAAGACCTCCTGCCCTCCATCACCCGCGTCGGCGACTACTTCCGCGCCCAGGCTCGCGAAAAACTCGCTCCGAAGTACCCCTTTATTAAAGAAGTGCGCGGTTACGGCCTCATGATCGGCATCGAGCTGACCATTTCCGGTGGCGACATCGTAACCAAAGCCCGCGACCTCGGCCTGCTCCTGAACTGCACCCACGAGACCGTACTTCGTTTCCTGCCCCCGTATATCATTACGGAGCAACACGTTGACGAAGCCATCGCCATCCTCGACCAGGCGATGGCCACCCAAACTCTATAAAGGACACTCCATGCTGAGAACCCTGCCCCCATTTCGCGCCGACCACGTCGGCAGCCTCCTCCGCCCCGCGGCGGTTCGTGAAGCCCGTGCTCAGCACGAAACGGGGCAGATCTCAGCCGAACAGCTGACCGCCATCGAAGACGCCGCCATCCTGGACGTCATCGAAAAACAGCAGGCCATCGGCCTCCAGGGCATCACCGATGGCGAATTCCGCCGCGAATTCTGGCACATCGACTTCCTCGCCTCCCTCGGCGGCGTCGAATCCTACGTCACTGACCACGGCATTCAGTTCAAAGGTGGCCAGACCCGCCCCAAAGCTATGCGTGTCACCGGCAAAATCCACTTCGCCGGCCACCCCATGCTGCAGCACTTCCAGTTCCTGCACGATAACGTCGGGTCCCGTTCCACCGCCAAAATCACCATCCCGTCCCCCAGCGTGCTCCATTTCCGTGGCGGCCGGAAGGCGGTCCCTGAGTCCATCTACCCCTCGATGGAGGAGTTCTACCACGATCTCGGCCAGGCCTATGCCGAAGCTGTCCGTGCTTTTGGGGAAGCCGGATGCCGCTATCTCCAGCTCGATGAGACCAATCTCTCGTACCTCTGTGACCCCGAACAGCGCCAGATGGTCCGTGATCGCGGCGACGATCCCGACGAACTCCCCCACATCTACGCGAAGCTGATCAACGCCGCCGTCTCCGGAGCCCCGGCCGACATGCGCATCACCATGCACACTTGCCGCGGCAACTTTAAGTCGCTCTGGATCGCCTCCGGTGGCTACGAACCCGTCGCCGAGATCCTCTTTAATGAGATCAACGTCCACGGCTACTTCATGGAATGGGATTCCGACCGCGCTGGCAGTTTCGAGCCCCTCCGCCTCGTTCCCGCCAACAAACAGGTCGCCGTGGGCATCGTCACCTCCAAAACGGGCGACCTCGAATCGGTCGATTACCTCAAGGCCCGTCTCGAAGAAGCCGGCAAGTACACCGACATCGACCGTCTCTGCCTCGCCCCCCAGTGCGGCTTCGCCAGCACCGAGGAAGGCAACAGCCTGACGGAAGACCAGCAGTGGGCCAAACTCTCACGTATTGTTGAGGTTGCA
>CANIHR010000225.1 GCA_947467185.1 Bryobacterales bacterium
TGAATGCCGACGGTCGTCCGGATTTAGTGCTGACTAACCTGGACAGTCAGAATTGGTATCAGGCGACGGTGGTATTTGCAGACCAGGCAGGCTGGTTCTCTGAGGCTCCGGACGGTCCATTCACCGGAGGCTCGCGCTCCAGTTCCGCAGCGATCGGGGACTTCAATGGCGATGGTAAAGCTGATTTCGTGGTCGCAGGGAGCTCCGGGCTGACAGTGATGCTGAATACGGTGCCTTTGCGACCTGCTGACTGCCCGTCGGGCCCATGCGGGGTATTGACGACGAACCCGGCGTCGGTTACGTTCTATGGCAAAACGCAGCCTATTTCGGTTAGTGTGACATCTACAAAGGGTGGTGCCACGTATACGGCCGCGCCGAATTCTCCGTGGCTCCAGGTGAGTCCAGTCAGCAACGCAACCGGGGGGACCACTACCGTTATCCTCTCGGCGGTTCGAGGCTCGGGTGGGTGGACAGCGACCAATTTCGGCAAGGTCGGGATTACGTCGCCGAATTTTTACGGTACCGCGACGAAGGTAACCTTCCATGTGCCGCAGGGTACGGAACGGTTAGTGCCTGTTCCGGCTAATTCGTATCCTGCCGGGGCAGCCCCGAATTCAGTGGCGGTGTGGAACTACAAGGTCTCATCTGACTCATTAATTGCAGTTGCGAATGGTGGCAGCAACAACGTCACCGTGCGAAGGTTTTCGGGGAGCAGTGTGGCGTCTTTTGCTGGGCCCTTTGCGGTTGGTCAGGGTCCTCGTGCGGTGATTCTGGACGACTTCAATGCTGATGGTAGCCCGGATCTGGTAACTGCGAACGCAGGCAGCAATGATGTCTCTGTGTTGATGAAGTTGGGTTCGGGGTCGCCGGCGGTTTCTTACCCGGCAGGTGCGCAACCCGTTGCGCTGGCATCCGCGGATCTGAATCAGGACGGATTTCAGGATTTGGTGGTGGCAAATGCGGGCAGCGCGAATGTTACGGTCCTGCTGGGGGACGGCGCGGGGGGCTTTATCGCGGCACCTGGCAGTCCATTTGCGGCGGGGAGTTCACCCTCGGCGGTGGTTGTGAGTGACTTTAATGGCGATGGAAAACCAGACATTGCGATTTCCAATGCATCCACCAATACGATGACCGTTCTGATCGGCAATGGCCTGGGTAGTTTTCTTGCCGCAGTGGGCAGCCCTTTTGCGGTAGGTTCATCTCCCCTCGCGATTCTCGCTGAGGATCTGAATGGTGACGGGCGCGTGGATCTGGCAACCACCAACGCGGATGGCAACAATGTAACGGTGCTGTTGGGCAATGGTGCCGGTGGGTTTTCGGCTACCGCAGGTAGCCCCTTTGCCGTTGGGGCATCTCCACGCGGTATTGTAGTGGCGGATTTTGACGGTGATGGCTGGCCGGACCTGGCCACGACAAGTTTTGCGGGCAACAGTGTTACCGTCCTGCTGGGGGATGGAACCGGCACTTTTGTGGCGAGTGCTGGTGGATCCTTTTCAACCGGTTCCAACCCGATGGCGCTGGCAGTTCTCAGCACCTTCAGCGGCTATTACGCCAGTCTGGTCGTGGTGAATGCAGGGGATGGAACGGTGACGACGCTTGTTGCCGAAGTTCTTCCAACAAGCCCGGTTTTGTCGACTACGGTGGGGCCTGTGGTGGGGCAGGGTACTCCAGTTCCCTTGACGATAGCCCTGGGAAAGGCCGGGAGCTTTCGGCCGCCAACCGGTACTGTTGAATTCTACGATTACTTCCTGCCTGGCGACGGGATGTGCGAAAACGGGGGAACATTAGCTATCGAGTGCGACGCCCAAGTCCTCGGCACGGTCAATCTGGCCAGCAGTTCGACCTTTGTCGCAACAAATCTGGCACCGGGGAACCACGTTATCACCGCGTACTACGCCGGTGACGGGCGATATCCGGCAACTGGCACTAACTATCTCGATTTCACAGTAAACAACGCTTCACCTGCCACTGTTACTCTCGGGAGCCTTGCGGCGAATTACGACGGGTCGCCCAAAGCGGCAACCGCCACCACGGTTCCGGCGGGTTTGCCCGTGACGTTCACTTACAACGGCAGTCTGACAGCCCCGACCGCTGTGGGGTCGTACACGGTGGTGGGGAGTATCAATAGCCCGACCTATGCAGGCAGCGCTTCGGGTACGCTGGTGATCTCGAAGGGCCTGGCAACTGTGACGTTGAGTGGTCTCAGTGCGACGTATACCGGGAGTCCGGTTGTGGTGGGTGTGTTGACGAGTCCGTCCGGGCTGACGACGACTGTTACCTACAACGGCAATTCCGTAGCTCCGACTGCGCCCGGGTCGTATTCGGTGGTGGCTACCGTAGTGAGTGCCAACTACAGCGGGACGGCGAGCGGGACCCTGGTCATCAGCCGTGGTCTGACGACATTCCAGACCAGTGTTCCGGGTCTGCCAATCAGTGTGGATGGCGCGGCGGCGCAGCCTTCACCCATCTCGGTGGTCCTTTCTGCGGGAACCCACACGATTAGTGTTCCGCCTGTTGTCGCGGGGGCGACTGGGACGCGCTACGCCTTCAGTGGCTGGAGCGATGGTGGCGCGGCGACACACTCCGTCACGGCGGGGGCGGTCACAACCTATACGGCGTCGTTCGATACGCAGCACCTGCTGACCACCACCGCTGCTGCAGGCGGGACCGTCAGCGCCGGGGGCTACTTCAATGCTGGGACCACTGCTACGGTGACGGCAACGCCTTCGGCCGGCTTCACCTTTGCCGGTTTTACCGGGTCAACTGCTTCGTTGTCGAACCCGCTGGCCCTGTTGATGGATGCGCCGAAGTCTCTGGCGGCCGGCTTTACCGGACCCCCTCTGCTGACGGCGGCGATCACATCGAAAGTTGCCGGGGTGGGCGATGAACGGATCTGGACGGTTCAGGTTACGAACAACGGGGCTGGCGCAGCACTGAACGCACGGATCGCGAGCGTGCAGATCGTGGCGGTGAATCCGGTGGGGAACACGAGTCTGATTCTGCCGGGGAGCACGGTTTATCCGGCTCCGGTGTCGAATCCGACGCTGGCTCCGGGGCAGAGTTCCACGGTCCCGATCCGCATCGTGTTCCCGGTAACGACACCCGCGACCCGAATTCAGTTCCGGATCAATCTGGTGGCGGATAACGGGTACACTAACGCGGTAACGCTGAGCAACGTCGTCCGGTAGCGGTTACGCCAGGACCAGTGATTCCGCTACCCTGGCTGCCAGGTCGTCGAAGGTGACGATCTCATACAGGCTGGGGTCGGACATGATCTTTGCCACAAGTGCTGTGTGCATGGCGTGTCCGGCCCTTTCTGCAATCACGTGGCCAAGCAGGGGACGTCCGATGAGCGCCAGGTCTCCGATCAAATCCAGCGCCTTGTGGCGGCAGCATTCGTCGGGGAATCTCAGGCCTTCGGGGTTCATCACCTCGCCCGCTGACGAGAAGCAGACGGCATTGGCGAGCGAGGCTCCCCGGATCAGGCCCATTTCCCGGAGCTGGTCGAGTTCCTTCTCGAAGCCGAAGGTGCGGGCGGGGGAGAGTTCCCGGGCGTAGTTCTCGGGCGTGACTTCCATCTCGATGGAGTGCTTGCCGATGGGGGCGGGGAAGTCGATGTCGCAGGTGAGGCGGAAGGAATCGTGGGGGAGGATCGAGATGCGCTTCTTGCCCTCTTCCACAGTCACGGGGCGGCGGATCCGGAGGAAGCGGCGCTTGCGGCGGAGCTGGCGGATGCCCGCGGTCCGCAGCATGTCCACAAATGGTTTGCCGCTGCCATCGACGATGGGGACTTCGAGGTTGTCCAGTTCCAGCGAGACGTTGTCGATGCCGAAGCTGTAGAGGGTACTGAGGAGGTGTTCCGTGGTGGAAATCAGCACGCCCTGGCGCATCAGGCTGGTGGCGTAGCTGACCCGGGCGACGTGCTTGTAGCTGGCGGGGATGGTGAAGTAATCGAGATCGGGCCGGCGGAAGACGACCCCGGTACCCGCCGGAGCCGGCGTCATGCGCAGCTTTACGGGGACTCCACTGTGTAAACCGACGCCGGTAACTTCCACCGGACGTTCGATTGTTGTCTCAAACTGCAAAGTTTGGCTCCACGTGCATTACTTAAATCATACTACTCCTGTTTGGCGGTGGTGGTTCCGTAAATCTATGAAAAAGAAACTACTAAGCCGTTATTCTGGAGTCTACGAACAGCCACGATGTGTGGTTGTTCTGCCACAGAGCAAAAGAAACCTTGCCGGAACAGTTGCAATTCCGTCGCGGTTCAGGCAGGATGGAAAGTTTCCCTAAGCCAGCGCGTTATCTAAAAGTCAACCCATGCGGGTACGAGTCCTCTATCACGACCATTGTTTCGACGGCGCCGCTTCTGCTGCGTTCTTCAGCCGCTTTATCGCCGGCGCGGTCCACCCAGGCGCAGAGTTCGTTTATACGGGCATGGCGCATCGCGCCTCGCAGATCTTCGAAGAGAGTCTGTTCGATGGCGACGAGAACGCCATCGTGGACTTCAAGTACTCGAACAGTGACAAGCTGACGTGGTGGTTCGACCATCACCAGAGCGCCTTCCTGTCGAAGGAAGATGCCGAGCATTTCCGGCTGCATCCCTCGCCCCGGAAGATGTTCGACATCACGTACAAGAGCTGCACGCACTACATTCGGACGATGTCGGCCGAAAAGTGGGGCTTCCGCGCCGAGGATCTGGACGACCTGGTTTACTGGGCGAACATCATCGACGGCGCGCAGTATACGGATGCGCAGACGGCTGTGGAACTGGGCGCTCCGGCAATGAAGCTGACGCTGGCGATCGAAGGTTCGAAGGGGTCGGAACTCGTGCAGCACATAATCCGGCTGATGCAGCGGATGCCGCTGGCCGAGATTATTGAGCGGCCGGAAGTGCAGGCGATTTATCAGCCGCTGTACCAGCGGCACCTGCGGTCGGTGAACGTGATTCGTGAGGAGTCTTCGGAGAAGAACGGTGTGATTATGTTCGATCTGAGTGGGCACGATCTGGAAGGCTACAACAAGTTCATCCCGTACTACCTGCATCCGGCGGGTGTGTACACGGTGGCGGTGAGTCCGTCCACGTTCCGCACCAAGATTTCGGTGGGTTCGAACCCGTGGGCGCCGGTGGAGCCGGAGCATAATCTGGCGAACATCTGTGAGCGTTACGGCGGTGGCGGGCATGCGCGGGTGGGGGCGATCAGTCTGGAACCTGGGCAGGAAGACGAAGCCCGGCGGATTGCGGCAGAGATCGTCGAAGAGCTCTCGCAGCCGTGCCGGTCGTAAAGGCCGAAGCGTTAAGCGCCTGGTCGCAGGGGGCGCTGGTTGCCGCCGGTGTTCGTGCGGACCATGCGGCTCTGGTGGCGAATTCCCTGGTAGCCGCGAACCTGCGCGGCGTGGATTCGCACGGGATTCATCTGCTGGCCAGTTACCTGGACCAGATTGCGGCGGGCGATGTGGACCCGGTGGCGACTGGCGAGGTGGTGTCGGAATCGGGCGGCTGCCTGGTTTACGACGGGAAAAACGGACTGGGGCAGGTTGTTTCCGATATCTGCGTGACCCAGGCGATTCGCCTGGCGGAAGCGCATGGCATCGCTATTGTGACGGCGCGGGAGTCGAACCATTTCGGGTCCGCGGCGTGGTGGGCACGACGGATGGCGGAGACGGGCAAGATTGGGCTGGCGTTCTGCAATGCGTCGCCGATTGTGGCTCCGTGGCAGGGCAAAGAGGGCCGGTTCGGGACGAATCCGATCTGTATGGCGGTGCCGGTTGGCCGGCGCGAACCCTGGCTGCTGGATATGGCGACCACGACGGTGGCGGCGAACCGGATTTTCAAGGCGTACAACAATCGTGAGCCGGAGATTCCGGCAGGCTGGGCGATGGATAAGGATGGCATTCCCACGACCGACACGGATGCCGCGTATGCGGGGCTGCTGATGCCGCTGGGGGGCTACAAGGGGTCGGGGCTGGCCATGATGGTCGAGATCCTCTGTGGCGTGCTGAGTGGCGGGGCGATGGCAACGGAATTGGGCGGGTTGCGATATCGCGGGAAGCCGTTCCGGGCGAGCCAGACATTTCTGGCGATTGATGTAATGCGCATGCAGCCCGAGTTTCGGGACCGGATTGACTGGCTGATTGAGGAAGTGAAGTCGGCGGCACCGGCGGCGGGGTTTGAGGAAGTGCTGGTGGCGAATGAGCCGGAGTTGCGGATGGAGCGCCACCGGAGGGAGCATGGGTTGCCGATTCCGGACGGGACCTGGGCCGGGCTGATGAAGTCGGCCGGGGTGTTTGGGGTGGTGGCGATGGACTCGGCTGAATCGGCTAGGATGGAGTGAAGGACCGCGTTTCGCTATGCATCTGGATGTGTCGGCAGACATTGAATTGTTAATAAACAAGCGCTTATCCACTGGTTCCTATACGAATGTGGAAGAGGTGTTGCGCAAGGCACTGGAGGCTCAGGATGCCGAGGACCGGTGGTGCGCCGAAGACAGCCAGCTTTTGTCGGCCCATGTTGAAGAAGGCTACCAGCAGGCGGAGCGCGGTGAATTACTGGATGGGGCTGCCGCGCGCCTGGAGATTCAGGCAATGAAAGAGAAGTGGCGCGCCGCCGGACGATGACGTCCTATTCGCTGACGCCACTCGCCCGGATCGATGTTTTCCAGATATGGGTCCGGATAGCGAATGACAGTGAGGCTGCGGCAGACAAGGTGGAACAGGCGATCTATGATGCCTGTGAGTTCGTCGCCGCGTCGCCCCGGAGTGGCCACACACGAGCAGACATAACTGGTCGGAACCTACGGTTCTGGACCATTCCGCGATACCCCAACTACATCCTTGTGTACCGGCCGGATACCGTACCCCTGGCGGTTATCGGTGTGGTTCAGGGAAAGCGCGATCTCGGTCGCGTCGTGCCATCGCGCCGACATTGAACCGCGAGTCAGGGCTTTGGACTAAGCGCCTTCTGGATTTGCGCTCTCGCCGCTTCGAGGTGGGCTGTGGTGGGCTTGTCGGCGGACTTCGCGAGGGCGGCAGTTAACACAGTTTCCAGCGATTTCAGTTCCGCCCGGTAGAAAGCCTTTTCGTCCGTATTCGGACCGTTGAGTTTCGCGACAGCCCCATCCAGGTAGCCTCGTTGCAGATTCCGGCGCCAGGCGTCGATCTTCACTTTCGGCTGGTCGAGTTCGGTCCAGATTCCTGCTCGCAGGGTCACCAGAAACTCCGCAGGCGACCAGGCCGTCTTGCCGTCAATCGCCTCCTGCTCCACGATCCTCGTGAAGCGGTTCGTCCCCATGAGGGTGTTCATCACGCCGACCTGCGCGTCGCGGATTCGGTTCAGGGCTCCGGCGGGTTCGATTCTTCGCAGCACTTCGGGGTCAATCAGCCACGTGGGTGTGCGGAAGGCGTGCTGGTTCAGGAACAGCGCTGCCTGTTTTTGCCTGGTGCCCGGTATTGGGCTGAACACTCGCCCTTCCTGACCAGCATTCTTCGATTGCGAGGTCGTACCTCCCACAATGGCCACCACGTGGTGCAGTTCCATGCTCCACTGCGCGATGACCGCGTTGTACATCTCGACCAGATCATCCATCGGTTCGCCAGTCTTCGCCGTCGCACCGGGGATCAGTAGCTTCATCACGCGTTCCAGATTCTTCAGTCCCAGGCCCGTGGATGAGACCGCATCCTCATCCCCCACCGCTTCGGCCAGATCCCCCGTATCGGCGCCCCAGCCGACCAGCGTTGTGTAGCGCAGCCACGGGGTTTTGTCCTGCTCTCTGGCCCAGCGATCGAGCGTAGCCCTGTCGGCATCGGGCGCGTAGGCCCAGTGCATGGCCCAGCGGTCGTAAGGCCCAACGTGCGCGGGCAGCAGGTCCACCGGCATTTTGTCCTCGGGCTGCGCCACGTAGTTGAAGCGCACATAGTCCATGACGGACGGCGTGAAGCCCATGGTTCGGACCCATTCCGGATCGCGCACCTTTTCGTGCGGGTACAGCGAACTGGCCTTCTGGTTGTGTTCCATGCCGAGTGCATGGCCTGCTTCGTGGGCGATCAGCATCTGGATCGCCCGGCCCATACTTTCGTCGGAGAGCGGTAGTTTGGCGGCTCCGGGGTCGAGAGGCGCGGTCTGTGTGAAAGCCCAGACGCGTGCCAGGTTGAGCATGTTGTGGTGGAACTCGATATCGGCGTTGAGGATCTCGCCGGTGCGGGGATCGTGGACATTGGGGCCGAAGGCGTTCTGCGTGGTTGATGGCAGCCATCGAATGACGGAGTAGCGGACATCGCCGATATTGAAGGCTGGATCTTCGACGGGCGTCGGCGGCATGCGGACCTGAACCGCGTTGCGGAAACCGGCAGCCTCGAGTGCAGGTAACCACTCCTCGACACCCCTGCGAATCCAGTCGCGCCATTTCGGTGGTGTCGCCGGATCGAGGTAGAACACGATGGGCTTCACGGGTTCGGAGATGGCGGCGGCAGCGTCCTTTTTCTCCAGCCGCCAGCGCACGATGACTGCCTGGACTTTGGCGCGGTGCTCGTCGCTACCGTAGTCAAAGAGGCCCGCCTGGAACAATCCGACACGGTTGTCATACAGCCGCGGAGTCATGGGCTTTTCGGGCAGCCGGATCATGCTGTAGTGGACGCGGATGGTGGCGTCGCCGGGCTTCATCAGGCCCGCAATCATCGTTTGATCAACGCGGCTCCAGGTCTGCGTGGATTCGGCTTCCAGATTCTGCGGATACGCGGCGACCTGCTCAATCCAGGTCCGGTCGCTGTCCATGTGGCTGGCCCCAAGGCGCGAGCGGAGATTGAAGGCCGGAACATCGGTGGTGAACAGGCGCGTGACGTCAATCACGGGAGCACCTTCCGGCGAAAGTGCCAGCACATCGAAGCTCATCAGAATCGTGTCGGTGTTGGCGGCCTTCACGGCGGCGGCCATGGGGGTGCGCGGGTCGGCCGTCGCCGAGTAGTTGACATCATAGAGCAGCACGCGCTGGCCGTTGCGGTGCCAGCGGATGACACGGTCGGCGGTTAGAAA
>CANIHR010000226.1 GCA_947467185.1 Bryobacterales bacterium
AAAGTCCGGATCGCTCCTCAGTTCCGTAACAACGCCAAACCCGTCCAGCCTTGGCATCTGCAGGTCCAGAATGATGACATCGGGATGAACCTGGCGCGCCTGCTCCAGTGCCTCCACGCCATCTGCTGCCTCGAATACCTCGTAACCGCAACTTTCCAGTACACTTCGAACCAACTCCCGGCTAATGGCCCGGTCGTCGGCGACAAGTATTTTCTTCACGCTTCGCTCCCCAGCGGAGTCATTGGCACGGTGAACGTAAAGCGACTCCCCTTGCCGGGAGTACTTTCCACTTTGATGGAGCCACCGTGTCCATGCACCAAACGGCGCGTGATGGCAAGCCCCAGACCCGTGCCCTCGCGGACACCCCTTGTCGTCACACCCGTTTGATAAAACTGATCAAAGATCGCTTCGTGTTCTTCGGGCGCGATGCCCACGCCAGTATCGGTAACGGCCGCGATCAGCATACCGTCTTCGACTCGCGCATCTACCTGGATATGACCACCCTGCGGCGTAAACTTGGCAGCATTGCTCAGCAGGTTGACGAGGATCTGTTTCACGCGGACACGATCCGCCTCCACAGCTGCATCCACCGCAATATTCGCATTCGTCGCAATCGACTTGGCCCGGGTTACTGCGCGGATTGACGCAATGCTCTCTTCCACCAGATGGGCGAAATCGAACGGTTCCGGCCGCAGTTCCAGCCGTCCCGCCTCAATCTTGCTCAGGTCCAGAATGTCGTTAATCAGGTCCAGCAGATGCAGCGAATCCGTGTGAATGTGGTTGACGAAGCGTTTTTGTTTGTCGCCCAGGGCCCCGTGCAACTCTTCGGCCAGCAGTTCCGAGAACCCGATGATCGTGTGCAGTGGCGTGCGCAATTCGTGGCTCATGCTGGCCAGAAACTCACTCTTCAGTCGATTGGCGCGCTCGATTTCACGATTCTGCAATTCCAGTTGCTGATTCGCCTCAATCAGGTCGCCCGTGTACTTCTCCTGAGCAGCGCGAAAACGCGCTTCGGCAGTCGTGCGCTCTGTTATATCGCGAATAATTGCCGTTGTCGTGAAGCCAACTTCCGGGGATTCTGACGGACTCAGGCTAATCTCGACCGGGAAGCGGGAGCCATCGCTGCGCAGGCCTTCGAGCACCATATTGACACCCATTGGACGCACGGAAGCGCTGTTCTGGTATTTCGACCGGTGAGAATGATGTCGTCCCCGAACCTCTTGTGGAATTAGCAGTTCTACCGGTTCTCCCAGTAACTCCGCGCGGTCATATCGGAACATGCTCTCGGTGGCCCGGTTGAGGAGAATAATCCGCCCCTCCTGATCCACCTGGAGGATGGCATCCGGAGCTGCGTCCAAAATTTCCCTAAAGCGGCGCTCACCCATGGCTGCCTGCACCGAGGCTTTGGGCCCTGAGGTAGCTCTTTGCATCTGAGCTTCTTGAGCAATTTTGATTCCACATTTCCAGCGTTGGCACCATGCCTAAGATATCGCAATGCGGAGCCTGCCTCTGGTCGCCAGCGGAATTAGTTGCCGGATGCGGTCGCTTTCAGGATCCGAATATGGCCGTTCCGTGTGGTCAGGTCGATCGTCGGGCCACCACTTCCAATCGTGCCGTTCAGATGATTCTTCTTTTCCCGGTCACTGCCACCCTGGGTCATCATGTCAAACTCGCTCGAAATGCTGGAATTCGATGTGTCCGCCGTCACCCGCGCCCCGGTATTGGACGGCAGTTTCACTGTGATCGATCCGTTGCTCGATTCCGCACGGATATCCCCTTTCGGTGCCTTTTCCATGGTCAGCTCAATCGCACCATTCGAAGTGGATAGCTTCACCGGCGCCGCGGTCGGCTCGCTAACCCGAATATTGATGGAGGCGTTGGATGTTTCGACGTCGCAATTGCCCGATACGTCTTCCGCCCGGACCTTCCCGTTCGAACTCCGCGCCGACAGATTGCCTTTCAGTCGCTCCACTTCAATCTGCCCGTTCGAGGTCCGCAGTTCCAGATCACCCGCCGTATCGACCACGCGAATCGAGCCATTGGAGGTCTTCATGTGGGATGCGCTACCCACCCGCTCCACCAGAATCGCGCCGTTGCTCGACGTCACCCGCTCCACCAGCGCCTGCTTTGGCACCTTGATCACCAGCCGCGCACCGGAACTTCCCGAACTCATGCTGGAGGGCTTGCTGGCCCGAATCTCAACGGACGACGCCGAGTTGTGCGTCTCCACCTTCACCGCGTCGCGCAGGCGCTCGGTGGAACCGTACTTCGTCCCGCTGATATCGACCTTGTTCTCATCCCACCCGACAATATAGATCTTGCCGTTGAAGGTTTCCGCGATCACATGCCCGTTCGGCTGTAGTTCGTAGCTGAAGTGGAAGTCCTCCTGGAAGCGGTCAGATGAGCCATGATCGAACTCGATATTGACGCAGCCAGTGAAAAGGAGGGCGGATGCAAGTACAGCCGAGGTGGACAGAGGCAACAGGCGCATAAGGTTCTCGCAAGAATATTACGCCAAACCTGCCCCTGTGGTTCATGGAAATTCAGGGGAAGAAAAGAATTAATTCGCCCAGTTTCCGCCGGTCATCTTTCGAACCGGCGCGTCGGCGGTCGAACGGGGCGCATGTTCCAGGACGTTCAGGTCCGCCGGCTTGCCCGCTGCAATTGGCTCCGCGCCGGCTGGCACCAGCCACTTGCCCGTCATATCGATACGGTCGGAGTCCTGCGGGACCGGCACGTCTTTGCGGGTTCCGGCGGCGCGAATCGTGCCGCTCGTCACCACCACAATCGAATCTTCAATCGGCGCAGCCCCCGGCGAGGCAATCAGGGTGCCGCCGAGCAGGACCTTGGTCTTCGATTCCTGGCAGCCGGCAAGCGCGAGTGCGGCGACGATAACGAGGAGATTTCTCAGCACTGGAAACCGCAGTATCTCATGACGCCAGCTCCGGTACTATAGTGGTCCTTTGAACCTCAGCCACCTCTTTGATTCGTCACTAATCGGCCGCCGGGAAAAGGTCGCACTGGAGTTCCAGGGCAGGGAATTCACCTTTGGGGATATCGAGGCCCGCAGCAATCGCCTGGCCCACGCGCTCACCGCCCGCGGTGTCTGCACGGGCGACCGCCTTTGCGTCTACCTGGTGAACTGCGTCGAGATGATCGACCTTTATCTCGCCTGCGTGAAGCTCGGCGTCATCTTTGTCCCGATCAATATTCTCTACCGCGAACGCGAGATGGCTCACATTCTGAATGACGCCGAACCATGTGCACTCATTACAGACGCCGAGCTCGCCGTCTCCGTCCCCATCTGGACGCCCGAAGCCCTCTCCGCCGAAGCCGCCACAATGCCGGACACCCGCCCGGCGGTTGTTCTCGGTGGCGATACGCCCGCCGGCATTATCTACACCTCGGGCACTACCGGCACCTCCAAAGGCGCGGTCCTGACTCACAATAACTTCGCCGCCAACGCCGTCAACCTGCTCGCCTGCTGGGAAATTCGCGATTCCGACCGCTTCCTGCTCGCGCTGCCTCTCTTTCACGTCCACGGCCTCGGCAATGGCCTCCATTGCTGGCTCGCCAGCGGCTGCCGCATGCGTCTCCTCGAACGTTTCGAACACCAGACCGCCGCGTCCGTCTTCCTCGATTTCCGGCCCACGCTCTTCTTCGGTGTTCCGACGGTCTACGTCCGCCTGCTGGGCCTTGACCCCGCCGCAGCCAAAGAAATCGGTGGCTTCATGCGCCTGTTTGTCTCCGGCTCCGCTCCGCTTCCGGCCCAGGTCTTCGACGATTTTCACGCGCTCTACGGCCATCGCATCCTGGAACGCTATGGGATGAGCGAGACCATTATGAACATCAGCAACCCCTACTGGGGGGAGCGCCGTGCGGGCACCATTGGCTTCCCGCTGCCGGGCATCTCGGCAAAGCTGTTGAGCCCCACGTTCGAACCGGTGCCGCAGGGAGAGACCGGCGAAGTCTATCTGAAGGGTCCGAACATCTTTGCTGGCTACTGGCGCCGGCCCGAGGCGACAAGTGACGCCTTCGTGGATGGCTGGTTCCGCACCGGAGACCTCGGCACCCTCTCCGAAGACGGCTACTTCACCCTCTGCGGACGTAAGAGCGACCTCATTATCTCCGGCGGCTTCAATATCTACCCCCGGGAGATCGAAGAATTTCTGCAGGAACACCCTGCTGTCGCCGAAGCTGCCGTCGTGGCACGGCAGGATACGATGCGCGGCGAAGTGCCGGTCGCCTATATCGCCCTCAGCGAGACAATCGAACTCACCGAACTCGAAGCTCTCTGCCGCGAAAAACTGGCGTCGTTCAAGGTGCCCAGGGAGTTTTTCGTGGTCGAAAAACTCCCACGCAACGCGATGGGCAAGCTCCAGAAAAATCTGTTGGGTCAGTAGCTAAGGCTGCAGGGCAAACACCGTCAGCGCCGAGTCATTTGCGATCGCCACGTACTGCTTGCCGTCAATCGCATACGAGATCGGCGAACTACGAATTTCCGCGCCCGTCTGGTACTTCCACAACAGCTTTCCTGACTTTGAATCCAGCGCCAGCAGGTAGCCTTCCTTTGAGGCAGAGAACAGGACCCCGCTCGCCGTTGACAGCACACCCGCCGAGGCCGAACCAGCCTGCAGCGTGTACTTCCACCGGATATCGCCCGTCAGAGGGTCAATCGCCGTAATCACACCCTTGCCGCCAATCGACTCATCCGCCTGGTCCCCGGTCCCGGTATACGGGCGACCTGGATCCGGCGTCCGCACCACGCTCTTATACGTGGAACACGCATCGCGAGCCCCCACGAAGAACAGCTTCGTGAACGGGTCATAAGATGGCGCATTCCAGTTCGTCCCGCCGGTTGCATCGGGGCAGACGTAGTTGCCTTCCGGCGTAGGATCCGTATTCGGAATCACCTGCGGCCGACCTTTCGCATCCAGGCCCTTCGCCCAGGTCTGCCGTGTGAACGCCTTGCCGACGAGGAACTCACCCGTCACCCGGTCCAGCACATAGTAAAAGCCATTCCGGTCGGCATGCAGCATCAGCTTGCGAGGCTTACCCTGGAACACGGCGTCAATCAGGACCGGCGTCTCGCTGGAATCCCAGTCATGCGTGTCATGCGGCGTGAACTGGAAATACCACTTCATCTTTCCCGTCGCCGGGTCCAGCGCCAGCATGGAATCGGTGTACAGGTTGTCGCCAAGGCGCGTCCCGCCCTCGTAGTCGGGTGAAGGATTCCCGGTTCCCCAGAAAATCGTGTCGGTATCCGGGTCGTAAGTGCCGGTCATCCAGGTCGGGCCGCCACCGGTCTCCGCCGATTTTCCCGACCATGTTGCCCGATTCGGGTCTCCCGGCTGCGCAATCGCATGGGTCCGCCACAGGCGCTTGCCCGTCTTCGCGTCGTAGGCGTCCAGGAAGCCATAGAGAGCGCACTCCCCGGCCGTCACCCCTACAATGATTTTGTCGCCCACCACAAGAGGCGCATGGGTGATGGAGAAGCCTTTCTTGTAGTCGTCGACCGCGATGTCGTAGATTACCCGGCCCGTCTTCGCTTCCAGCGCCACCAGATGAGCGTCCAGCGTGCCCAGATAGAGCCGGTCTCCCAGCACCGCGAAACCGCGATTCGTCGATACCGTGCAGTTCGCATGGTATTCGGGCAGCGGCCGGCGATACCGCCAGATCGGAGCCCCGGTCCGCGCATCCAGCGCTGCAGCGTTATCGCGCGGTCCGGTAACAAACATCAGGCCATCCACCACAATCGGCGAGGTCTCCACATTCGGCCCGCCGAACTGAAACGTCCACTGCGCCGCCAGCTTATTCACGTTGAGGGGCGTAATCGACTTCAGCCCCGTCGCGTGCGTGCCCTTCAGGTCACCCCAGTAATGCAGCCAGTTCTGTGGCTCGGCGCTGCTCTTCTTCAGGCGGTCCCACGTCACATTGAAATCCGTCGCCGGCGTCCATTTCGAAAGGTCCGGTGTAATTTCGCCCGGAGCCTTCAGAAACGCCACCAGATCATTGATCTGCGTTGACGTCAGGTTCGCCTTCGGCATCAGCGTCTTCAGGTCTTCGCGAGACTTGATATCCGACTTCGCCAGCGAATGCAGTTTCTCCGCCCGATCCCGCAGGAACAGCGAAAACGTGTTCTCCACTACGATGGCCCCTCGCACCTTGCGGCCATCGTTCAGGGTCACTTCCGCGCCTTTGTTACCGCCACGAGGCCGCTCGCCCGGCACCGTAATCTGGCCCGCCAGGTCCCGCACGGAACGCTGCTCGCCAATCCCAGTCAGTTCCGGTCCGAAGCCACCTCCCGCACCCGAGATCGAGTGGCACCCCGAGCACCCGCCCATGCCGAAGAAGATGGTCCTGCCCGCCGCCGAGTCGCCGGTCACTTTTTCATCGGCACCACGAACCTGGGAGATCAGCCAGTCAGCAATCAGCTGTGGCTGATTGTCTTTCAGCGGAAAGGCGGGCATCCCGGTACCGGGAATCCCGTCATGAATGTTCTTCGCGATCTGCGCTGCTGAACTGCCATGCTTCCACGTGCCGCTCGTCAGATCAGGCCCGCGCCCGCCTTTCGCGTCCCACCCGTGGCAAACCGAACAGTTTGCGGTGTAGACCTTCTGGCCTTCCGCGAGCGCCGCCGCATTGGCATCGTGCGACTGGGCAAAGGAGGAAGCAACAAACAGGACAGCGACTGGAACGAGGTATTTGCGGGACATGGCGATCCCTAACAACATACCGTGCTTTACGGTTTTCCGCCCACCACGCTGCGCAGCCCAGGGCCGGGCAGGGAAATGCCGTCCATATACGCTGCCTGGCCGGGAATTGTGATCGGTAGCTTGCCGTTCACGGGAATCTCGCCGAACAGCGCCCGGACCGCTGAAATTTCCGCAGGAGGCACCGTGCTGTAGGTCGTCATATAGGCCGCAGCCTCGGGGAAATTCCGCAGCAGATAAGGATTCCCCATCGCCACCAGCACCACTGGCTTTTTCGTCGCCAGCAGGTTCTGCAGCAACTGCGGATAGCTGCCGCCCAGGGCCACGTTACCGCGATAGGCCGAAACTGACGCATAAGCCGCCACCACGAATTGTTTTGCGCCCTGCGCGCGATCAAACGCCGCCGTCAGTTCCGCATCCGTCATCGAGTAGTGCAGCAGTTCCACCCGGGCACCCGGTACTCGACGTTTCACTTCCGCCGCCAGTCCCTCGCCCTCTTTGCTGCGTGAGCCTTCAGCCAGAACGAAAAACGCGGTCGATTGCGGTTCAGTCAGAGGCACCAGGCTGCCAGTATTCCGTACCAGCGTGACCGACCGGTCACTGATCTCCTGTGCTGCCAGATTGTTGGCCTTCGTATTGACAGAGCCCGCGACATTCTTCACGTCCACGATTTTGGAGGTACCCAGACCCACACGAGCCTTGGCCTCCAGAATGCGCCGCGCACTGTCATCAATGCGCTCCTGCTTAATCCTGCCGTCCTTCACGGCCGCCATCAGGGCATCCAGCGCGGCTGTGGCGTCGGGAGGCATCAGCAGCACGTCAATCCCTGCCTCCACTGCTCGTACGGCGGCTTCACCCGTCGTAAACCCATTGGCGATACCCTTCATTTCCAGCGCATCGGTCACCAGCAGGCCGCGGAAGCCCATGTCACCACGCAGAACCCCGGACATCAGCTTCGTCGAAAGCGTCGCCGGACTCCCCGAAGGGTCAATCGCCGGTACCGCGATATGCGCGGACATCAGCGAGTCCACGCCGCTCTTAATCGCCGCGCGGAACGGTGCCCACTCCACTTTTTCCAGCCGGTCGCGGTTCCCGTCCAGCGTCGCCATGTTCATGTGCGTATCGGTAGCTGTGTCGCCATGGCCCGGGAAATGTTTAGCCGTCACCAGAACCGGAGCAGCGGCATGAGCGCCTTCAATAAAGGCCGAAACCATGGCAGAAACGTCCGCCGGATTCTCGCCAAACGAGCGAATGTTGATGATCGGGTTGTCGGGGTTGTTATTGACGTCGGCGTCGGGGAAGAAGATCCACTGGAAGCCCATGGCACGGGCCTCGCGGGCGGTGATTTCGCCCTCGCGCCGCGCGGTACCCGGATCACGCGACGCCGTCAGCGCCATGGCGTGCGGGAAAACGGTAGTCGCATCCACGCGCATGGATGCGCCGCGCTCCAGATCTCCGCCCACAATCAGGGGCACCTTCGCCATACCCTGCATTCGGTTGACGAAGCCGACCACATCGCGCGGCGATGGTTTCACAGCCACCCGGCCATTCACCACGTTGATCAGAATCAGGCCGCCGATGCGTTCCTTCTGCACCAGGCGGACCAGGGTCCGGTATTCTTTGGTTCGCGTCTTACCAGGGAAGCCGTTAAACGGCACAACCACAAGCTGGGCGGCGCGTTCTCGCGGCGTCAGTGCAGCCAGCCATTTCGCCGCTGTCTCTTCTGGTGTGGGAGGCGTGGGCTTCTTCGCCGCCACCTTCGGTTTCACCGGTGCCGCGGCTCGTTTTGGAACTGGCTTCGAAGTGCGCTTCGCCGGAACCGCGCCAAACAGGGTTAACCCGGTCAGCAGCAGTGTCGTGAGCAGCGCTGTTCTTTGCATTAGCCCGCTTTGCGTCCGCTGCGGGCGCGGGTCGCTGTAGCCGACCCCGGACCGCGCTTCGCCGGCAGATGAGACAGTTTCTTCACGGCGCGCAGCAGTTCCGGCACTTCTTTGTTGCTCTTGGCGATCACTTCGTCCGCACCAGTGCTCTCTGGCGTCATACCCAGCGCCGTTGCAAAGCCCGAAAGCATGATCACCCGGCTCACCGAACCCGACTCCCGGATCATCCGGACGAACTCCAGGCCGTCGATGTGCTTCATGCGGTAATCGGTCACCACAACATCGAAGCCACCCTGCGCAAAAATCTGCCAGACATTTTCGCCACCCTGCACCGTTTCCACTTCGTAGCCCTGGTCCTGGAGTATCATCTTTCGGGCCAAAAGGCCGTGCTGATTGTCGTCGGACAGGAGGATACGAATTGGAAGTACATGG
>CANIHR010000227.1 GCA_947467185.1 Bryobacterales bacterium
ACTGCGGGACATACTGCTCGAATCCGGCGTCGAAAGTCCTTCCGAACGCCTCCTGAAATTCACCATGGATGTCCCCATCCAGCCGGAAGACTTCTGGGCCCTCCGCCACGAGATGTCCGATAAGCTCCGCGGCTCCCTCGCTAAACTCTCGTCCGCCCAACTGAGCGAAGTAAAACACCGGGCCCTCCGCGATGTCGCTGCATTCGCCACCCCGACAGGCCTGACATTCCCTGCCGAAGTCCTCATTCTCAGCGCTAAGAAGTCTTTTTAAATCACCCTGAACAGTCGCATCATCGAATAATTGATGCGGTACTTTGCCACCACCCTGTTCTCCCTTGTCTGTCTCACTTCATCCGCTCTCGCCCAGCAAACTGAGCTCAACGGCTCCGTAATCGACACCAGCGGAGCCGCCATCGCCCGCGCACACGTCAAGCTTGCCCTGAACGGCCGTGCCCCCGATCAGGAGACCGAATCCGCGACGCAGGGTGACTTCGCCTTCCACAACGTCCCCACCGGACCCTATATCCTCACGGTCTCCGCCACGGGCTTCAGCCCAAAGACCCTTACCGGAGACCTGGCTGGCGGCGAACCCGTCCACCTGCCCCCCGTCACCCTCGCCATCGACGCCCTCAGCACCGCCGTGAACGTCACGCAAACGCAGACCGAAATCGCGCAGGCAGAACTGAAAGAACTAACCCAGCAGCGCCTGCTCGGAGTCGTCCCCAACTTCTTCACCGCGTATGATCACGACGCTGCGCCGCTGAACCTTACCCAAAAGCTGGAACTCAGCGGGCGCGCCTGGGCAGACCCATCGTCGTTCGTCATCGGAGGTATCATCGCAGGTGTCTGGCAGGCACAAAACGTCCACAGGGGTTTCGGTCAGGGCGCGCAGGGCTACGCTAAACGCTACGGAGCCAGCTTTGCCGACTATGGCACCATGCTCCTGCTCGACAAAGTGGTCGCGCCAAGTGTCTTCCACCAGGACCCTCGCTATTTCGCCAAAGGTACCGGAAGCAAGACATCTCGCGCACTCTACGCAGCCAGTCGCACCGTCGTCTGCCGGGGCGACAACAAGAAGGACCAGTTCTGCTACTCCAGCCTGCTCAGCCGCTTCGGCACAGGCTTCGTCACCAATTACTACTACCCCGCCGCCGACCGCGATAAATCGGGCGTGATCCTGCGCAGCTCAGCCATCGGCCTCGGCTTCGAAGTTGTCGGCAATCTCTTTCAGGAATTCCTCTCCCGAAAGCTCACACGCAAGCGACGCTAAACGCCAAACTGCCGCAGATGATGGTCCAGATGCTTATACATCAGGATCGCCCACTCCTGCGGCTCCAGTTCCCCGAAGAACGCATGCGGATACCGTGTGCACCCAGCCGGACCTGCGCCGGCAAACCGGTCAATGAGCCCAATGATCCGGGTCTTCTCACGCTCCAGATCCCGCGCGTCCGAAACCACCAGCTCCGGTGCGGTCGGAGAATTTTTCTGAAACGGCTTATCGTTCTTCAGCGCCATTGGCTTCACCAGCCACCCCAGCAAGTGGCCAATCAGAACCCGTGGAATCTGCCGGTCGCCAATGGCCGATTCCAGCCCGATACTGCAGTGAGCCAGAGCCTGCGCCGCCGTCATTTTCCCCCATTGCCGTTCGCTCTCCGGACGCAGACTCGCCACCCGCGTCTTGACCTCTTTTACCTGCTCCGCCTCGTATAGGTTCTTCATTTCCTCAGCACCAGCTCCATCGATATGGCATCCTCGTCCGGCGCCGAATAATACCCCTTGATGCGTCCAATCCGCCGGAACCCGAACGCCTTGTTCATGGCAATAATACCCGCATTGCTCGCCCGGTGATTCGTCACGATTCGCCGGTACTTGTGCGACTGCGCCCACGCCACCTGCCAGGCCTTCATCAGCCGTCCCAGCCCCCGCCCCTGCAGCCTTGGCAGCACGCCCGTGGTCGCGATATACAGCGTACCTTTCTCCCGGACAGGCTCCCCATGCCGGTCAAAGCCGACATCGCCCTCAAAGGCGGCGCACCCGGCTTTGACGCCATCCACCACCATCCACCACGCGTCCATTTCCTGCCACATCGCCCGGTCGAACGCATCCGGCCCAAAGACCTTCTTGTCGAAGGTCATCAGACTCCGCAATTCACCCGCCACATTCGCCCGAAGGAACTCAACTCTCATTTGTTCTTGCTCTTTCCCGTCCCTGCCGGAAGCTCCACCAGGCCGGGGATCGTCGGCACCCGCAAAGGAGCCACCGCTTCCACCGGAATCTCCGGGGGCGCTACAGGCACAACCCGGGGTGCCGGGGGAGGTACAAACGCCTTCCGCTCAACCACCGGCTCCGAACGAGATAGCCACCCCGAAACCATCGCAGGCAGGGTTGTAAGCGCAACGTAGGATCCCATGGAAAAAACCAGAACCAGGCCCCCCTGAAACCACCGGATCCTCAAGCTGCGCTCCAAACCGACTTTTCCATCACAGCGAATTTCAAAATATCTTCTCAACCAAATCAACAGCTTACAGCAGCTGCTGCCCTGTCTTGCATCGCCCCCGTGCGAATCCTCAATCAGGCTGACACACAACCGCCAGCCGGAAAGAGGACCACCGATGCAGTCAACCACCACCGAAGCCCAGCTTCTCGCCAACCAGGCCAACGCGCAAAAATCCACCGGACCCCGTACCGAAGCAGGCAAAGCACGCTCCCGAATGAACGCCCGCCGCCATGGCCTCACCGGCCAGTTCTACGTCATGAACGAGGAAGACGGCCTCGCCTACACCGAATTCGAACGCGGCCTGTTCCGCGCCCTCGTCCCCGTCGGCGAATACGAGCAGCAGCTCGCCACCAACATCGCCCAGAACCACTGGCGTCTCAACCGCGCCCGTGCCATCGAATTCAACAATTTCGGCCTCGGCCACGAAGACTTCGCCGACCTGCTCGACACCGACTCCGCCGAAGCAGCCGCTGCCATCGCCCAGGCGCAAACCTGGCTTCGTGATCATCAGGCACTCACCAACCTCACCCTGTATGAGACCCGCATCGAACGCATGATCACCAAAAACAAGCGCGAACTCGACGAACTCCAGCGCATCCGTAAGGCCGAGGGCGTCGCCGCCCGAGAACAGGCCGAAGCCCTCGTTCGCCTCGAGCTCCTGAAAAACGAAAACCTCAACCAGATGGCTCTGGTCGAGGTCAATGGGTTCGTTTTTCCAACTCGCGACATCCTCGCCAGCCTCACCCGCAAGGACCGCCTCGAAGAGGCTGCCCACTACGCGAAAAACGGCTGGAACAGCAAAAATACCTGGTTTGGCCCGAAGCAAACCCTGCCAATAGCGGCCTGACCCTTACTTTTCCAGCAGGAAATTCCCGGCAACCAGCGCGTCGATGCCCGAAGAGTAAAAACTCCGCACCGCATCCCGGGGCGAGCACACCATTTGCTCGCCAAAAAGGTTAAACGACGTGTTGTACAGCACCGGCAGGCCCGTCGCCTCGCCGAAAGTGTGCAATAACTGCCAGTAAAGCGGGTTGTCGTCCTTCGAAACCGTATGCACCCGCACCAGATTTTGAGCCAGAATTGCGCCTTTGAACTGCTCCCGATACGGAGCCCGAACGGTGCCCACCGTCGCCAGATTCCGCGAATTCGAGCCCGTCTGGAAGTACTCGCCTGCCAGTTCCGCCGGCACCGAAGCCGCAAACTTCCGCGAAGCCTCCCGGTGCTTAATGAACGTATTTAGGTTCTCGGTCGAGTAAGGGTCATGCGGCGACGCCAGAATACTCCGGTTACCCAGTGCGCGCGGCCCAAACTCCATGCGTCCCTGCATCCACGCCACAATCCGGTTATTCTGCAATTGCTCCACCGCGGCGCCAGTGATCGAAGGCACCGTCGGCAGCAAGCGGAACCGCAGTTTGCAGTTTTCGAAGACCTTCTTGATCTCCTCAGCCTCGTAGGCCGGCCCCAGCGCGTACCCGCCCGCGTCCAGGCGCTCCGTCTTGCCCACAACGTGATGCCAGACGTACAGCGCGGCACCGAGTGCCGTCCCGGCATTGCCGGCTGCCGGTTGAGCAAAAACGCCCTGGAAACGACCCGAATTCTCCAGAGCCGCCACCAGCAGGGCATTCCACGCCACACCGCCCGCCAGACAAATGTTCTCCGCACCCTCGGCCAGCGCCAGCACATACTCTTCCAGCGTCTTCTGAACGGAAGCCGCCAGATTCACCCGGTCGCCCGCCGCCAGCCCGTTCAGGCCCAGTTCCGCAAAGAACTTCCCGCTGAACCCGTGGCCCTCGAAGTATTCCTGGTCAAAGTTATGGCCGGAAACGATCTTTCCAAACACCGCCGCATACTTCGGCTCGCCCAGCGCCGACAGCCACTGGACCCGATGCTCTTCCGACCGCCGTCGCATTCCCAAAAGGTGCGTCACCCGGGCGTAAAGATCACCAATCGAATCCGGATACAGGAACTCCCGCTGCAGTTCCAGCGAGTTTCCATCACCGCGCCAGGTTGCGCCACAGCGCAGGTCACCCTCACCATCGAGCGTGATAACCGTCGCTTTCTCAAACGGCGAAGCATAGAATGCCGAAGCCGCATGAGCCTCATGGTGATCGATCGAAACCACCCGCGCCTTCTGGTACTTCGCGAGCGCCATCGGAATATCCGATCCCGGCGGCAGAGGCCGGGCCAGTGCGACAACGTCAATATCCCCGGGCGTCAGCTTCCCGATCCGCAGGCACTCGGCGATGGCTTCCAGCGGCAGGTCCACCGGCTCGGCATCCCGAGTCAGCTTCGCCTGCTCCACCGCCGCCACAATCCGGCCTTTCGAAATCAGAACCGCAGCGGCCTGGCTGCGAATCCCGCCGATTCCGAGAATATTCACTTACTTGCCCTTCTCGCGTTTCTCGATCTTTGCCCAGCTGTCGCGCAGCGCCACGGTCCGGTTGTAGACGGGCTTGCCCGGCGCTGAGTCCTTGTCCACGCAGAAGTAACCGAGGCGCTCAAACTGCACGCGCTCTTCCACCGGAAGAGTGCCGAGGGCTGGTTCCACCTTGCAGTCCGTCAGAACTTCCAGCGAGTCCGGATTGATGTTGGAAAGGAAGTCCTTCCCTTCCTCGACATCGTTCGGATTTTCCTTCGCGAACAGCGTGCTGTAAACACGCACTTCGGCGTTCACCGCGTGTTCGGCCGATACCCAATGAATCGTCGCCTTCACCTTGCGTCCATCAGGAGCGCCACCGCCGCGCGTCAGCGGGTCATAGGTGCAGCGCAGTTCAACCACGTTGCCCGCATCGTCCTTGATGACGCCCGTGCAGGTGATGAAGAAGCCCCAGCGGAGCCGCACTTCCCTGCCCGGTGACAAACGGAAGAACTGCTTCGGCGGATCTTCCTTAAAATCGTCGTGCTCGATGTAGAGAACTTTCGAAAACGGCACTTTGCGCGTCCCGGCGGACTCGTCTTCGGGGTTGTTGACGGCATCGAGCCACTCGGTTTCGCCCTCGGGGTAGTTTTCGATGACCACCTTGAGCGGCTTCAGAACGGCCATGTAGCGGGAGGCGCGCTTGTTGAGATCTTCGCGAACGTAGTGTTCCAGGAGCCCCAGTTCGATGGTGCCGTTGGTTTTGGAGACGCCGATGTTGGCGCAGAAATTGCGCAACGCTTCAGGCGAATAGCCGCGACGGCGGATACCGGAGAGCGTAGGCATGCGGGGATCGTCCCAGCCGTTGACATGCCCTTCGGTGACGAGCTGCAGCAGTTTGCGCTTGCTCAACAGCGTATAGGTGAGGTTGAGCCGGTCGAACTCAATCTGGCGGGGAGCGAAAATGCCGAGCTGCTGCACAAACCAGTCGTAAAGAGGCCGATGGTCTTCGAATTCCAGCGTGCAAATCGAGTGGGTGATGCCCTCGATCGAATCCGACTGCCCGTGGGCGTAGTCGTACATCGGGTAGATGCACCAGTCCGTGCCGGTGCGGTGGTGAGCGGCGTTCAGGATCCGGTACATAACCGGGTCGCGCATGTTGAGATTGGGCGACGCCATGTCGATCTTGGCGCGCAGGGTGCGGCTGCCATCGGGGAATTCGCCTGCCTTCATGCGGGCGAACAGGTCGAGGCTTTCTTCGACGCTGCGCTCGCGGTAGGGACTATGCTTGCCGGCTTCAACGAGTGTGCCGCGGTGCTGGCGGATCTGTTCCGCGTTGAGATCACAGACGAAGGCTTTGCCGGACTTGATGAGCTGCACGGCCCAGTCATAGAGCTGCTGAAAGTAGTCGGATGCGAAGCAGACGGGTTCCTGCCACTGGAAGCCGAGCCACTTCACGTTGTCGATGATCGAATCGACGTACTCCTGCTCTTCTTTTTCGGGATTTGTGTCGTCGAAGCGGAGGTTGGTTGCGCCGCCAAACTCTTTGGCGAGGCCGAAGTTGAGGCAGATGGACTTCGCATGACCCAGGTGAAGGTAGCCATTCGGCTCCGGCGGGAAGCGCGTCAGAACGCGGCCGTTGTGCTTGCCGGTGCGCTCATCCTCGATCATGATGTCGCGGATAAAATTTGAAGGCCGCGGGGCGGTTTCCGTCGTTTCAGGATTATTCGGAGGAGTCATTTATTTCAGTTTCGCAATAGCCTTATCGATGCGTTCCAGGCACACATCGCGGCCCAGAGCTTCCAGCGTTCCAAACAGCGGCGGAGCAGTCTTGCGGCCGCAAACCGCGACCCGGATCGGCTCAAACATCTGCCCGGCCTTGATGCCCAGTTGTTCGGCGCCGGCCCGCAGCGCGGCTTCCAGTCCGTCATGCGAGAATTCCGCGCCAGGCAGCACTTCCAGTGCTTTTTCGAGGGCCTGAAGCGCCATCGCAGCATCTCCCTTTTTCGGAATCAGTTCAGCCGAATCGTAAGGTGCCAGTTCCTTCGCAAAGAAGAAGTCGCCCACCGTGAGGAGGTCTTTCAAAAGCTTGATGCGTTCCTGGATCAGCGGAGTGATCAGGGCGAGGCGTTCCGCGGAACAGTCGATTCCTGCTTCGGCCAGAACGGGGGCCAGGACAGCGCTCAATTCCGTGGCAGGCATGGTGCGAATCGTCTCGGCGTTCAGCCAGAGACATTTGGCGTCGAAGGGTTCTTCGTCCGAGAAGTTGATGACGGCGTTGCTGCGGTTGATGCCTTCGAATGAGAAGACGGCGGTGAGTTCTTCACGAGTCATCCGCTCGCGGTCGTCTTTGGGCGACCAGCCGAGGAGGCAGAGGAAGTTGATGAACGCGTGGGGCAGGAAGCCGGCATCCCGATACGTCGTGACGGAGACGACCGGACCGTGCTTGCGCTTCGAGAGCTTCGCACCGTCCGGAGCGATCAGCAGCGGCAGGTGCGCGAACTGAGGCGGCTCGTAACCAGCCGCCTTGAAGATCAGGACATGCTTGAACGTGTTAGTAAGGTGGTCCTGTCCGCGCACGATGTGGGAAATGCGGAGGTCAACATCGTCAGCGCAGGAGGCCAGATGATAGGTCGGGATACCAGTGCTGCGAAGGAGAGCGAAGTCCTCAATGTCGGCGGTGGATTTCGACTGTTCGCCATAGACGGCGTCGGTGAATTTCACCGCTTCCGGGGTGTCACGCGGGACCTTGTAGCGGAGCACGAACGGCTCACCAGCAGCAGCGCGACGGTCGCTTTCTTCCTGCGGGATCTCGCGCTGGCCGGGATTGCAGAGCCAGGTGTCGCCACTATGCGGCGCGTCTTCGACGGCAGCAACCTGGGGCGTGAAATCGCGGTAAGCCAGGCCCTTCGCCAGAATGGACTGCGCGAATTCCTGATGCAATGCGAGGCGGTCCGACTGACGGTATTGCTCATCCCAGTCGAGGCCAAGCCATTTGAGGCCCTCAAAGATGGAATCGAGGGACTGATCGCTGTTCCGTTCGACGTCGGTATCGTCAATGCGGAGAATCATGGTGCCGCCATTACGGCGGGCATACAACCAGTTAAAAATGAAGGTACGGGCACTTCCGACGTGCAAATACCCTGTCGGAGAGGGCGCAAAACGGACTCTTGGCATGAACTTGAAGTATAGCGACCGAGGCCCCGGCGGCCTTTTATCCTTAACGGATTTCGGACCAGGCCATGCCGTCAGGATTCTTCCCGGCTTCCAGCTTTCCGGTCACCTGGAGGGTCTTGAGATCGATGATGGTGACGTAGTTGTCGGGAGTGCATGCGATGAAGACTCGGGAACCATCGGGCTGCATCTCGATGCCGGCGGCGCCTTTGCCGATGGCGATGGTTTTGATGACCGCGCGGGTGGCGGGGTCAATAACGGTGGCATTCGGGCCGCTCAGGGTGGACACGAAGACTTTCTTGCCATCGGGAGTGAACTTCAGGCGGTTCGCGCCTCTCACATCGGCAGCGATGGTCTTGACGACCTTCTTTGAGGCGAGGTCGATCACCGTCACAGTGCCATCGGCGGCATCGGCGGTCCAGAGTTCTTTGCCGTCGGGCGAGACATCGAAGCCTTCAGCTCCTTTACCGACGGGAACCACGGTCTGCGACCACTCGCCACCGGGCGAACGGGTGGCTCCGCGGCCGCCGGGAGGCGTCGCCATGCGTTCGATGATCGAAACGGTGGCCGCGTTCACGTTGGTCGTGTAGAACTTCTTCTGGTCGCTGCTGACCCAGACCATGTGAGTCCTGTCCTGCCCGGTTCCGAGAACCCAGTCGACTTTGCGCGTGGTGCCGTCGAGGGTGCCGACGGCCTTGTTGGGTTCCGCCGTAAACCAGACTTTTCCGCCCGCATACATGAGGCCATGGGGGCCACGCAGCCCGCCGAGATCGACCGCTTCGAGGGTCTTCTGCGCGATGAGATCGACCACCGTGATGGTGTTGTACTGCCCTGCCCCGTAGTTGGAAATATAGGCGAACTTGCCATCGGAAGAGGCGACGACTTCGTGGGGGTCAGGCCCGGAGGGCATGGAAGCCAGAACCTTGAGGGAGACGGGATCCACGATGGAGAGGGTGAGTTCCCCTTTGGACAGAACCAGCAGGG
>CANIHR010000228.1 GCA_947467185.1 Bryobacterales bacterium
AACACCCACGTGCCCGAGATGGTGATGTTCTTGCCGGGCGCATTGTCGGCAGCCGGCGGCCAAATGGTCGAGTTTGCGTAGCAATTACTCAGGGGGGCGCAGGTGACCGTGGCGGCTGTGGCCGAGGCGAGCGTCACGTTCAGACTGGCGGGTGTCATCCCGACCGAGGCAGTTGCAATCGAGTGGGCCACGTCGGAGACAGTGACGGAGCAGGTGTTCCCGTTTTGGGTACAACCCTGACCATGAGCGGCGGCGTAGCGTGCCCCGGCCCGGATACCGAAGGCCAGAGTTTGATAGTTCCACATACCCCGAGCCATTTCGGTCGTGGAGATCAGGATAAAGATGAGAGGAATCGCCACCAGCGTGAATTCCACCAGAGCCTGACCACTTCGGCGATTCCTGCGTGGTGTCATGCCCGGATCCTCATCAGTGCACTCTGCACGAAAGTGAAGCGTCCGGCGAGAAGCCCGGGAATTGGAATCAGTTGCGGCGTCTGATAGGTGATGGTAATTTTGGCAGCCGGAGCTCCATCCGGGCCCGTAACGGTGGCTGCGGTCACAATGAGCGGCAGTGAAGCACAACTGGAGACGGTTGTGCCGATGTTCGGCGCGCCGCGCAATTCCGTCAGCGCGTACGAGCAGGCGGTCGCCGAATCAATCGAGCTGGCGGCATTTAACGACGCGGACTGGACCGAAACGCGGAGCGCATTTTGGGTGGAGATCAGAGCGTAGCCATAGAAGCCCCAGTCGAAGGCACCAATAAAGAGAAAGATGAACCAGGGTAGGAACAACGAAAACTCAATGATCGAGTTGCCTCGCCGCCGTCGCCTCCTGTCTCGCATGATGAACTCCGTTCCCACAGGGGAAGGAGCATTCCGGGCACCATGAGCAAGGGCTCTGGAATCAGCTGTTTAGGAAATTATTCGCGGCTGTTCATGTTGAAGTATGAGACGGCCACAGCAAAATGATGCAACGCGTCAGGCGTCGGGTGTGCTGGCGGAGGACTCAATTCCGTTTTCCGCGAGGAAGCGGTAGAGGGTGGCTCGGCTGATGCCGAGAATCTCCGCGGCCAGCTGTTTATTGCGCCCGGCAGTCTGCTCGTACACAAGTAGTATATGCTGTTTTTCGACGTCGGCCAAGGTCATGCGACCGCGATCTTCGTCGGAGCTGGTACCGCTGCGGATGCTCTGGGGGAGGTCGGGAACGTCAATCAACTCCCCGTCACACATGGCGCAGCCGTGCCCCAGAACATTTTCCAGTTCCCGAATGTTGCCGGGCCAGGAGTAGCGGGACAAAAGCGTCTGAGCTCGGCGAGTGAGGCCGCGGACGGGTTTGTCCATCTGCTCGGCGAACTGTTTGATGAAGTGCCGCTCCAGCAGGGGCAGGTCTTCCTTGCGCTCCGCCAGCGTCGGGACGTTGATTTCCAGCATGGAGAGGCGATAGTACAGATCCTCGCGGAACTGCTTCTCCTTCACCATGGTGCGAAGGTTGCGATTGGTGGCGGCGATGACACGAACCTTCACCTTGCGGACCGTGTTGGAACCAACTCGGGTCACTTCGCCGTTCTGCAGGGCGCGGAGGAACTTGGCCTGCATCGGGAGAGGCACTTCCCCGATTTCGTCGAGGAACAACGTGCCACCGTCAGCCGCTTCAAAAAGGCCGGCGCGGTCGTTTGTGGCACCCGTGAAGGAGCCCCGGACATGGCCGAACAGTTCGCTTTCAAAGAGCGTCTCCACAATCGCCGCGCAGTTGCAGATGACAAGCGCCTTACCGGAGAGCTGGGATTTCTGGTGCAACGCCCGGGCGATCAGTTCCTTACCGGTACCCGTCGCGCCGGTGATCAGAACGGAACGGTAGTAAGGAGCGATACGCCGGATATTGGAGAAAACCTCCATCATGGGGGCGCTGTTACCGACCATGTCGCCGAACTTACTGGCGTTGAGGAGCTGTTCTTCGAGGTTGTTCGTGGCCTGGCGGCGTTTTGCGGCGGCGAGCAGAGGTTCCAGCCGCTCTCGCAGCATATCCGGCAGGATCGGTTTGGTGAGGAAGTCCGAAGCGCCCTTCTGGATCGCGTCGACGGCAAGATCGGTACTGTGTTCACTGGTCAACAGGACCACTTCGATGGAAGGGTCCCAGTCGGAGATCTTCGCAAGAAGTTCCATGCCCGTCATGCCGGGCATGTTCTGGTCGAGCAACACGATGTCGGGACGCGTCTTCCGAATCATGTCCCAACCCTCCATGGGATCGGAAGATCGGGAGATCGTCAGTTCCGGACGAGAGAGAACCCGTTCGATGAAATCGAGGATCGGGGCTTCATCGTCAATCGCTACCAGGCGAACCATACGAACACTATACCGTCTAACAACTTAGAAGGCGGCCACGCTGAATGTTGTTACATTTGTTGGGTGCCATTGAACCGTCGAGAATTTCTTACCGTTGCCGGAGCGGCTGCTGCACAGGCTGGCCAGGCCGCCGCCAGCAGGAAGCCGAATATTGTCGTGATACTGGCCGACGACCTTGGGTTTTCGGACATTGCCCCGTATGGCGGCGAGATTGACACGCCGAATCTGACAAAACTGGCGCAGCAAGGCATCCGCCTCAGGCAGTTCTACAACACAGCCCGATGCTGCCCGACCCGCGCTGCGCTGTTGACCGGTCTCTACTCGCACCAGGCAGGAATTGGCCACATGATGGACGACGATGGGCTGCCCGGGTATCGGGGCGATCTGAGCCGGAATGCGGTAACAATTGCAGAGGCCCTGAAACCGGCCGGCTACACCACGATGATGTGCGGCAAGTGGCATGTCACCCCGGAGACATCGGACTCGCACAACTGGCCCTTACAGCGCGGATTTGACAAGTATTACGGCACGATCCTGGGCGCGGGAGATTACTTCAATCCGCCAACACTGACTCGGGATAATACACCGATTGAGATCGACCGCAAAAACTACTACTACACGGACGCGCTGGGTGAGCAGGCCGCGACATACATCCGGGAGCACAGGGCAGCAACGCCGGGAACGCCATTCTTCCTCTACATGGCATTTACCGCGCCCCACTGGCCTTTGCATGCGCTGCAACCGGAGATCGATAAATACACGGACCGCTACAAGACGGGCTGGGATAAGTTGCGGGAAGAGAGACACCAGCGGCAAATCCGGATGGGCCTCGTGGACCCGAAATGGGGAGTGACGGACCGCGACGCTTCGGTGCCCGCGTGGGAGGACGCTAAGGACAAAGAGTGGCAGGCCCGGCGGATGGCGGTGTACGCGGCACAGGTAGACCGGATGGATCAGAACATCGGGAAGATCCTGGACGCGCTGAAGCAATCGGGAGCGGAAGAGGACACTCTGGTTATGTTCCTCGCCGACAACGGCGGATGCGCGGAGGAGTTAGCGCGAAACGGGAATCCGGCCGGTACGAGGGACAAGACCGTGGATGGCAAGACAGTACAGAAGGGCAATATTCCGGAACTGATGCCAGGTGGGGAAGATGGCTACCAGAGCTACGGAATCGGGTGGGCGAACGCCAGCAATACGCCGTTCCGGCTGTATAAGCACTGGGAGCATGAAGGCGGAATTTCGAGTCCGTTTATTGCCAGGTGGCCCGCGCGGCTGAAGAAAAATAAGGGCCAGTTCAACGACCAGACAGGACATCTGGTAGATGTGATGGCAACCTGCCTGGATGCCGCGGGGGCGAGTTACCCGGCGACTTACAAAGGCGCAGCGATTCAACCGGCGGAGGGGAAGAGCCTGCTGCCCTCTCTGGCGGGAGGGAAGCCATTTGCCCGTGAACTGTATTGGGAGCACGAGGGGAATCGTGCGGTGCGGGAAGCCAACTGGAAGCTGGTCTCAAAGTTCCCGGGAACGTGGGAGTTATTCGATATCACCAAAGACCGAACCGAGCGAAATAATCTGGCGTCCGCGATGCCGGAGAGGGTTCAGGCGATGGGCGGAAAATGGGACCAGTGGGCGAAGAGAGCCAACGTGGTCCCGTGGGCTGAATTGCAGCAGCGGCGGCGGGTCCGGAATCGTCCCGCCGCGCTGAAGGACTAATTAAAAGGTCGGGCCGGCGGGGGGCTTCAGTTCGTAGCCCTTCGGCGGTTCGGCACCGAGAAGGTAGCGAACGAAGTAATCCCACCGGCGGCGGATCATGTAAGGTTCGTTGCCGAAACCGTGGCCGCGATTGGGCAGCATCAGAAGGTCAAAGTCCTTGTTGGCCTTGATCAGTTCGTTCACCACGAGCAGCGTATTGTAGGGCGGGACGTTGTTATCCATGGTGCCGTGGGCGAGCAGCAGGTGGCCCTTCAGGTTCTTCGCCAGGTTCTGGTTCGCCTGGTCGTCGTAGTTAGTGGTGCCGTCGGCGTTCTTCTTCAGCAGCCCCTGGTAGCGTTCGCCCCAGTCGTCTTCGTAGTTGCGGTTGTCGTGGTTGCCGGCTTCCGAGATGCCGACTTTGAAGAAGTCGGGGTAGCGGAACATGGCATCGGCGGTCGCGAAACCGCCACCCGAGTGGCCGTAGATGCCTGCGCGTTCAATGTCGATAAAGGGATAACGCGCGGCAATCTGATTCATGGCTGCGATCTGGTCGGGCAGCGTGTTGTCGCCCATGTTGGCGTAATAGGCGTCGTGGAATTTCTTCGAACGGGTCGGATTGCCCATGCCGTCGACTTCAATGACGACGAAGCCGAGTTCGGCCAGCGCCTGGCCATCGCCGCGTGAGGCGACAAAGCTGCGGCTACCCACGCTGCCACCCTGTGGGCCGGGATAGATGTGGTTGACGATGGGGTACTTTTTGCCGGGCTCAACTTTCGTGGGCAGGTAGAGGATGCCGTAGAGATCGGTGACGCCGTCGCGCGCTTTCACCGTGATGGGGAGCGGTGCTTTCCAGCCGGTAGCCTGAAGCTTCGAGACATCGGCCTTTTCGAGGGTGGCGATGAGCTTGCCGTTCATGTCGCGGACCACTGCGGTGGGCGGCACGTCGGGCTTCGAGTAGCTGTCGGTGAAGTACTGGCCGGAGGGCGAGAGCGTGATGTCGTGATTGCCGTCTTCGGGGGTAAGCAGGGTGAGGCCCTTGCCGTCGAAGCCAATCTTGTAGAGGTGGGTGAAGTAGGGGTCGCGACCTTTTTCACGGCCTGCGGCGAGGAAGTAGATGACGCGGGCCTTCTCGTCAACACGCACGGTCTGGCGGACCAGCCAGTCACCGGAAGTGATGGGGGCTTTGATTTTGCCGGTCTTCCAGTCGCCTAAGTAGAGATGGCCGAAGCCGCTCTTTTCGGAGTACCAGAGGAATTCGTCCGTGCCATAAAGGACCTGCCAGTTCACCTTGCCATCGCCCGATTCGAACTGGGTTTCTACGGCTTCTTCAGTGATTTCGCGAACGGTCCCAGCGACAGCATCCGCTTCGCGGAGACGCGCCTGCTTGTGGTCGCGAGAGGTGGAGACAAAGGCGAGTTTCGCGGCGTCGGGGCTCCACTGTACGTCAGCCCATTCCCCGCCCCGGCAGGCGATGTCGTCGCAGAGAGTGGAGCGGTGCTGGTCGAGCGCAATGCTGAGCGCGGTGACCTTCTTCGTTTCAATGTCGATGATGACGCGGCGGAGCATTGTCACGTTTTCGTCACCGGGGAGCGGATACTTCCAGGCTTCCAGCTTCGGATGGCCGACAGAGGTGTTGACCAGATACATGTCCCCGGTCTGGCGCTGATCCTGCTGGAAAGTGGCGATGCGTTTGGAGTCGGGGGACCAGAGCAGGATGGGGCGGTCACTCTTTGTCCAGCCGGCGTTATCGGTGGCGTAACCGTAGTCCTTCACGCCATCGGTGGTGAGCTGCGTTTCTTTATTCGACGCGATGTCGCGAACCCAGAGGTTGTAGTCGCGAATGAAAGCGGTCTTCTTTTTATCGGGCGAAGGAGCGTCGTTGGAGCGGGCGAAACCGCCGCGTCCGCCCCGACCACCACCGCGTCCACCGCCCGCACCCGGACCACCGACCGAGCACTTGCTGCCATCCACCGAGCACTGGTAGTTCTTGCCGGCCGCGCTGAACAGGACGTTCTTGCCGTCGGCGGAAAAGTCGATGGCCTGGAACGGGAGCTTGCCCGCTTCATAGGTGGCACCGGCAATTTTGGAAAGTTCCGCCGCCAGTTTGGCGTGGTCGAACGCGGGGGCTTTGGTACCCGCTGCGGGGTTAACCAGAATGAACTCAGCGCCGGCTTCGCGCGTGACCCGGTACCAGAAACGGTCGCCTTCGAGGAATGCGGGGCGAATACCTGCACCATAAACGAGCGGGGTGGTGTTGTACCCCATGAATTTTTCAGCCCGGGCATAATCTGCACTGGTAAGTGCGGTTTGAGCGAACGCAGGCGCACAGAAGGCGAGCGTGACGGCGAGTGGGAAACGCATAGGAACAGGGTAGCGCGGACCCCATGAAAAAAGCCCCCGGACCGCATTGGCCGGGGGCTCTTTGTTCGGTTTTGAGAAAAACTATTCGGGGTAGGTTTCCCAGAAGCCCATCTTGAACGGGCGGACTTCCTGGCGCTGCGTACCGAGACCGTCGATGCCGAGCGTGATGACTTCCCCGCCCTTCAGGAAGATCTGCGGCTTCTTGCCGGAGCCGACACCCGGAGGCGTACCGGTGGTGATCACGTCGCCAGGCAGCAGCGTGATGAACCGGCTGATGTAGCTGACCAGGTGTGCCACGCCGAAGATCATGGTGCCGGTGTTGCCGGTCTGCATGCGCTTGCCGTCCACATCGAGCCACATACCGAGCGCCTGAACGTCGGGCACTTCGTCGGAGGTCACCAGGTACGGACCGATGGGGCCAAAGGTTTCGCAACCCTTGCCGCGATCCCACTGGGAGCCGCGTTCCAGCTGGAAGTGGCGTTCGCTGACGTCATTGATGAGAGCGTAACCGGCAACGTGGCTGAGCGCGTCGGCTTCTTCCACGTAGCGGCAGGGCGAACCGATGACGACACCGAGTTCGACTTCCCAGTCGGTCTTGGTGGCGTCTTTCGGGATATAGATCGGGTCGTTCGGGCCAACGATGCAGCTGGTCGCCTTGGTGAACAGGACAGGCTCGCTGGGGACAGGCATGTTGCTTTCCGCCGCGTGGTCCGAGTAGTTCAGGCCGACGGCGATGAACTTGCCGATGCCCTTGATGGGCGTGCCGTAGCGGTGCGTACCGGCGACGACCGGCAGCGAATCGAGGGAGATGGCGCGCAGTTTCGCGAGGCCTTCCGGGGTGAGGGTTTCGGGTCCGATGTCGGAGATGACGCCGGAGAGGTCGCGGATCTGCCCTGCCGCGTCGAGGATGCCGGGCTTTTCCTGCCCTGACTTGCCGTAACGTAAGAGTTTCATATTCCTCCTGTATTTTATTCGGGGGGTGGCTGTGGCGGGGAAATCAGGACGCGAGCATGGCTTTCCAGGCCTCTTCGTCCTTGCCAATGCTGATCTTGTTCCCGGCGCGAATGAGGGGCAGGCGCAGGAGTTGGGGGTTCTTGCCGAGCTTCTCCAGCCACTCCGCGTCGGACATCTTCATGTACTTCAGACCACCGTCAACGTAGGCCCTGGACTCGGTGTCGAGCAGCCCGGGGAGCGTGTACTTTTCGATGAAGCGGCGAATCTCTCCGGCGGCCATAGGCTTCTTCTGGAGGTCGACGTACTGAACCGTGATGCGTCGTTCTTTGAAGAAACGCTCGGCAGCGCGCGCTGCCTGGGAGCTCTTGATGGCGAACATCTGGACTGTGGTCATCCTCATTCAGATTAAAACGACAGCGTCTCACTTTCTGTGGTGTTACCTTAAGCACGATGCGTATCCTGGTCCCTTTCGTTGTTCTCTCCCTCGCAGCGGTGGCCTCCGCACAGGATATCCCCGCCGGACAGCGGTCGTTTGAGAACCGGTGTGGACGGTGCCATGGCGCCGAGGGGAATGGCAGTGAGATGGGGCCGTCCCTCTTCAACGGCCTTTCCCAGCGAACGGATTCGCAACTGGGAACGCTGATCCGAACCGGTGTTCCCGGCCGCATGCCGGGCAATCAGATCAACGACGACGACCTCTCGGTTCTGACGAAGCACCTGCGTCTGATGCAGGCGAAAAGTACGGCGAAGCCGAGTCAGCGCGTGAAACTGACGATGACAGACGGCAAGGTGCTGGAAGGCGTCGCGCTGGCGCAGGGTTTTACCGACCGCCAGATTCGCACCGATGACGGAAAAGTTCATCTGCTGCGGCGCGTTGGCGAGAAGTATCGGGAAGCCACGCCGGGCACCGACTGGCCGGGGTTCAACGGCGATCCCGGCGGGAATCGCTACACAACGATGTCGCAGATCACACCGGCGAACGTGAAGAACCTGACCGCACGGTGGATCTTCAATATCCCGAACACCACCCGTCTGCAGGGAACGCCGGTGGTAGTCGGCGGCATCATGTACGTAACTTCGGTGAACCAGTGCCTCGCGCTCGACGCGGGAACGGGGCGGCAGATCTGGCGGTGGTCCCGCCCCACCACTCCGGGCACTGTCGGCGCCGGGTCCAATCGCGGCGTGGCATCGTATGGCGACAAGGTTTTCATCGCGACGGACAACGCACATCTGGTGGCCCTGAACCGCTTCACCGGCGCGGAGGTCTGGGATTCGGAAACCGCCGACTTCCGGCAGAGTTACTTTGCGACCGGCGCGCCTGTCGCCGTGGGGAATCTGATCCTGACCGGCGTGGGTGGCGGGGAGCACGGCACGCGCGGTTTCGTAGCAGCTTACAACGCCGACACCGGCAAGGAAGCGTGGCGCTTCTGGACCATTCCGGCGGCGGGCGAGCCGGGTTCCGAAACCTGGAAGGGTAAGGACCGCGAACACGGCGGCGCGCCCACGTGGCTGAGTGGCACGTATGACCCCGAACTCGATACCGTCTACTGGCCGATCGGGAATCCGGCCAAGGAATATAACGGCGATGAGCGCGGAGGCGA
>CANIHR010000229.1 GCA_947467185.1 Bryobacterales bacterium
GTGCTTTCGTGATAGGGTTGTGGTAGGGCGATGCCCTAAGATTTACCGTGGAGCTGCACCCCGCGCGATTGCGCAACTGGAATGCGGCCCGGCTGCTGCGCGCTTCCTCCGAGCACGTGGTGGTTTTTGGTAGCACGGCAGGTACCCTCCTCCGAGTACCTGCCGTTTTTTTATCTACAGCTTGTACGTGAACACGATATAGGGGTAAAGGTACGATTTCCCTGGTGTCGTATTCTTTAGAAACCCACCCGGAATAATGTAGCCGATACCCGCGCCAGCCTGTACCGGACCCTTCATTTTCCAGGTGGTAATCCAGTCAACTTCGTTTCCAACGTGGGTCCCGGCTTTGCCGGTGGGCGAGCGGGCAATCACTGCACCCGCGCCGGTATAGATTCCGTCCACGGCCGACGCCAGTCGCCAGTCGTTGAATTCGAGCGTCCCGGCTATGCCCCTCGGTAGCTTCGTCTCCACGCCCCAGCGGAGGTTCTTCATATTCCGGCCACCGAACTGGTCGGCGAAGCCGTACTTGTCATGCACTGTCGGATACAGCGGATCATACGTCCCGCGAATTCCGTCCTTCGCGTTCTTATCCCCGCTCATGTAGTTGTACTCGCCCCACAGGCGAGGCGAAAACGGCAGCTTCTTCCAGGTCCGCCCCATTTCCCAATGCCCCAGCCACGCCTGCACGCGGTCACTGCCCAGAGACCCGAACTGCCGCGTCATCTCGATCTTGTAGTCCAGGTTTCGGGGCAGATCTCCCGCAATGCGGATGCCGGGAATCTTCTCATTCAGGTTCGACACCACCCCGGCCTCGTTCCGGATACGGGGTTGTACCCGCCACATCACATAAGGCTGAATATTCACGTGCGGAATCAGCTTCGGGAACTCACCATAAATACCGTGGATGTTGTTCCCCTGCTGGTGGTGGTCCCAGGTGTCGTTCACATTTACAACGACCGATGCCGAAAAAACATCGATCCGGTTCCCCGCCAGCCGCACCACGCCGCGCACCACATCGAATGTCCGGTTGGCGTTCGTCCAGTTCACCGCCCCAATCAGCCGGTTATCGCCAAAGTTCATCTCCTGTCGACCCACCAGCAAAGCGAACCGACTCTTTTGCAGATTGCCGAGTTCCACGTAAGCCTGGTGAATGTCCCAGACATTTTCAAAAGGAGGCTGCCCCGGCTGCTTCCCAATCGCGCGGGCGTCCTGCCCTTCTACATAGACATGCAGCCAGGCCACCGGAATCAGCGTCACGGACAACCGGCTGCGACTCAGCCAGTACCCATCCGACTGATTCGGAGCAAAACCCAGCCCCGAGAACCCTTCGAAACGAGTCCGGTTCTCTCCCCCGACCTGAAGCCAGGAAGGGAGATGCTTGTTCACGTAGGTCGACGGCGAGAATGGCTCCGCTTTTTTCTGGGCGGACAGAAGTGACGCCAAAAGGAAGGCCCAAAGGATGGTGCGATGTGAGGTTCGCAAATCGTATCCTATCCCACAAACGTTAATCAAATACGTTCAATGCCGCAGGGGCATGAAAGTCCTCGTCATCGCTTTCTTATGCGGTACCAGTTCAATGAAGCGGACCCGGAACTCTCCTTTGTATACTCGTAAGTCAAACATGACCCTTCGCGCCCTCCCCCCTCTGCTGTCGGCTCTCGTCTTTCTGCCCCTGCTCACAGCCCAAACGGCCATCACCATCACAGGCCCCCTCACTCTGGGGCCGCAGCCGGGGAGCCAGTTCAATTTCACTGGAGGTGGCGCGGTCACCGTCACGCCGGGCGGCGCCGCCCAGATGAAACTCGATGTTACCGGCACCGGCGACGATCAGTGCAATGACAACATCCTGAGCGATGCTGTCGTCACAATGGCCAACGGTGACAAACTGAACCTGACACTCTTTGCGCCAGGTACTTCCGGAGCCACCTTCCCGGGAACCTTCGTCGTTACCGGCGGGACGGGGCAGTTCGCCGGCAAGGGCGGCTCAGGTACGGCAACCTTCGCGCTCAGTACCCCGCCCCCAAACATCGCGCTCACCCTGAGCCTCGCCGGGAACCTCACGAACCAGCTGACCGTCACCCCGGCCATCACGCCAACCGGCGTCGTCCCCGTCGGGCATACCCGCAATACCATCCAACCCGGCTCGTGGATCTCTGTGTACGGCCGCAACCTGGCCAACGGCACCACGATCTGGGATGGCAGCACTTCCAATATCCCGACCACACTCGGCGGAGTGACCGCCACCATTAACGGTAAGGCGGCCTATTTCTGGTTCACCAGCCCCGGCCAGTTAAACCTGCAGGCACCGGATGACACAAAGTACGGCTGTGTCAATGTAACCGTCAACACGCCCAATGGCACCGTCAGCACGCAGGTCAACAACAACTTCGCGGCACCATCCCTGAATCTGCTCGATGCCAAATACCCGGCCGCAATTGTTCTTACCCCGGATGGCAGCGGCACCGCGCCTGGCGGCCAGTACAGCATCGTCGGTCCCACGGGTCGCTTTTCCTACCCGACCCGTCCCATAAAAAGGGGGGAAAACCTTGTGCTTTATGGTGTCGGTTTCGGCCCCACAAACCCCGCAGTGGCGGCGGGTAATACCTTCCGTGGCTCCGCCCCCACGCCAAAGGACTTCCAACTCCAGGTCCTGCTGGGGAATAACCTGATACCTATCGCCTACTCCGGTTTGGTGGGAACCGGCCTCTACCAAATCAACATCACTGTCCCGGCTAACACCCCGTCGGGCGACGTGCCGCTTCGCATCGTCACCCCCGGCGTTTCCGCTCAGTCGCAGGATGGTATCTTCCTGACCATCCAGTAGGTTTCACATCGGCACCACAACGAGGGGCGAGTTCCGAGAGGACCGCCCCTCGTTTTTCGCCCGATTTCCCCCACCAAAACCAGTCCGACAGAGACCCTAACCCATTTCATACAAACGGCCCTTCCGCCTCAACAGGTCAGATTGTAGGATTGTTGTAGCCCTGCCATGAGTACAGCCGCACTAGCTCCACCGAATTCAGCGCGCTCGCTGTTTTCATCCGTGATCGTAAAGAAAGCCATTATGGCTGCGACCGGAGCCGCCCTCTACCTGTTTGTCACCGTGCACCTCCTCGGTAACCTCCAGGTATTCCTCGGCCCGGAAGCCATTAATACCTATGCCGCCAAGCTGAAAAGCATCCCGGAAATTCTTTGGGGCGCGCGGCTTGGTCTGCTGACCCTGGTCGGCCTGCACATTCTCACCACCATCCAGTTGATGAAAATCAACTCAAAGGCCCGCCCGGTGGCCTACGCGAAGAAGGCCAACAGCGCGTCAACCGCCGCCTCACGCACCATGTACCTCTCTGGCCCCACTATCGCGGCCTTCATTGTTTATCACTTGCTGCACCTGACGGTCGGGTCGGCCCATCCCCAGTTCTCGGAAACAGACGTTTACTCGAACATCGTGTTCGGCTTCCGCGTCTGGTGGGTCTCCGCCGCCTACCTCGTCGCCATGGCTCTCCTCTGCACACACCTGAGCCACGGTGTCCAGAGCATGTTCCAGTCCCTCGGTTTTAACCACCCGAAGCATACCCCGCGCATCAAAAAATTTGCGCATGCCGTTGGCCTTATCTACTTTGCGGGCTTCGCGTCCATGCCGCTGGCGGCGCTCAGCGGATTCCTGCCGCCCTTCTTCGAAAGACTCTAATGAAACTCGACTCCAGAATTCCATCGGGTCCGATCGAGCAGGCCTGGGACCAGGCCCGTTTCGACATGAAGCTGGTGAACCCGGCCAACAAGCGTAAGTTCAATGTCATCGTGGTCGGCTCTGGTCTGGCGGGTGGTTCCGCCGCCGCGTCGCTCGGCGAGCTCGGCTACAACGTGAAGTGCTTCTGCTTCCAGGATTCCCCCCGCCGTGCGCACTCCATCGCCGCACAGGGTGGCATCAACGCCGCCAAGAACTACCAGAATGACGGCGACAGTATCTACCGCCTGTTCTACGACACCGTAAAGGGTGGCGATTTCCGCGCCCGCGAATACAACGTGTACCGTCTCGCACAGAACTCGGTCAACATCATTGACCAGTGCGTGGCTCAGGGCGTGCCTTTCGCCCGTGAATACGGCGGAGCCCTCGCCAACCGCTCCTTCGGTGGTGCTCAGGTTTCCCGAACGTTCTATGCCAGGGGCCAGACGGGGCAGCAGCTACTCCTCGGCGCCTACCAGGCTCTCGAAGCGCAGGTCGATGCCGGCAGCGTGAAGATGTACACGCGCACCGAAATGCTCGACCTCGTCATCATCAACGGCAAGGCTCGCGGCATCATCACGCGTAACCTGGTCACCGGGCAGATCGAGTCCCACGCGGCCGACGCCGTCATCCTCGCCACCGGCGGCTACGGCAACGTCTTCTATCTCTCCACGAATGCCAAGGGTTCGAACTGCACCGCCATCTGGCGCGCGCACAAGCGCGGCGCGGCTTTTGCCAACCCCTGCTTCACTCAGATCCACCCCACCTGCATCCCCGTCTCCGGCGACTACCAGTCGAAGCTGACGCTGATGTCGGAATCACTCCGCAATGACGGACGCATCTGGGTTCCGCTGAAGGGCGGCGATAAGCGCTCCCCGTCGCAGATTCCCGAGAACGAACGCGACTACTACCTGGAACGCCGCTACCCCAGCTTCGGCAACCTCGTCCCCCGCGACGTCGCTTCCCGTGCCGCGAAGGCAGTCTGTGACGAAGGCCGCGGCGTCGGTGAAACCGGCCTCGGCGTCTACCTCGACTTTGCTGATTCCATCAAGCGCCTCGGTAAGAACGCCATCGAAGAACGCTACGGCAACCTCTTCGAGATGTACAACCGTATTACCGGCGAAGATCCCTACACGCAGCCCATGCGGATTTACCCGGCCATCCACTACACGATGGGTGGCCTCTGGGTCGATTACCAGCTGATGAGCACCATCCCCGGTATGTTCGTGCTGGGCGAAGCCAACTTCTCTGACCACGGCGCAAACCGCCTCGGTGCCAGCGCCCTGATGCAGGGCCTCTCTGACGGCTACTTCGTCATCCCCTACACGCTCGGCAACTACCTCGCCTCCAACAAACTGGAGAAGGTGGACACCAGCGCCCCTGAATTTGCGGCCACCACCAAAGAGGTGAACGACACTATCGCCCGGATGCTCTCTATCAAGGGCAAGCGGACCGTGTCGTCCTACCATCGTGAACTCGGCAAGATCATGTGGGACAACTGCGGTATGGGCCGCAACGCCGAAGGCCTTACCAAAGCCATTCAGCAGATTCAGGCTCTGCGGCAGGAGTACTGGCAGAACGTCAATGTTCCCGGCTCCGGCGCAGATCTGAATCAACAACTGGAAAACGCCGGACGTGTGGCGGACTTCCTGGAACTCGGCGAACTGATGTGCCGCGACGCCCTCGCCCGCAACGAAAGCTGCGGCGGTCACTTCCGCGAGGAATACCAGACCGAAGAAGGCGAAGCGATGCGCGACGACGAGAACTTCCAGTACGCAGCCGCCTGGGAATATGGGGGCGAAAACGCCGAACCCATCCTGAACAAGGAACCTTTGGAATTCAAATACGTGCACCCGGCGCAGCGGAGTTACAAATGAACCTTACCCTGCATGTTTGGCGGCAGGCCAATGCCGCAGCCCCTGGCCGCATGGAGCGTTACGACGCCCGCAATGTCAGCGAGGACATGTCCTTCCTGGAAATGCTGGACGTCGTCAACGAACAGCTTATTGCCGAAAGCAAGGAACCCATTGCCTTTGAACACGATTGCCGCGAGGGTATCTGCGGTTCGTGCGGTTTCATGGTCAATGGCGTAGCCCACGGTCCCCAGCGGGGCACCACGGTTTGCCAGTTGCACATGCGCCACTTCAAAGATGGCGAAGAGCTTTATCTGGAACCCTGGCGCGCCACGGCTTTCCCGGTCCTGAAGGACCTCGTTGTTGACCGCGGCGCTCTCGACCGCATCATTGCCGCCGGCGGTTACGTCAGTGTCCGCACCGGTTCCGCCCCTGATGGCAACGCGATCTCCGTCCCGAAGGAAGCGGCCGACATCTCCATGGACGCCGCCGCCTGCATTGGGTGCGGAGCCTGTGTCGCGGCCTGCCCCAACGCAGCCGCCGCTCTGTTCACCGGAGCCAAAATCTCTCACCTCGGTACCCTGCCCCAGGGCCAGGCCGAACGTTCCCGCCGCGCTCTTCGCATGGTGGAACAGCTCTCACTCGAAGACTTTGGTGCCTGCACCAATATCGGCGAGTGCGAAGCCGCCTGTCCGAAGCAGATTCCGATTGAAATGATCGCCCGCATGAACCATGACCACCTCAAAGCGGCATGGCAAACGCGAGGCGCGCGCAAGAGTGGTGGCGGCGAGTAATCGCCGCCTGTATTGCCTGTTACCGGAACAGGTTGATAATCGTCATATGTAGTATGCTGGGGTTTCTCCGGTGGGCCGGACCCCTTAATTTCTCTGTTGAGGTAGCCTGATTATGTCGTTTCTGAAGTCCCTGACAATTTCAGCCTTCGCACTGGCACTGTTATCTTTGCCGGCGATGGCACAGACCAGCGCGGTCGAAGGTATCGTGAAAGACGAGACAGGCAAGCCCCTGCAGGGTGCCATCGTCACGTTTGACCGTACCGATATTAAAGGTAAGTACACGGTTAAGACCGATAAGAAAGGCCACTACGGCCATTACGGTCTGCCCCTCGGCACCTACAACATCACTGTTGCGGTCGACGGCAAGGATCGCGACAAAGCCAGCGGCTTCCGCACCGGCCTCGGCGACCCCAAAACTCTGAATTTCGATCTGAAGCAGTCTGCTGAGCAGGCGCAGGCGTTGCAGAAGGCCGCTGAAGCCGGAACCCTGACCAAAGAACAGGAACGCGGCATGTCAAAGGAACAAAAAGAAGCCTTCGACAAAGCAGCCAAGGCTCGTGAAGCCCAGCTCGCCAAGAATAAAGAACTGAACGAAGCCTACACGAACGGCAAGAACGCTGTCGAAGCCAAGCAGTGGGATGTTGCCGTCGAGCAACTGGAAAAGGCGAAGACAATGGACGCCACGCAGGGTGCCGTCTGGAGCACGCTCGCCGAAGCTTACGTCGGCAAGGCCCAGGCCACCCCGGCTGAAGCCGCTGCCTTCTACGCCAAGGGCTTCGAAGCCTTCGCCAAGGCCATCGAAATCTCCCCCGATGCTGGCCTCTACAACAACTACGCTCTCGCCCTCGCGAAGAACAAGAAGATCGACGAAGCCAAGGCCAACCTCGCCAAGGCCGCCGAACTCGACCCCCCGGGAGCTGGCAAGTACTACTACAATCTGGGCGCCCTCCTCGTGAATGGTGGCCAGAGTGATGCCGCCACCGATACCTTCAAGAAGGCGATCGACCTCGATCCGAAGTACGCCGATGCCCAGTATCAGTACGGCGTGGCCCTCGCCGGCCGTGCGACCACCGATGCCACCGGCAAGGTGATCCCGCCTCCGGGTACCGTGGAAGCGCTGCAGAAGTACCTCGAACTCAAGCCCGATGGCCCGTACGCTCAGGCCGCGAAGGACATGATCGCCGCTCTCGGCGCCACGGTCAGCACCACCTTCGTCAACCCCAACGCTCCGGCCCCCAAAAAGGGCAAGAAGTAGTCTTTTGTTTCAGCTGCTCGCCAGACTCATCGTCTTTCTGGTCATCATCTCGGTGATCCGGCGGGTAGTGAAAATCGCAATTAGCTTTTGGGCGGGCCTTAGTGAACCTAAGGTCCGCCCTTCTGATTTTCAGAACACACCTCCCTCCGGCGGCCCCAATCACATGTCTCTCGTGCAGGACCCGGTGTGCGGTACCTACGTCGCCACCGAAACGTCCCTCAAGAAGATCGTGAAGGGCAAAGTCCTCCACTTCTGCTCCGAAGCCTGCAAAGATAAATACTCGGGCTGACTTCCATGATTCCGACACCCACCGGCTGGCCCCGCCTCTCCCTCGCCATCTACTACAACGATGCTGCTGCAGCTATCGACTGGCTCCGCGAAGCGTTCCATTTCGAAGTCCGGCTGCGTGTCCAGGGTGAAAATGGCCGCATCCTCCACAGTGAACTGACCTTCGGCGAAGCGGTCCTCATGGTCGCCCAAGCAGGCGGACGTCCCGACCGCCCCCTCTGGCCCGTCGGCACCAGTCCCCAGGACATCTCTGGCCGCAATACGCAGAGCGCCATGCTGTATGTTGATGACGTCGACGCCCACTGCGCCCACGCCCGTGCCGCTGGTGCCACCATCGTGGACGAACCGGCTGACCACGACTACGGAGCCGACTACTGGGCCGACCGCAGCTACGGAGCTATTGACCTGGAAGGCCACCTCTGGTGGTTCACCCAGCGTCTGCGAGGCTAACTTGCCACCCCAGGTCCTCATCTTCGATGCCGACGATACACTCTGGCAGAACAACATCTACTTCGAGAACGCCTTTGCCGAGTTCTGCGATTACCTGAACCACTCCTCGCTCACGCCGGACGAAATCCGCTCCATCCTGGATGAAATCGAGATCGTCAACAATGCGATCCACGGCTACGGGGCAGTAAACTTCGGCCGCAACCTAAGCCAGTGCTACCTCCGACTGGCTGAGCGCGCCGTCGATGAACACGACCTGAAGCGCATCACTGCCATGGCTCACCAGATCCTGGCCCAGGAGATCGAACTGATGCCGGGAGTCGCCGAGACCCTTCCCTTCCTCGCCGAGCGCCACCATATCCTGATGTGTACCAAGGGCGAACCCGTGGAACAGAACCGCAAGATCGACCTGAGTGGGTTGCGTCCCCTCTTCCGCGAATGTATCGTCGTGAAGGAAAAGAACCGCGAAGTCTACGCGGAAATTGCCACCGCACGGAACTTCCACCCCGACCGCACGTGGATGATCGGCAACAGCCCGAAGTCTGACGTAA
>CANIHR010000230.1 GCA_947467185.1 Bryobacterales bacterium
ATGATGCCCGGTCTCCAGGACCAGGAACGTATCTTCGTCAACAAGTACCAATACAAGCTGGGCAATGACTCAATCGAACGCGGCGACCTGGTCGTCTTCCACTTCCCGCTCGACCCGCGCCAGTCTTATATCAAGCGCGTCATCGGGATCCCCGGCGATACCGTGGAGGTCGCGGAAGGGAAAGTCCTCGTCAACGGAGTGCCGATTGAGGAACCCTATGTCCCCGGCGAATATCGCGATCACGTCTCCACCATCCGACAGACAGTCACCCCCGAACATTATTTCGTCCTGGGAGACCACCGCAGTTCATCCAGCGATAGCCGCATGTGGGGTCTGGTTGACCGCCCCGCGATCTATGGCAAGGCGGTCTTTGTTTACTGGCCACCCGAAAAAATTGGCCGTGTCCATTAGTCCCCCGACCCGCAACTTCGTCCAATAGCTCGAAACCGCTGACCTGCCATGGTTCGCACACCGAACGGCAAAGTGACCAGCCAGCCTCCGGAACTGTGCCACTAACAGGCCAGGATTGGTCCACTCCGCAACGCGCAGGCTCCGTAGTAACAGACCGACATTGCGATCCTCAACCGCCCGGAAGGCAGCCTCAGGAAACATACAGAACACCTGCCCCGCTTGTCTGCGGCGGGAGGGGTTCGGCGGCAGTATCCCGAAGATGGATTCCGAGCAGCGCCGTTACGAAATCGGAACCAGCCTGCGATGAGTAGTAAGTGGTCGGAGTCGACCGGGGATTGAATTCAACCAGGTAAATCAGCCCCGTTTCTGCCTCCTCCAGCCAATCAATACTGCACAACCCCCGAAAGTTCAGCATCGCCCCAATCCGCCGAATCATGTCACCGATGTCGGGGTGATCCGTCAGTTCTCCGCCGCCGCTGGGTCCGAAAGCATGGGGCCAGTTGAACAGCTTGTAAAAAGAGAAATACCAAACGGGAACACCATGATCCATCAGGATGGTGGTGCCACCCACTCGTCCGCGAACATAACGCTGCACGAGGAATTCCTCACCATCCATAGCCCTGATCTCTTCGATCAGGGCCGCCTCGTCGTCCACCAGGCGCACACCGGACGCAGCCAGGCTCCGGGCGCGTTTCAACACCACCGGGTAACCCAACTCATCCGCCACCGCACAGGCTTCCTCAGCGCTGCGGCACATGGCAAATTCCGGAACGCGAAGTCCGGCGGACCGAGCGACCTGCAGAAAGGCAACCTTCGAAAGCACCAACCGCAGTGTCTCCGGCGTCGGCAGAAAGGGCATCGCTGCAGCCACCCGCCCAACGGCCGGATGTTCGGAAAGGGCCTCCAGTAAGGGTTCGTCGCAGGGAATCAGCAGATCATAGCGTGCTGCCAGGTCGTCAATGATCGATGTCAGTGTGTCCACCAGTTCTGCTGTCCCCCCATCCACAAGAAGACTCTCGCTCACATAGCGACTGGTAAGAATCGCCATACCTTGCCGGCACAGGACACTGACCTGATAGCCGGCCTGGTGAAACACTTCTGGTAGCCTTGCGCTCCCAATCCCATCCATTACGGCAATGAGCAGAACGGTCGGCCGCGCATCGTGGCGGGACAGAGATGAATCGGAAATAACGGGGAAATTCGACACACAGCCGATATTGCATTCGTACCGCCACGTCTAAGTGATTGAAAAACCGAAGGAGGCCCTCATGACGGCACCGATATCGAAACACTTCCACATACCACCCTGTTCCGATTCAGAACACGATTTCTGCTTCCCGCCTATCTCGGTAGGAACAACCAGGCGAGCAGACTCAGCACCCCGCTCACCACCAGACACGTCACCACAGGGAAGTAGAAACCACCCCGCTTCCCCTCGATCCGGATATCGCCGGGCAGACTCCCCAGACGGATCCCCAGCTTCTCCCCCGCAAGGACAACCGCACCAATCACCACCAGCAGCAACCCCACGCCAATCAGGTATCGGCCCATATCGCCGTTACTGACCCGCTGGTGACGCCAGAATGACTATGTGGCCCGCCGGATCACGCACACCAATCTCTCGCATGCCATAAAAAGTGGTCCGCTCCGGCATCGCCACGGGATACCCCTCCATCCGCCGCAGAATGTCTGCGAAATCCGGCATTTCGATGAACAGCGTAACGCCCGAAGGCTTCGAATCCGGAGCGAACGGAGCAAAATCCTTGCGCACACTCTCCGCCGACTGCAGCATCAGCTCCGTGCCTTCATTCACCAGCATCGCGAAGCCGATCTTATCCCCCTCCGGGACCTCCGCCACCTTCGTGAACCCCAGACGGTCCACCCAAAATGGCAGACAGGCTTCGACTTCTTCCACAACCAGAACCGGGGTGATCTTCATGGAACTCTCTTTCTTTCGCCGTCCATCTTAGCGCGATTCCGGCACTATACAATAGACCGTGGTGGCCTCGCACAGCCGCGTCGCCGGCCCTGAAGTATTTACTGGAGATCGACATTGATAAGTAATTTTGCAAAAAAATGCGCCGTCGCGGCCACCACGCTGGCTATGTCCGCGACTTTGGCCCTGGCTCAGACGCCAGCCGCCCCCGGGCGCGCCGGACGCCCCCCGCGCAAAGCCCCAACAGGCGGTGGTCTGTTGGCCCAGGCCGGTTCCGCCGACAAGCACATTGTGGATGCAGAAGCCGCCGAACGCGGTAAGAAGACTTATATCCAGGAATGCATCACCTGCCACGGCCCCACGGCACGCGGCGGCCAGGGTGGCTCCGATCTCGTTCGTTCCCTCGTCGTCCTGCATGACCGTTACGGCAGCGAAATCGGCCCGTTCCTGAAGAAGGGCCACCAGAGCCAGGGTTCTCCCGCCGCCCAGTTCAGCCAGGAAAAGATTGAAGACCTGGCCGACTTTCTCCACCTGAAGGTGGGCGACACCCTCCGCACTTCACCGCTCTTCCGCGCCCAGAACGTGCTGATCGGCGACGCGAAAGCCGGCCAGGCGTGGTTCAATGGCGACGGCAAGTGCAGCCAGTGCCACTCGGCCACGGGCAACCTGAAGGGGGTCGGCGCGAAATACGAAGCGATCGACCTGCAGCAACGCTTCCTCTTCCCGAAACCGAACTTCGGCCGAGGCGGTAAGCCAACCGTTGTCACAGTCACCCCGGTTACCGGTACCGCCGTCACCGGCAATCTGATCCAGATGGACGACTTTAACGTCTCTCTTCGCGATGCCGACGGCGAATACCGCTCGTTTGCCCGCGTTCCTGGCCTCAAAGTCAAGGTGGACGACCCGTACGCCGCCCACATCGAACTCCTGGACCGCATCACCGACAAGAACATGCACGACATTACCGCCTATCTGGAGACCCTGAAATAATGAAGCGCCTGAAACTGATTGCCGTCTCACTCGGCGCCGCAGCCGTTCTCCTGGCCCAGGGTGCGCTCGATCCCGCGAAGCTTGCGAAGCAGCCCACCGACAGCTGGCCCACCTACTCTGGTGACTATACCGGTCAACGCTTCAGCCCCCTGAAGAAAATCAACTCGACCAACGTTCAGAATCTGAGCCTGGCCTGGCTGTACAGAATTAACCTTTCGGGCGCCACCGCCACCACCTTCAAGGGCACGCCCCTCGTCGTCAATGGCGTTGCCTACATCACCATTCCCGACCATGTCTGGGCGCTCGACGCCCGCACGGGCCGCGAAATCTGGCACCACGTCCACCAGTCGAAGGGTGGCATCCACCTCGGCAACCGCGGCGTTGGTATCTCGGGCAACTGGCTCTACTTTGAAACCCCGGACTGCATGCTCGTCTCCCTCAACGTGAAGGACGGCAAGGAGCGCTGGGCCAAGTCAATTTGCGATCTCGACCAGATGTACTATGCGTCCATCGCCCCGCTCGTTGTTAAGAACCACATTATGGTGGGCGTCTCGGGCGACGATCTCGACATCCCCGGCTACTTCGAAGCCCGTGACCCGGAAACCGGTGACCTGCAGTGGCATTGGTCGGCTGTTCCGAAAAAGGGCGAGCCTGGCTTCGAAACCTGGCCCACCGAAGATGCGGCGGCGCACGGTGGCGGCATGACGTGGGGGACCAGCACCTATGATCCGGAACTGAACCTCATCTATCTGGGCACCGGCAATCCGCAGCCAGTTATTGCGGGCAAAGGGCGCCAGGGCGATAACCTCTACACCGCCTCCATCGTGGCTCTCAACGCCGACACCGGCAAGATGCAGTGGTACTTTCAGCCTTCGCCGCACGACACGCACGATTGGGATAACAACCAGGTCCCCGTCCTCTATGACGGCGTCATCAACGGCCAGAAGCGCAAACTTCTCTCGATGGCCTGCCGGAATGGCTGGTTCTTCACGCTGGACCGCGTCACCGGCAAGTCCATCGTCTCGAAGGAATACGTCAAGACCAACTGGGCAAAGGGTATCGATGGCCGCGGCCAGCCGATTCCGAATCCCGAAAAGGAACCCCAGTTTGCCGGAGCGCTCGTCTCCCCGAACCAGGGTGGTGCCGCGAACTGGCCGCCTCCCAGCTTCAGCCCCGACACAGGTCTTTTCTATATCAATGCCTCCCGCGCTTTCAGTGTCTGGTATCTCTATGACACCGATGACAAGCCCGAAGGCTGGGGCGGTACCGACCGCGGCGGCTGGTCCGAATCAATGGTTCAGGCCGTTGATTACAAAACCGGCGCCATTAAGTGGAGTCACAAGTGGGAAGGTTCCGGCGGACGTTCGGGCCTGCTGAGCACGGCGGGCAACCTCGTGTTCGGCGGCGATACATCCGGTAACTTTGTGGCTCTTAACGCCACCACCGGTGAGCCGTTGTGGCACGCCAATGTGGCAGGTTCGGTCGCCAATGCGCCGATCAGCTACGAACTCGATGGCAAGCAGTACGTCGTCGTGGGCGTAGGCGATCAACTCTTTGGCTTCGTGATGAACGGCAAGTAAACAGGAGAAATCCCATGCGGCGCAGAGAACTACTCACGGGACTGGCTGCCACTGCCACCATGGCACTGGCCCAGTCCCCTGCCCCCGCTCCAGTAAAACGGACCGGGCGGATGAAGCAGGGTGTGACGCGCGGCGTCTTCGGCAGGGGCATGCCCTTTGAAGACCAGTGCCGCGAGGCCGCCCGTCTCGGCTGCCAGGGGTTCGACCTGATTGGGCCGGCTGACTGGCCCATGCTGAAGAAGTATGGCCTGACGCCATCCATGTATCCCCCCGGCCCCGGCGGCAACATCCCGGAGGCCCTGAACCGCAAAGAAAACCACGACAAACTCGTTGGCTCCATGCTGGCGGCCATTGACGAGGCGGCGGCCAACGGTGTTCCCAATATCATCACGTTCTCCGGCAACCGCAAGGGAATGGACGACAGGGAAGGTGCGGATAACTGCGTCGCCGCCCTCAACCGTATGAAAGCAAAGGCTGAAGACAATGGAATCACCATCTGCATGGAATACCTGAACAGCAAGGTGAACCACAAGGACTACATGTTCGACCACATCGCCTGGGGTGTTGACGTCATGAAGCGCGTCAATTCTCCCCGGGTGAAGATCCTGTTCGACATTTACCACGCGCAGATTATGGACGGCGACATCGTCCGCAACATCCGGGAGCACCTCCAGTGGATCGGCCATTTCCACACCGGCGGTAACCCAGGTCGGCACGATATTGACGATTCCCAGGAACTCAACTACCGGTTCATCGCCAAAGCCATCGCCGACCTCGGTTACACTGGCTACATTACCCACGAATACTCCCCCGACCAGGGCCACGATCCCATCGCCACGCTCGATAAGGCCATGGGCATCGTCGACGTCTAATGTCGGTTGCACGCAAGAGGGTTCTCGTTTCCGGAGCCGCCGGATTCCTCGGTTCCCACATGTGCGACCGGCTGCTGGCGGAAGGCGCCGAAGTCATTGCACTCGACAATTTCATCACCGGGCACCGCCGCAACCTGGCGCATCTCGACGGCAACCCGCACTTCCGCTTCATTGAACACGACATAACGATGCCAATCGATCCGGGGCCTGTCGATTACGTCATGAATATGGCGTCGCCTGCCAGCCCGAAGGACTACCTCGAGTTCCCCATCGAAACTCTCGATGTCGGCTCTCTCGGTACGCGCAACATGTTGGAAATCGCCGCGAAGTACGGCGCGAAGTTCCTGACCACGTCGACGTCCGAATCCTACGGTGACCCAACCGTCCACCCGCAGGTGGAGACCTACTGGGGTAATGTGAACCCCGTCGGCCCGCGGTCCTGCTACGACGAAAGTAAGAGATTCTCCGAAGCCATCACCATGGCTTACCACCGTTCGCGCGGGGTCAAGACCAGCATCGCCCGAATCTTCAATACATACGGCCCCCGCATGAAGCTGAGTGACGGCCGTGTGGTCCCGGCCTTCATCGATCAGGCCCTGCAAGGTAAGCCCATCACGCTTTTTGGCGATGGCAGCCAGACCCGCAGTTTCTGCTACGTCAGCGACCTGGTGGACGGCCTCTATCGCCTGTTGCTCTCCGACGAGGTTTACCCGGTCAACCTGGGTAATCCCAACGAGATCACTATCCGCCAGTTCGCCGAGGTCATCACGCGCCTCACCGCGACCGCCGGAGCCATCACCTACGAACCACTCCCCGAAGACGATCCGAAACAGCGCCAGCCCGACATTACCAAGGCTCGCCGCCAGCTCGGCTGGGAACCAAAAGTCGATCTGAATACTGGGCTTTTAGAAACAATTCGCTACTTTCAGGCCCTCCAGGACTCCAGACCTTGAACGCGAATTTACCGTCGTGTCACAATGGAATTCCCCCCTTTGGAAACCTTAAAAACACTGATCCGCGAAGTGCCGGACTTTCCGAAACCCGGCATTCTTTTTTATGACATCACCACCCTGCTGAAGGACTCCGCCGGGCTGAAGTCGACTATTGACGCCTTTTCGTCCCGTTACAAGGACCTCGGAGTAGATGTCGTCCTCGGCATCGAAGCCCGTGGCTTCATTTTTGCGCCAGCGCTGGCCTATTCGCTCGGGGCGGGATTTGTCCCCGTCCGCAAGCCGAAAAAGCTGCCTGCCGAGACCGCCAAAATTTCTTACGACCTGGAATACGGCAGCGACACACTCGAGATCCACAAGGACGCAATCGTCACCGGCTCCCGCGTTCTGATCGTCGATGACCTGCTCGCCACTGGCGGTACCGCCGGAGCCGTTACAAAGCTCGTTGAACAACTGGGCGGCACTGTGGTCGGCGTCGGCTTTATGGTGGAACTGACCTTCCTCGGTGGCCGCGACAAACTCGCCGGCTACGACGTCTTCTCACTCCTGCAATACGACAAATGACCCGCTCGGCAAGCCTCAAGGCGTTTGCCAAACTGAACCTCGGGCTTCGTATCCTCGCGAAGCGCGCCGACGGCTACCATGAACTTCGAACCGTCTTCCAGACCATCTCTCTGGCTGACTCGCTCGGAGTTTCGTACATGGCAGCCCGCAAAACCGAAATCGTGGTGGACGGAACGCCGCACATTCCCGATAATCTGGTTGAACGTGCGGCGCGTATCCTTCTGGATCACCTCAAGCTAACCGCAAAAGTACACTTTACGCTGAAAAAAGTGATCCCGACCGGAGCAGGCCTCGGTGGAGGCTCCACGGATGCTGCCGCAGTTTTGCTCAGCCTCCCCGTTCTGGCCGGTAAGCGGGTCCCACTGGAAGTCCTTCTGAAACTGGCTGCCCAACTCGGGAGCGACATCCCCTACTTCCTCCACGGTGGCACCACTTTGGGCCTCGGACGCGGTGAAGAACTCTACCCGCTCCCCGAAGTCAAGGCTTCCAAAGTTCTGCTGATTGCCCCGGCCGTTCACTCCTCCACCGCCGAAGCATATCGCGACCTCTCCGCTCAATTGACTTCGGAATCGCTTCAACCTAAACTCAGTAATTTCCAACAGCAGGTATGGCTGGGCGATACCGCCAAACCCGCTAACGACTTCGAAAGTGTCATCTTCACCCGCCACCCGGAACTTGCCCGTATACGGCAACGTCTGGTGAAACTCGGGGCAGGATATGCGGCCATGACGGGGAGTGGTTCCGCTATCTTCGGTGTTTTCAACAGTTCAGAAGCATTACTTCAAGCCCGGAAAGCTCTCTCCCGGGAAAAAGTCTTTGCCGTTTCGTACTTGAGTCGCGCTCGCTACCAATCCTCGTGGTTGCGCTCGCTCCAACCCCACGTGAAAGGTGCAGAATGGCCACCAGTAAGCCTGTACGCCCGATGAACCCCGACAGAATCAAGATTTTCTCCGGCAGCGCGAACCCGTCTCTCACTTCCGCTGTCTGTAAGGAACTCAGCCTCCCCGTCGGAGATCTGAAGCTGCGCAAGTTCTCCGATGGGGAGATCAACTGCCAGATCCTCGAAAACGTCCGCGGCGCCGACTGCTTCGTCATCCAGCCCACCTGCTCGCCTGTCGAGTTCCACCTGATGGAGATCCTGTGCCTGATGGACGCCCTCAAGCGTTCCTCAGCGAGCCGGATCACCGCCGTGCTTCCCTACTATGGCTACGGCCGTCAGGACCGCAAGGACAAGCCGCGTGTGCCGATCTCGGCCAAGCTGGTGGCGTCGCTCCTCGAAACCGCCGGCGCCGACCGCATCATGGCGCTCGATCTTCATGCCGCCCAGATTCAGGGCTTCTTTGACGTCCCCGTTGACCACCTGTTCTTCCGCCCGGTCATGATCGACTACTTCAAGCAGCAGCCGATTCCGGAGCTGACCGTCGTCTCTCCTGACGCCGGTGGTGTGGAACGTGCCCGGTCGGTCGCCAAGCGCCTGAACGCCCGTCTCGCCATCATCGACAAGCGCCGCGAAGAAGCCAACGTCGCCGAAGTTATGAACGTAATCGGTGAGGTTGAAGGCCAGAACTGTCTGATTATCGACGACTTAATC
>CANIHR010000231.1 GCA_947467185.1 Bryobacterales bacterium
CCCCTTTTCTTTGTAAGGCGTTACAGATAACATTTCGCTGAATGGAGCGCGCCGAAATGGAATCTCCGAATAAGTCGGTCAGGTATGCGATCTGGACGGCAGCGGTACTTGCCGTAATCAGCCTTCTCGGAGTCCTGTCGAATCCGCTCAGTCTGCTACAGGCAGCCATATATTTCGCGGCACTGCGTGGGCTGGAAAAAGGCCGCATCTGGTGTGGCTACGGCCCGGCGCTCTTCACGGGAGCGCAGAGCCTCTCTGGAGTGGTCCTGGTTTGCGTTACCTGGAACGATCGCACCGGGAGTGTGGCGGGTAGCACCACCACCGAACTGATCATCGGTACGTTGGTCATGGTGGTGGCGTCCCTGATCTTTTACGGGGCGGGTCAGGCACTGGAGGAACAGGGGGCAGTGCGGTCCCCTGCCTGGCCGTGGAAGGCGATTACAGCACTGGTGGTGGCATTGGCTGTCGTTGTGATTTTCTTTCGTCCCATGGTGTCGCCTACCGGGGCCATGGAAGACACGATTCTGGTCGGAGACCGAATTCTGGTTCCGCGTTTTGGAGATCAGGCGCCGGTGCGCGGGGATGTCATTGCGCTCCGCTACCCGGTGGATACCAGGCAAACATTTCTGAAGCGTGTGGCCGGTGTTCCCGGAGACCACATCCGCATCGGGAACAAGCAGCTTTATCTCAATGGCCGGATGCTGAATGAACCGTACGTCGTCCACAAGACGGACCTCACCGACTCGTATCGCGATAACTTTCCCAGCGAACCAAACACAGCGCTGGCGACTCAGGCGCTGGAGATGCTCTCGATCCACGTTATCAATGGCGAAGTTGTCGTCCCCGCCGACTCTTATTTCGTGCTGGGCGACAACCGCGACCAGTCGCTGGATAGCCGCTATTGGGGGTTTGTCCCCCGACAGAACGTAGTTGGCAAGGCACTGATGGTCTATTGGTCAGCAGACCTGCCGCTCGAGACAGACGCCGACCATCATTCTGCTCTTGAGAAGGGACTGAGCACGGTCGGCCGCAGTCTGTTTGGAACCCGATGGTCGCGGATCTTCCATATGATTCACTGATCGTCCAAACCGCTAGCTACGGAAGGATTCGGTGAGGCAGGGGAGGACGGTAAGCCACGCCGTTGAGCGCGGGTCAATGAGTTCGAAGTGGCCGGTGGCTTCGAGTTTGATGAGCTTTGCGTTGGTTGAGGCCTGGGCGAAGGCTTCGCTCTGGGCCGGCGGGACGATGTCGTCTTCGGTTCCGTGGATCAGAATCTGGGGGATCTTCATCGGCAGGAGTTCTATCGGGGAACAGGTTCCGATGGCGTCCTGGTGGTCTCCGAGAAAGGCTTCCGCGGCTCCTCCTCCGAGGTTGAGGGCTTTGGCTCGTCGAAGGTCAGTCACGGGGGCTAAGGCGATGACGGCGCGCAGGTCGAGGGATTCCTGGGCGGCCAGCCAGAGCGCCAGGTGACCTCCGGCGGAGTGTCCGGCGACGACCACCTTTTTCAGGTCGAGGTCGGGGAGCTTGGTGAGGAAGCTGGCTCCGTCGCGGATGTCATCGAGCGTTCCGGGATAACCGCCGCCTGGCTGGCCAGTCCGGCGATATTCAAGACTCCAGGTGGCGAGGCCGGCCTGCGCGATGGCTTCGCAGAGGTGGGCGGCGTGGGTGAGATCGTATTTCGCTTTCCAGAAGCCTCCGTGGATGAAGATTACTACCGGGTACGGACCCGGGCCGCTGGGCACGCGGAGTTCTCCAAACTGATTGGGATCGGGGCCGTATGCGAGGCGCTGGCCGGGTGGTGGTGGCGGGAGTTCAAGTATCGAAGCCGGCATGATCAGACGCCGGCAGCGGTGATCGCCTGGATCTGTTCGACGGTGTGGCGAAGTTCGTCGTCAGTGGTGTAGAAGTGCGGCGCGATTCGGATACCGGCTCCGGGGCGATAATCGACCAAAATTTCGCGGCGGGCGAGTTCCTTCGTGACTTCTTTACCGTGGGGGACATCGAGAATGACGACGCCGCCACGGCGTTCGGGTTCGCGGCAAGTGCGGACCGGGAAGTCCGCTTCGTCCGCCAGGTCCATCAGGAGTTGCGTTTGTCGGAGGGATTTCGCTCGAATGGGAGCAACCCCGATTTCGTTGATAATTTCGTAGCCGCCTCGGGCGGAGTACATGGCCGGGACGTTGGGGGTGCCGTTGAGGAAACGCATCGCGTCGGGGGCGAAGTCGATGGGCCCGGCGGCGAAGGCGAAGGGTTCCCGGTGGGCCTGCCAGCCGGTTGCGGCGGGTTCCAGCTTGTCCCAGAGGTCGCGGCGGACGTAGAGGTAACCGGCACCGGGACCGCCGCAGAGCCACTTGACGGAGCCTCCGGTAGCGAAATCGAGGTTGAGGGCGCGGACATCCACCGGGAGACATCCAGCGGACTGGTAAAGGTCGGCGACGACCATCGCGCCCACCTCGTGAGCACGTTTGGTGATGGCGGCGAGATCCTGCACGTACGAACTGCGGAAGGCCACGTGGGAGACGGAGACGAGCTGGGTTTGTTCGTCGATGGCGTCGAGGAGCGAGTCGAGGGGCAGGGTCATGCCGTCGGGTGAGGGGACGGTGACGATGCGGGCGCCCTGGCGTTCCAGGCCGTAATAGATGTAGTCGTTCGAGGGAAAGTTGAGGCCATCCGTCACGAGCTTGTTGCGGGGACCGGACCAGTTGAAGCAGGATGTGACGATCCACTGGCAGATGGAGACGTTCTGGTGCATGACGACCTCGGACTTCCCTGCCCCGATGAGGGTGGCAATGAGGTCTCCGGTGGTGACAGGCATGTCCCACCAGCCTTCTTCCCAGGCGCGGATGCCGCGGGTGGCCCAGGTGTCGGCAAACTCCCGGAGCGCGTCGGCGGTGCGGCGGGGCATGGCTCCGAGGGAGTGGCTGATCATGTAGGTCGTGGAGGCAAGGATGGGGAATTCTTTGCGCCAGACGAGGAGGGGGTCAGTATCCGGAGAAGCAGCCATTGAGTTCATGGTAGTGGGTTGTCCCGCCGAAGCTTCCAGACCAGGGTGAGGAGCGCGAGCGCGGGCAGACCGCAGACGAGGGTCATGCGGAACTCAGCCGTGAACGCGGTGGTGAGGAGAATGGCAGCCATGAGCAGGGCACCGGAGGGGCTGGCCCAGGGGGTGGGTCGGCCGTGGTGGCGGCGAAAGCTGATGTGAGTGACGAAGATCATGAGCCACGTGAACATCGCGCCGAACATGGAGATGGCCATCATGAGGGTGAAGGCGGTATCGGGGTACAGCGCGTTCAGAATGGTGGCCAGCGCGATGCCGAGCGAGGAGAGGAGGAGCGCAGAGACGGGCGTACCTCTTGCCGTGAGTTCGCCAAAGCGGCGGGGGGCGTGACCGGCGCGGGCCAGGCTAAACATCATGCGGGTAGTGATGTAGAGCTGGCTGTTCATGGCGGAGAGTGCGGCGACCAGAATGACGAAGTTGACGACGCCGGCGGCGAACGGTACGTGGGAGCGAGCCATGACGGTGACGAAGGGGCTTTCGCCTTTACCGGCGTCAGACCACGGGACGATGGCAAGGATGATGGCGAGGGTCAGGAGATAGAAGACGACCAAGCGGGCGACGGTGGAGCGAAAGGCTTTGGTGATAGCTCGCTGCGGGTCTTCGGCTTCGCCTGCCGCGACAGCAATCATCTCGATACTGAGGTAGCTGAAGATGGAGACGATCACGGCAACCCACATACCCCAGAGGCCTTTCGGGAAGAAGCCGCCGTGTGCCGTGTAGTTAGCGAAACCTGTGCCGGAAACGGTAATCGCGCCCAACAGAATGAAGGCGATGATGGCGACGACTTTCAGGCTGGAGAAGACATACTCCACAGCGCCGAAGACTTTCACATTCAGGGCATTCACGGCAATAAGAATGGCCGAAAAGCCGACGATCCACAGCCAGCCCGGCATGCCGGGGAACCAAAAGCGCATGTAGACCGCGATCGCGGTGACTTCAGTGCCGACAGCGAAGACAATGCACGACCAGTAGGCGTAGCGAACCAAATAGCCGGCAAGGGGACTGACGTAATACTCGGCCCATGCGCCAAAGGACCCGGAGGTAGGATGCGCCACCGTCATTTCCGACAGGCAGCGCATCAGCAGCAGGGCGATGAGCGCCCCGATGGCGTAACTGAGGATGACCGACGGACCGGCAAAGCCGATGGCGAAACTACTGCCGAGGAAGAGGCCGGTGCCAATGGCTCCACCAATCGCGAGCATGGTGAGCTGGGCGGAGGTCAGGCCACGCCGCAGGCCCTTTTCACGATTTTCAATGGCGTCAAAAGGCTGCCGACTCATGTTCAGCCAGTGTAGCCAATTGGGGCGAAGCGGTTATTTCTGCGGCGGAACCCTTTGGATATTGGTTTTGGGTGCCGCCATGTAGGTCGTCAGGTACTTCAGGACGACCGCGTAGTCGGCATCGGTGATGGCAACGCCACGTTCAGTCGTCATGTTGGCGATCATGCGATCCCATTCTGTCGGGCCAAGACGCGTGGCGGAGAACATTTCCGCGCCGTGGCAACCGGTGCAGACTCGTACGGTGGCCGGTTTACCGGTACCTTCCGGAAGATCTTTCTGAGCAAAAGCCGGAACGGCCAGGAGGGCGGTGAAGAGGATCAGGGTTTTAAGCATTGGTTGTGCCTCTGAAACGCTGGATGCACGCTTCTGACCAGTATTGTAGCGCCGGCGTGAATAAGCCAGAACGAGTGCGGTGAGGAACGGCAGGAGGGTGCCAGGTTCAGGCACAGGGGCGACGATGTTCGAGGAGACGAGTCGCGGGACCGGTTGACCGGTAGCCTCCAGGGCGACGTCGCCGAGGGTCTGAGGTGCCTGCGGGGAGGCGTCGGCCAGGGCAGTGGTGGGCAGAACCTGATATTGCGGAAGAGGGCCGACATCAACTGTCAAAGTGTCGGGGAGAGCGGGCCACGTGCTGGTGGGCGACGCGCTTCCACTGACGGTAGCCGTGTGCGCTGCAGGACGAACCACAGAGTGGTCGTCGAACGCGCCCGGGGCCAGATACAGAACAGGCACCGGGAAACGAACAGGAATGGGATCCGTATCGTCGCCGGCCCCGGCATTCGTGTCAGAAGCGGCGTCCGGTGGGCCTGTGACCGCACTGCCGGCGGCTGCTGATCCCGAAGATCCCCCACCGCTGCTGCCACCCGCAGAGGACGCTCCGACGCCACCGGGCTGCCCTCTGGGGGCGGACCGGGCTGTCGGCCGAGCGACGCCCGCCTGGGTGCCGATTTTGAGCATTTCCGGGAGACCGGCAAACATACCGGTCTCGGTGGCGGGCACGGCCGCGTCCCGAGGCATCCGCAGCCCGGTACCTGACACCTGAGGCGACGCAGACGCAGGTGATAAGCGGGCGGCACCGGTCAGGGAATCCACCGTGAAGAGGTTTGAGCCGAAGTCCTCCAGATAAAGAAGCTCATTGGGACCGTGACTGCTCTTCGGATTCCGCACCCGGATCGGGAAAGGAGGGAGCGAATTGAAAGCACCCTCCGTTGCAGCCACGGGAACCGCGGGTTCTGCCGCCTCCCCGGAGTTGGTTGCCCGGAACCTGGGAGTGAAAGCGAAGGCAGAGAGGAGGGCGGCCAGGACCAGAACGGCTCTGGGAGTCGAGGTGATCTGAAGTTGAAGACGGCCGCACCGCAAAACCAAACCCTTTGCTGTGAGGAGGTACGTCATAGGTGGTCCGCCGATCAGTCGTGACAGCTACTGATCGGCAGGCCAGCTGAATTCCTATAGGAACTTCTCAGGAATGCGTCATTCTTTTTTCGAGGTCTTCCAGCGATACCCCGCGAGTTTCGGGGTACCAGAAGAAGACGACGACAAACTGGAGGACCATCATTGCGGCAAAGAAGGCAAAAGGCGCCGCTACCCAGCGTGCGGCAACGGCGGGGAAGATGCCGGAAATGATGGCGTTGGCGAACCAGTGGGAGAAACTGCCGAGGCTCTGGCCCTTCGCGCGAACCATTGTGGGGAAAACCTCGCTGATATAGACCCAGATGACCGCACCCTGGGAAAAGCCAAAGAATGCGATAAAGCCGATCAGGAGCCATATGAGCAGGCCTTCGTGGGAACCGGAGGCAAAGACCCACGCGACAGCTGCCAGGCAGGCCGCGGTGCCAACGGAGCCAGTCAGAAGCAAAGCACGGCGACCGAACTTGTCGATGACGGTGATGGCGGCCATGGTGAACAGAAGGTTGGTGACACCGATGGCGACGGCCTGGAGGTCGCTGGAGACTTTGCTGAAACCGGCCTTGAGGAAGATGTCGTTGAGGTAGTACAGAATCGCGTTGATGCCGGCAAGCTGGTTAAACAGGCCGATGGTGATGGCGAGGAAGATCGGCAGGCGATGCTGGCGGCAGAAGAGTTTTTGGGCGTGGGCCATTTCTTCATCGCGATTGGCTGCGATCATGGCGTCCAGTTCATGCCGCGGATTCGCCTCTCCGATCTGACGCAGGACGCTCTCCGCCTCTGCGAGCCGTCCCTTCCGGGCGAACCAGCGCGGACTTTCCGGAATCGAGAAGAGCATCAGAACGAAGCCCACCGCGGGCAGACCAGCGATACCCAGCTTCCAGCGCCATTCTGTATCACCCAGCCCGACCAGCCCCACCACGTAGTTCGACAGATAGGCCACGAGGATGCCGAAGACAACGTTGAACTGGAAGAGACCGACCATCCGGCCCCGAGACTTCGCGGGAGCAATCTCAGCGATGTACATGGGGCCAATGACGGACGAACCGCCGATGGCGAGTCCGCCGATAATGCGAAAGATGAGGAGCGAAGTCCAGTCCCAGGCGAAGCCCGAGCCAAGGGCCGAAATTACGTAGAGGAAACCGAGGATCTGAAGCGCTGCGCGGCGCCCCCAGCGATCGCCGGGAATGCCTCCAAACAGCGACCCGAGCACGGTGCCCCACAGCGCGGCGGCCACGGTGGCGCCGAGGAGTTCAGGGGTGAGCTGGAAGACACGCGTGAGGTCCTGCGTAACACCCGCGATGACGGCGGTGTCAAAGCCAAAGAGGAGGCCGCCAAGTGCAGCCGTGATTGCCGAGCGCCAGAGGATGGATTTCATGGGTTTGAAGGACTTCCTGACGAGTATATGACGGCAGAGCACACCTTACACTGAAGAGGTGCTGGACCGTCGACACTGGCTAAAATTACTGGCGTTGCCTGGCGTGGCGGCCTGGGCTCAGGGTGTTTCGTCACGGGCGGTGAAAGCGCTGCCGCGCGGCAGGCCCTCAGGGTTGCCGTTCCACGCTCACTTCACCGATATTGCTGCGGAAGCGGGCCTCACGGCGAAGACGATTTATGGCGGAGTGGAGCAGAAGCGGGCCATCTTGGAGACGACCGGGTGCGGCGCCGCCTTCATCGACTATGACGGCGATGGGTGGATGGACCTGTTTATTCTCTGCGGTACGACCCTGGAAGGTAATCCACCGGAGGCTACGAACCGGCTGTATCACAACAATCGCGACGGCACCTTTACCGATGTCACCGAAAAAGCAGGTTTGCGCCGCACGGGGTGGGCCTGCGGCGTTTGCGTGGGCGACTACAACAACGACGGGCACGAGGACCTGTTTGTCACGTACTGGGGCCGGAATGTCCTTTATCGGAACAACGGGAACGGAACGTTTACCGACGTGACGCGGGAGGCCGGCTTGCTGCATGAAGGTATCCGCTGGGGTTCCGGCTGTACGTTTGTGGAGACGATGCGGAACGGCCGGCTCGACCTGCTGGTGGCGAACTATCTGGACTTCGACCCGGAGAAGATTCCGAAGCCCGGTGAGAACTCGAATTGTAAGTGGAAGGGGGTGGCGGTCAACTGCGGACCGAAGGGCCTGCCGCCCGGGCGCTGCTGGCTCTACCGCAACAACGGTGACGGCACCTTCACCGATGTGAGCGAGACGGCCGGTATCACGGCAAAAACCAGCAAGGCGTATTGCATGACAGCACTGGCCGCCGACTTTGGCGAGACCGGCTGGCCGGATCTCTACGTGGCCTGCGATTCCACCGCGAGCCTGCTCTTCCGGAACAATCGGGACGGCACGTTTACCGAGGCTGGGCTCGCGAGTGGCGCGGCCGTCAGCGAAGACGGCATGGAACAAGCCGGGATGGGAGTTGGCGTCGGGGACTTTAATCTGGACGGCAAGCTCGACATCTTCAAGACACATTTCGCCGATGACACCTCGGTGCTGTACCGCAACGATGGTTCGGGGAACTTCGACGACGTCACGATCCGCCAGGGCCTCGGCGTGGAGACACGCTACGTGGGCTGGGGAGCGGGGATGGTGGATCTGGACAATGACGGACTACCGGATCTGTTCCATGTGACCGGAAACGTCTATCCGGAAGTGGAGAAAGTGCTGGGGGAGTATCCGTATAAATCGCCGCGGATTGTGTTTCGGAACTTAGGGAAAAAGTTCGAGGAACTGATTGCTGAAGCAGGCCCGGGCGTCGCCGCTACGCATTCGAGCCGGGGGGCGGCGTTTGGGGACTTTGATAACGACGGCGATGTAGACATTCTGATCGTGAATATAAATGAGCCTCCGTCACTGCTGCGGAATGATGTGACGGGGACGGGGCACTGGCTGAAGGTGAAGCTGGTGGGAGTGAAGTCGAATCGTTCAGGAATTGGTGCGACGGTAAAGGCAACGTACTCGGGGAAGACGCAGGCGCTGACTGTTTTAAGTCAATCGAGTTACTACTCGTCAAACGATCCGCGCCTGCACTTTGGGCTGGGGGCCGCGACTGTTGCGGATCTGGAGATTCGCTGGCCGAGTGGAGCCAGGGAGACGATTCGCGCGGTGAAAG
>CANIHR010000232.1 GCA_947467185.1 Bryobacterales bacterium
AATTCAGAACGGGGATATCCGGGTACACTACCAGCCCATCATCCGTGTCAGCGATGGTGAAGTAGTATCGCTGGAGGCGCTGGCGAGATGGGATCACCCCCGGCATGGCCCAGTCGGGCCGGCGATCTTTGTGCCGACGGCGGAGAAGGCGAACCTGGGCTGGGAACTGAACCTTAGTGTCATGACGACGGCCCTGCGTGAGTTGACTGAGCATTTCGGGCACCCACTGCCAGTGTCGGTCAACGTGAGCGCGGACGATCTGGCGAATCTGGCATTGCCGGACCTGATCGCGACGGCGGTGCGGGAGAAAGGCCTGGAGCCTGGCGCCCTGACCCTCGAACTGACGGAGAGTTCACTGATCCACGATTTGCCGCGCGTGCTGGACACGATGATGCGGCTGCGTATGAAGGGCGTGGGCATCTGGCTGGATGATTTCGGAACCGGGTACTCGTCGATGGAGCAGTTGCGGCGCCTGCCGCTGACAGGCGTCAAAATCGACCGGTCGTTTGTGCCAAACGGCATGGACTCCAGCCAGGCCGCGCTGCTGCAGAGCCTGGTGGAAATTTCGCACAAACTGGGGCTATCCGCACTGGTGGAAGGCGTGGAAACCGAGCACCAACTGGCCCTGATGTCTGAACTGGGATGCGAGCGGGTACAGGGTTACCTGATAGCCCGGCCGATGCCAGTGGCAGCGCTGGCAAAGTGGCTGGAGAGCCGAACCGCAGCCGCATAAGCGGACCGCCGTCAGATGGACGGTGCGGGATTGGGCTGATAACCAGTGGAGCGGTCATAGACCACATGACCGCCGACGATGGTCCGGAGGACTTGCGCGGCTGCGATGCGGTCTGCCGGCAGGTTCAGAATGTCCTCAGACAAGACCACGAAGTCGGCCAGTTTGCCGGGTTCCAGAGTGCCCTTTTCGGTATCTTCCCCGACCGCCCAGGCTCCACCATACGTATAGGCACGGAGGGCATCTTCCACGTTCATTTTCCGGCCAGTGAGTGCGGCCTGGATTCTGCGAAGCGGGTCGAGAGGGGCAATATCCCAGCCAGAGGCAAACGCGGGGACGGCGGCACCGGCGCGGGGCTTCAGGGTCATCTGGCGAGTGACGCGGAGGGTGAGTTCCCCCTGTTCCGCCAGCTTGCGATAAGTGCGGGCATACTGCGTGGCGGCGGTCAGGTCGAGCGCGCCGGTGAGGCCGTTTTCGGCGGCATGGCGCAGGGCAGCGCGAACAAAATCTTCCACTTCTTCCGGGCAGGGCGGCGGAATCACTCTTTCAACTAACTGAATGGCAGAGCCGATGAGCAGGCCGGTGGGTTCGCCTTTGTTGTCGCGGTAAAGACCGCTGTCAGGAGGGAGGGCCAGACCCTTTGCGATGCCCGCGAGGCGGAGGGCGAGCGCATTGGCAACAGCGAGGCGGCCGTCGAGAGTAACGATGACGGTGGGATGGTCGCCTGTGATGTCGTCGAGTGTCTCGTGGGTGGGCTGCTTCTTCTGCGGCCAGTTGCGGTCGTCCCAATCGGTGGCGATAATCCAGCGACCGGGGGCGAGGGTCGCCGCGTAGTCTCGAACACGGGCGCGCAGTTCCACGGGGTTCTTTGCCGCTCCGACGTGGAACTGGTAGAGGTGCATGCCACCTTCAATCAACTGGACAGCGGCGTCAATAAAGCCGGGGGTTACGAGCTTCCCCTTTAGACTCAGGACTCTGGTCCGGGGCCCGGCGAGCGCGAGGATTTCCGCGCTGCGGCCGATGGCGATGATCCGCTCGCCCTGGGTAGCCACAGCTTCAGCAACCGGCTGATGCGGGTTCGCTGTCCAGATTTTGGCGTCGGTGAGGATGAGATCGGGCGGGGAGGGCGTGGCCGCCGTAAGGAGGGCGGTGCCGGTGGCCAGGAGGAGGGCTATCGCAGTGCGTTTCATGTGTCTCACCGCTATGAGCAGGTGCAGCCATCGGGCCGGGGGGAGAAACGACGTAAGACCAATGGATGCAGGCGAATAGGGGCAGGCGGTGAGAATCGCCTGTGAACGAAGTTGCGAATCAGGTGCGAATTGGGACAGTGGACTTTGCAGTCAGTCGGAGGGCTTCGAATTGAGGCAAAACGGCGAAGTGGGTCTGAACAGAACCCAGAGTTTCGCCTCGTTGTGGATTGAAGTCTTCTGTCAGAGCGTGGGATGCGCGGGAAAGCTGAAGGTAGCCGATTTTTTGGGGATCGAGGCCCATAATTCGGCAACAGGTGGCGTCAACCGAGGGCAGGTCACGGCCAGCAACGAGCACGCCGGCAGCTTTGGCAACACCCTGGATTGGGCCGTTGCCTTCCATGCCGACAATGCCATCAACGAGAGCGAACGTGCGGGGAAAGTGCGCGGTAAGGTCCGCCACGCATTCCGGGATACCGGCCCAATGGAGGTAATTTTTGGGCCAGCCGTAGATACCGCCCGGGACGACGCCGAACAGGTTCTTCATGGAGAGAGTGGCCCCGGTCCAGTGGTGGGTTTTGAGCTTCGGCAGGGAGACCAGAAGGTCAGCGCCGAGCACGGTTTGCGGCAGATACAGGGAGGTCAGTTTCGAGTGGGGCCTGGCGAAGTGGACGAGCGAGACGGCGTCGAGATTCAGGTCCGTGAAGAGGCTTTCGAAGCCGGGGATGGTGTCGAAGTAGACGGCGGCGTCGGCCATGTCGAGAGTGGCGCGGCGGTGGCCGGGACCTTCGGCGATGCGGACGCTGGCGGCGCCGAGGGCGCGGAAGCCCTCCAGCACCGCGTGGACGAAGAGGGGGTGTGTATTGATGGGGCGGTCAGGGTCGAATTCAACCAGGTTGGGTTTCAGGACAACGTGTTTGCCGCGGACATCGAGGTGGTGGAGGTCCAGGGCGCGGCGGACCGTGGAGTAAAGAGTCTGGTCGTAGGCAGTCTGGCGGAGGATAGAAACGGGCGAGGGCTGGACGGGGACCGGAAGAGGAAGTTCCCGCCGAACCGAGCCCACAGCTGCACCTCCGGCCAGCGCGACGGCCCCGCAAAGAACGTGGCGCCGGCTGGGTTTGTGCCTCACAGGAAGACGCTCCGACCTTTTTTTGCGGCCTCTGCCAGAAGGTGGAGCGACGCATCGCGGCTGTCTCGACACGCTTTGGGCGAGGTGGGCGGAAGCGCCATTCCGTGGGCGAGCAGCGCGAGTTGCAACCAGACGGACCCCTCGTTCGACCGGCAATTTTCAATGTGTTTCGCGGCAGCAGCGTAAGACCGCGTGAGCTGCGCGGCCGGTGTTCCATGCAGGGCGAGCAGCGCGAGGCCGGTGGTCTCGGGATAGGACTCAGCTTCGATGCCGAGGGCACGAACGGAGCCGTGATTCCACCCCCCATCCGCGCAGCGGCGGTCAAGCAGGAACTGGCGACCTTCTTCCAGCCGTTCGGCAACACCGGGGACGTGAGCGGCTTTCCGCAGAGCGAGCATAGCGGTCGCGGTTGGACTAACCCAGGCAGCGGCACCTGGAATCCAGGGCCAACCCTCGTGCCGCTCCTCTTTTGGCGTCGGAAGACCGTGGAGGAACTGGTTCATGCGGGTGGCGAGGCTGGTCTCTTCGCCGCGGATCCGAAGGAGCCACTCGACGCCGCGACGGTGCTCTTCCCTGCCAATGTGATCCGGGGGAATCAGGAGAACCAGAGAAGTAACCCAGGTGCTGTGAGCAATTTGCGGCATGGGGGGCCAGCCGCCATCGGGACGCTGCAGGGCGCGCAACCAGCGAACAGCTTTGCCGTAGGATTCGTGGGAACCATCCGATGCGGCCAGTGCCAGAGCAGCGAGGGCCGTGGCCTCGGTGCAGGCACCGCCGGGGCCAACCGACCAACCTCCGTCGGGGTTCTGAGCTGCCTGCAGATCAGGGATATACATAATTACTCACCAATCCCAGGAGGTCTGAACACGGACGCGACGGCGGCGTAACAACCCGACCAGCGCAATCCCGGCAGCGGACCAGAGCAGCAGAGTAAGCGCAAACATCGTGAGCCTCCTTTCCTTCAGGCGAAGGCATTGTCGCCTTTCGACGAATAAAGTGCATTTGAGACACCAGGGAGCAGAAGGCCTCAACCAGATGAAAACAGGAAGGAAAGGGGAGGAAGAGTGGGGAGGCAGTGCGAAGTATAGTGAGACGGCTGTCCCGAAATAGAACGGTGGCGAGCGATGGACATAACAAGCGCGCCGGCGCCGAACATACAAGCGGCAGTTGCGATGATTTGTGTCACGGTGACTCGTTTTGTGATTAGTGAAGCTGCTTCATCATGGGGAACAGATATTTGAAGATCTGCAGGAGGCCCGGGCCGGCAGCGACAAGCATCATGGAGGGAAGGATGAAGAAAAAGATCGGAAACACGAGCTTGACACCAACTTTGGAGGCACGTTCGTCTGCCTGCTGTTTCCGTTGTACCCGCATGAACTCGGAGTGATTGCGCATGGCCTCACCCATGCTGGTGCCAAACTTATCGTTCTGTATCATCAGCGCGGCGAGTTTGCGGATCTCATCTTCGCCGGTGCGGTCGGCGAAACCTTTCAGGGCGTCGGCGCGACGCTGGCCGGCGCGCATTTCCATGCCGATGAGCTGGAGTTCGTCTGCGAGATCGGCCTGTTCGTCACCATGGAGTTCCTGGGCGACGTGCTGAATGGCCTGGTCGATACCGAGCCCTGCCTCAACCGAGATGATGATGAGATCGAGAGCGTCGGGCAACGACAGACGCAGCCGCTCCTGCCGGGCGGCGATACGCTTCTTGAGCATGAAGAGGGGGATCCGCCAGCCGACACCGGCGGCGCCGACAAGAAGGACGAGGCGGAGGGCGGGGTTGGAATCGTCAATCGGGAGCAGCATCGCGAGGCAGACCAGAACCGCTACGGCAGCGAAACGAAGGCTGATGAAAGTCTGCGGGGCGTTTTCCGTGCGATAGCCGGCCATGACGAACTGGCTTTTCAGGAGACTGTCTCCGGGGCCGGACGAGAGCATATTGCCCAGCTTGTGGAGAAGCCCGGTCAGGCGTTCCGACAAGCCGGGGCCCGCCTGTGCGGCGTGCCGATCAGCCACGACGGGCATTCCAAGCCGGGCACGGACCTGAGCCGGGCGGACTAACAAGCGGTAAACCATCAGGCCGAGACCGCCGGAGAGGCCGACAAAGAAAGCGATGGCAACAAGCAGGGGATTGTTCATACACGTATCTTCACGATCTTTTGAATTACGAAGTTGCCCACGATCTGAGCGACAACGGCGGCGCCCACCAGACGCCGGCCGTCGTCGTCATTCCACAGACCCTGCAGGTAACCGGGTGCGACCACAAGCAACCCGATCATCGTCAGGACAGGCATAGCGGTAAGAATGCCGGCAGTCATTTTGCCATGCGCACTGGCCGCCTTAACCTGACCCCGCAGGCGGAACCGGTCACGAACGAGTTCCGAGAGACGGGTCAGGATCTCGCTGAGATTACCGCCTGTTCGGCGCTGCAGGATGGCCGCGGAGCAGAACAGGTTGACGTCGTTCAGAGGCACCCGTTTGTGGAAATTTTCGAAAGCCACTTCCAGCGGAGCTCCCAGGTTTTGTTCATTGAACAGGGAGCGGAATTCGCGGCCGAGCGGCTCGGGAAGGTCATCGCCCACCATGCCGATGCTGATACTGAAGGCATGGCCGGCGCGCATGGAGCGGGCAAGAAAATCCATGGCGTCGGGCAGTTGCTTCTCCAGCGCGTCCAGGCGGCGGGTTCGCATCTTCTTCACGTAAAACACGGGCAGATAGCCGGCCACGACGGTGTAGAGAAGAGCAGAGAGTGGTGTTCCGATGCCGAGCGGCACAACCAGCCCGGCAACGAAGCCGACGAAGGCGAAGACACCGATAATCCGAAGGAACCGGTCCGCTCCCCAGGTGACATCCGCCTGCTGCAGGAGCGCCTCCGAGCGGGCGCGCAAATCAAAAGTGTGACCGGCACCCTTCTCTTTGATTTCCCGCAGGAGCGAGATGGAGACTTCAGGCGGCTTGTCGCCGACCTGCAGCATGCGGGCCACCATGCGTTTGTTGCGCCGGTCGTAGAGATGCAGGCCGAGGAGGATGCCGCCAACCGTAAGGATGAAGAGATTGACGAAGATGATGATGATGATTTTCATGACGCCCCACCTGCTTTAAAGCAACTAGATAACCGTCTCAGTACTGAAGATATCCATGGGCATATTGATGCCACAACCCTGGATTCTTTCGTAAGAACGCGGCCTGGTGCCGGTGCCACGGAAGCGGCCGGTAACCTTGCCCTGCTCATTGAGGCCCGTCTTGTTAAAGAGGAAAAGATCCTGCAAAGTGATGACTTCCCCTTCCATACCTACCACTTCCGTAACGTGCGTCACGCGACGGGTGCCGTCACTGAAACGGGAGACCTGGACGAAGAGATCAACAGCGGAGGCCACCTGCTGGCGAATGGAACGGACGCCCATGGTGGAACTCGCCATGCCGATCATGACTTCGAGGCGGCCGACGGCGTCGCGGGGTGTGTTGGCGTGTATCGTTGTGAGAGAACCGTCGTGGCCTGTATTCATGGCCTGCAACATATCGAGGGCTTCTTCCGAGCGGACCTCGCCGACGATGATGCGATCGGGGCGCATCCGGAGCGCATTGATTACCAGTTCGCGAATGTGAACCGCGCCTTTGCCTTCAATGTTGGCGGGGCGGGTTTCCATGCGGGCGACGTGGGTTTGTTGCAGGCGGAGCTCGGCGGCGTCTTCGATGGTGACGATTCGTTCGTCTTCAGGGATAAAGGCCGAGAGCGCATTCAGAAGCGTGGTTTTACCGGAGCCGGTTCCACCGCTGATGAGGATATTGAGGCGTGCTTTGACGGCGGACTTCAGGAAGAACAACATTTCCGGCGTGAAGGCCAGGCGGGAGACGAGGCCTTCGGCTGTCATCGCGCTCTTGCCGAAGCGGCGTATGGAGAGCAGGGGTCCATCGACGGCAATGGGCGGAATGGCGGCGTTGACGCGGGAGCCATCTGGCAGGCGCGCATCGACCATGGGCGAGGACTCGTCCACACGGCGCCCCACGCGGGAGACTACCTTTTCGATGATGCGGAGGAGGTGCGCGTTGTCTTTGAATTCAACGGGCGTGCGCACGAGTTTGCCGTTCCGTTCGACGTAGACCAGTTTTGGGCCGGTGACGAGAATATCGGAGATCGTATTGTCCTGGAGCAGGGGTTCCAGAGGTCCGAGACCGAAGACTTCATCGAGAATTTCGTCGATGATTTTGTCTTTTTCCACCAGGCTGAGAGGCGTCCGTTCTTCATCGACGAGGCGGGCCACGGCGACGCGGACTTCGGCGCGCATACGCTCCGAGGGCATGGAAGAGAGCGCTTCCAGGTTAATGCGGTCGAGAAGCTTGCGATGGAGCGTGAACTTGAGGTCCTGATACGCGAGTGGAGCCCGGTCAGACGAAAACGTTCCGGCGATTACGCCCGGGGGCGGCATCGGGGGGGGAGTAAAGACTGCCGTGGGTGTCATGCGATTGCGACCTTTCCAAAGGGCCAGAAAGCGCGCTTTTGTTCGGCTCTCTGACCTGTCAGCTTGCCTGCGAGTTGATGAAACTGTTTTCCGAGTTCGCTGCCGGCCGGAAGGAGGGTTCCCTGGGAAAGGGCATCCTGCAGATCTCCGTCACGCTCTTTCAGGGCAGCGTACATGGGGATGCGAAGAATTTTTTCGATTTCCGCCGGCGCGATGTCGGTCCAGCGAGCGACGCGATTCAGCACGAGGTGGATACGCCCGGCGGCGTAGCCGGAATCGAGCAGGGTCTGAACGATACCGCGGGCCTGGCGCAGACTCTGAAGTTGCGGTTCAGCCACAAGGCAAAGTTCGTCGGAGCCTTCAATGACGGCCAGCGTGTAAGGACTGAGGCCGCGGCCGGCGTCAATGACGGACCATTCGTAGGCCTGATGCGCATATTCGAGGACCGCCTGCACTTCTTTGGGGCTCGGCGAGCGGCGGGCTTCCACGCTGGCAGGGGCCATAATCGCGTCCACGCCGGACGGGCATTTCGCCACCAGTCCGCTCCAGTAGCTGTCGTCGAGGCGGTGCGTGTTGCGGAAGGCATCCACGATGGAGTAAGGGGATTCTGCGTGCATCAGGAAGCCGACCATGCCGTTGACTATGTCGAAATCTCCGAGGAGAACTTTGTGGTTGAGGGTCGCCATGGCGGCCGCGGTATGACACGCGACGGTGGTAGCTCCACAACCGCCTTTGGCCGAAAGGAACGTTACAACGCGCCCACGCCGGCGCTCACTGCGGCGGGCCGTTTCGATGCGCTGGCCAAGAACTTTCCGGATGCCATCGCCAACCGGGGGGACGAGATATTCGTTGACACCAGCGTGGAAACATTCCAGGAGGTGCTGGGCATCGACCTTCGTGTTGAGGGCGACCAGAAAAGAGCCGGGAGCGACGGCGCGGATGCTTTCAATCAACCTTTCGACCGGACTTTTGACAGAGCCCGCATCAATGATGATGATGCCCGGCTGAGAGTGCCGCAGGTGTTCCAGGAAGCCACTGAGGTCACTGACCTGGCGCTGTTCCTGATCCACCTGAACCGCCTCCCGGTCGAGGCAGGAACGGACTTCATCAAGCAGGTTCTTATCTTCGATGGCTAAAGAGACGGTCATCATTTGAGGCCACCTGGAGCCGGCGAGCCGGACTTTGTTGTGGCCGCGGCGGCGGGAGTTTCAGGCTGGGCGACAGGCGGCCGCAGTTCTTCCACCGGAACCTGCTGCTTCTTCAACAGCGGGGACACCGGGCCAGTCA
>CANIHR010000233.1 GCA_947467185.1 Bryobacterales bacterium
CCCGAATCCGTAAATTTGACTGCATTTTCGGCAAGGTTCACCACGATCTGACGGAGGCGGCTGGGGTCGGCCATGATGCGCTCGGGAAGGTCCGGGGAGATGTTGGTCTGGAAGAGGAGCCCCTTTTTCGTGGCACGTTCCGAGACCGGGGTGAGCGACTTTTCCATCAGGGGGCGAAGGGCAAAGTCCACTTTCTCCCATTCAAACTGACCCGCTTCAATCTTGGAGACATCGAGGAGATCAGTGATGAGCCCGAGCAAGGTTTCCGCGTTCTCATCGATGCGCTTCAGATTGCCCGCCCAGGAAGACTCGGCGTTATCAACGCGAGCCAGTTCCACGCTGCCCAGAATGACGTTGAGGGGCGTGCGCATTTCGTGGCTGATGGTGGCGAGGAACTGCGTTTTGGCCTCGCTGGCAGACTCGGCCACCTCTTTGGCTGTCTTCAGGTCAGACTGGGTGCGACGAAGTTCGGTGATATCGGTCTGGATGGAGACGAAACGCTCCACCTTACCGGCGGCATTGTGGATGGGGGAGATGTGAACCGCGACCCAATATTCTTCGCCACTTTTCGTGTAGTTGAGAATCTCGCACTGGAAGGAACGGCCCTCTTTCAGGCGCTGGCTGATGGTGGCGATAGTGGCACGGTCGGAATTCGGACCCTGCAGTAACTCACCCGGCTTCCGTCCCGTGACCTCTTCCGTGCTGTAGCCGGTCTTGCGAATGAAGGCATCGTTGACCCATTCGATGCGGCCCCAACTATCGGCGATAATCACCAGGCTATCGGTGTAGCTGGCTACGAGGGAGAGTTTCGCCAGTTCAGCCTGCGCGAGCTTCTGGCGGGTGATGTCATGAAGGGTGCCGACCGCACCGCCTTCTTCGAGGGGGGCGATGGAGAGTTCCATCCAGACGATGCCCCCATCGAGCTTCCGCAGACGAATTTCGGAACGGCCCCGCTTGCGTGCGCAATCGGCAAAGTCAGGGCCGGTGCAGAGAAGGGCGCGGTCTTCTTCCACCACAAAGGTAACCAGCTGCGACCCCAGACTGGCGTCCAGTTCGTAGCCGAGAAGCGAATGCCAGGCGTGATTCAAAAAGGTCAGCCGGCCTTCGCGGTCGGTCTCAAAGACGACCTCCGAAAGGAGCTCAATGCGGCGGCGCATTCGCTTTTCGGCGGCGACAAGGGCTTCAGTCAGGCGGTAAGTTGCCTGAATATGAATGTCATTGCGGAGCAGGGATTGCTCGTTGTCGCTGGGGGCGTCCATGGGAGGTCTTTGAGCGCGGGGTTCAGGCGGCGACGGGCTGCGCCAGTTCAATGAATTTCTTATTGGTGAGAACGTCGGCGTACAAGGGGAAGATCGTGCTGCAGTAGAAGTCCTGCTCGCCGGGGGTGCGGGCGGAGGTGCAATCGGAAAGAACGGTGACTTTGTAACCACGTTCGTAAGCGGCCCGCCCCGTAGAGTCGATGCACAACGAGGTGATCATGCCGGCGAGGAGGAGGTGGTGGATATTGTTGGCGCGGAGCACCCGGTCGAGTTCGGTATTGGAGAAGGCGTTGAAGCCCTGTTTACCGTTTACGTAGGTGATGCGGTCGCCGAATGTGAGGAGCTCGGGGATAGTATCGGCACCGACGGAGCCCGCTTTGAAAGCACCGGAGTTCTTGATTGCGCCGAGCACGCCTTCTGACTCGGCCATGGCGCGGTAGTCGGAGGTGAGGATGATGGGCGTGGAAATCAGCATCATTTCGGTATCTGCGGCGACCTTCAGGAGGTCAACTGTGTTGGCGAGGGTCTGGTCAACACGGTTGGCTTCTTCGATGACGCCCCGGAGGATACCGTTGGGGGCGAAGTAGTCATTTTGGTAACCGACGAGGATCAGGGCAGTCGTTTTGGGGTCCATGACCATAATGCGATGCAAGTCGAGGGCCAGGAGACCGAACCGTCAAATTCCCGAAAAATGCAGGGCAGTGACCGTTCGGCTCTGACAGGCGAACAGGAAAGTATTCCAAAACGATACACGTCCCGCCAGGAAGGTGTATCGTTTTCGACTAGTGCGCCGCGAGAGCGCCATCGATCGTGGCAGTTACTGAACGTGCGAGGCGCTGGTAGCCATCCGGGGTGAAATGGACATTGTGGGGGAGTTGGATGCCCGGGTTGGCTGCGACAACAGCGTGGAGGTTGTCGACCGAAACGCCCAAATCCTTCATGACGCGGAGGGCGACTTCGTTGTACTTGAGCTCGTCGTCTTTCACACGACCGGAGCTGGCGTCGGGAACCGGGGTGGTGGTGGCCCAGATGAGCTTCGCGCCTGTCTGCCTCAGGCGGGCGACGATGCGACGGAGATTTGCCTCATATTCGGGAAGGAGGGCTACCTGTTTCCCCTTGTCGGGGGTGACGTAGTTGCCCTCGGCATCGAGGTACTTGAGGTCGTGGAGGCCGAAGTTGAAGTGAATGACATCCCATTTGGAATCGCCGAGCCAGGCGTCGAGGTGAGTGAGGCCGAAAGCGGTCTGGGCCGCGTTTTCAAGAGGTCGCAGGACGTTGGCTTTGCCCTTCAGCAATTCCCGGACGGGGAGTGTATAGCCGATGGAGATGGAGTCGCCGATGAGGAGCACGCGGGGGAGGCCGGGTGTTTCGGCGATAGGGCGGAGCGCGGGGTCAGGCGGCGCGGGGGCGAGTTCGAAACGCTTTTCGGCGACGGATTCGACTTTGGGACGGGAGTAGAGAACGGGGAAGTACTGGCCACGTGCCCAGAGTTCGTAAAGGTCTCGGTAATGGGGGTCGTTGACGTCGCCAGACTGGCCGGGGGTGTTGATGCCGAGAGTATCGTCCCAGTTTTCGGTGTCGGCGATGATTTTGAAGCTGCCACCCGAGGTCTGGTTATCTGCACCTCCGGTCGCTGTGACGGTATAGCTGTCGCCGCCGCGGGGGTGGTTGCCAACGTTGAAACGGGCTTTGTCTTCGGATGACAGCGTCGCCGACAGGGGGTGGATGATGGTGGCGTGGTGGAAGGCTCCGAGATTCCACTTTTCGGGGTCGGGGCCGAAACGTTTGGTGAGGGTGGCGATGGCTTTTTCGAGGGTGGTGGCGAGGAGCGTGTCGCGCCCGGCGAGCGGGTTGTCGCCAAAACGCCCATCCGGAGCGTAAAGCCAGGCAATGATGCGCGACATGGGCGGAGTGCCGATAGCGTCACGGGCGGCGGCAGGGACTACGAGAGCCCGGACGTCGGCGAGAAGTTGGCGCTGGAAGGTCTCGTAAATACCGGCTTCGACGGAGTCGGCGTCGAGGTGGAAGTTCCAGTGGAGGAGACGGTTGCGGGCTTTGCCGGCGGCGTCGGTGGAGAGTTTGACTTCGCGCAGGAGGGGGACGATGCGTCGGGCCGGAATGGAGAGGTTGTTGTTCTGGAGTTCCACCATATCGGAGATGGTGAAGCGGCGACCCGAGCTGAGGAATTCGGAGACGCTTTCGGCTCGGAACGCGTCGGCCCATTTGTAGTGGAGGGCGTCTTTGAAGGGCCAGCCGGCGGGGATCTGGAATTCGTTTGAGGTGTTGTAGAAGCCTTTGGACGGATTGAAAACGCTGGGTAGAGCTTTGGGGGCCAGATAGCCCGACCATTCGTAACGGCCGTCGCCGGGAACGGGGACGAGACCGGAGAAGTTGGGGCGCTGTGGCGCAATACCGACGGCCTGGTAACCGATATTGCCTTCGCGGTCGGCCCAGATCATGTTTTCGGCGGGAAGGCGACTGTAGGCGCACGCATCCTGGAATTCGGCCCAGGTGCGGGCCTGGTCCATGCGGAGACTGGCGAGATACGGAGCGTTGCCAACTTCGAGCCAGGCGGCGCGGATCGCATAGGCCTTGTGGTGCTCTTTGTCTTCAAAGATGACAGGGCCGTGGCGAGTGTACTTCAGATCGACGGCGGCGGGCTGTTCGCCTTTGACGGGGATGGTTTCGCGGATGACGCGCATGGCCTCCCAGCCGCCCTGGTAGCGGTATTCATTGGCATTGGCGGGGTTGGTGTCGTAGACGTAGAGATCTTCGTTGTCGGTGCCGAAGATGGTGAGGCCCCAGGCACCGAATTCGTTGTGGCCGATGGAGAGGCCGGGGAGAGAGGGTTCGCCGCCGCCGATGACGTTCCAGCCGGGCGCGACGAGATGGGCCCAGTAGCGGAGGGAGGGCGCCTGTTGGGTGCGGTGGGGGTCGTTCATCATCAGCGGGTAGCCGCTGGAGGTGAGTTGGGGGCCGACGATCCAGTTGTTGCTGCCGATGTCTTCCTGCCGCTGGCTGAGGTCGAGGGCGAGGTCCGTCGTGGGAGCAGTCGCTCCAAAGCGCAGGGGGGCTTTGAAGGCACGGTAGAGAGCCAGGATCTCTTTGGAGAGGAGGGTTTGGTCGATGGCGGGGTCGAGCGTGAGGTTCGGATTGTCGGGCTGGAAATATTCGAGGTCTTTGACTTTGTCTACGCCGACGGCCCGGATGGCGAGGGCCATGTTGAGTTCCTGCTCGACGTTGGAGACGAGAGCGTTGAAGCGACTGATGACGACGGCGGGAGTCCACTGGCCGGGCTTCAGGTTGAGGAGGCGGAAGTCGGGCGTGAGGAGGGCGGGGTTCGCGTTGGTTTCGGCGATTCGAGCGTTGATGCCCTGCACGAAGGCGGTGACGATGGACTCGCCGCGGGGGTGATACCAGTTGAGTTCCTGTTTGAGGTCGCCGCGATAACGGAAGAGGCGGTTGCCGATGTCGCGTTTGAGTTCGGCGCGGCCGGAGATTTCGGCCATAGTGCCGGTGGCCTGGCGACGCCAGAGTTCGAGCTGGAAGAGACGGTCCCGGGCGACGTTGTAGCCCTGGGCGAAGAAGAGGTCGTGCTCGTTTTGGGCGTAGATGTGGGCGACACCCCATTTGTCTTTGAGGATTTCGACGGGCTGGGTGAGGCCGGGGAGGGTGAGTTTTTCGGTGGGTGGGGTAGCGGGGAAGGCGAGGGCGGGAAGGAGGAGGGCGAGGGCCAGGGTGGCTGATTTCATTGCTTTATTAGTAGAACACTTGAGAGAGGGCTCGACCGCACTGATGCGGGCGAGCCCCCTCAAAGGCAATTACACCGTCCTGGCGTCGGGGTGGGTCCAGCCTTTTCGATACGGTCTCGTGAGGAGCTTGTTGGCCTCGGGGTCGCCGACCACCTGCTGTCTTACGGGGTCCCAGGTGAACTTGCGGCCGGTCTTCAGCGCAAGGTTCGCGAGGATGCAGGAGGCTGTTGAGATGAAGCCCTGTTCGATGTCGGCGACGGGGTTGGTGCGTTTGTCGATGGCGGCGAGGAAGTCCATCATGTGGTGGCGGACGGCGGGGGCAACGTGGGTTTCGAGGTCCTTTTCCGTCTTGTCTTCGGGGTACTTGTCGAACTCGTAGGTGACGTCCTTATGGATGGCCGTGGCACCTTTGGCGTTCGGGATGAAATCGTACGAATAGACGCCGACTTTGAGGACGCCTTTTTCGCCATAGAAGGTCGCGCCCCAACTGTGCTTCGGGTCAGGCTCTCCGGCATCACCCCAGGTCCGGTGGTTCCAGACGATATTGAGGTCGGGGTACTCGAAGGTACACATCTGGGTGTCGGTGATGTTGGCCTTACTGGCCTTGTCCATCACGATGCCGCCTTCGGAGGAAATGCGGGTCGGCCAGCCGAGCTTCAGCATCCAGCGGGTCATGTCGAACATGTGGATGCACATGTCGCCGACGATGCCGTTGCCATATTCCATGAACGCGCGCCAGCGGCGGGGGTGGGTGAGCGGGTTGAAGGGACGCATGGGCGCGGGGCCGGTCCACATCTCGTAGTCAAGGTTGGCGGGCGGGGTTCCATCGGGCGGATTATCCGTGGCGCGCATGTGGTAGTAACAGTGGATATCAACGTAGCCGATGCGGCCGAGAGCGCCGGTGTCGATGAACTTTTCCTTCGCTTCGACAATGTGGGGCGTACTGCGGCGCTGGGTGCCGACCTGCACTACTCGCTTGTATTTACGGGCTGCGGCGAGCATCGCCTGACCCTCGGTGACATCAACGCTGATCGGCTTCTGCACGTAAACGTCAGCACCGGCTTTGACGGCTTCGATCATGGCGAGGGCGTGCCAGTGGTCGGGCGGGGCGACGAGACAGATGTCGAGACCGCTCTGTTTGAGCATGTCGCGGCAGTCATGGAAAAGCTGGGGCTTCTTGCCGGATTTCTGACGGGTGGCGACCAGGTTGGCGGCGTTTTCGAGCATAGTCGAATCGACGTCGCAAAGGGAGACCACTTCGACGGGTTCCACCTGGATGAGGCGGAGGAGGTCGATTTTGCCGTACCAGCCGGTGCCGATGAGGCCAACGCGACGGGGTTTGGCGGGGCCCTGGAGGGCGGAGGCAGGCGAGGCGGCGAGGGCGGCGGTCTGGAGGAAGTTGCGACGGTTTAGGTCAGCCATGACAGAAAGTATATGCGGTTGACGATTCGGGTGCGTGCCCGATATAGTTTGAACCGGAAACGAACGTGAAAATTCAAGCGAATGAGATGTCGCGGCGGGGATTCGGGCTGCTGGCCGGTAGCCTGGCTGCGTCGCAGATTCCGCTGCTGTCAGCGGGGAAGACGTCGGCCCGGGATGTGGTTCGAGAGATCCAGGAAAAGCTGGGCGGTGAGTGGCCGGAGAGCGGGCTGGATGGGTTCAAGGCTGGTAACGCCGACCTGCCTGTGACCGGTATTGCGACCACGGCGATGGCAACTTTGGCCGTGCTGCAGCAGGCGGCGAAGGCGAAGCTGAATTTGGTCCTGACGCATGAGCCGACGTTCTATGGAAGACAGGATGGTCCGGCGCCAGCTCCTGCGCCGGGTGGGCGGGGACGAGGTCCGGCCGGGGTGTTGCCGGACGACCCGGTTTATCGGGCGAAGCGCGAGTTCATTGAGAAGGAAGGGCTGGTGGTTTTCCGTTTGCGGGATCACTGGGTTGCTCGTCCGGAAAAGCATCTGACCGTGGGTCTGGCGGACGCGCTGGGATGGTCGCGGTATGCGGTTGCGGGCGATGGCCGTTACGACATTCCGGCGGCATCGGCGGAAGAGGTGGTGGCGACGATTCGGACGAAGCTGAAGTTGCGTGGCGGGCTGCGCGCGGTGGGGGACCGGAAGGCTCGGGTGCGGCGCGTGATGCTGCAGCCTGGGCTGATGGCCGTAGCGACGATGTGGAAGAACTATCACGACGTGGATCTGCTGCTGACGGGCGAGGTCCGTGAGTGGGAGTGTACGCACTACGCGGCGGATATGCTGGCCACGGGTGAAAAGCGGAATCTGGTGACGGTGGGGCGTGTGGCTTCGGAAGAACCGGGGATGCAGGCTTGTGCGAAGTGGCTGACGTCGGCGATTCAGGGTGTTCCGGCGAAGTGGATTGATGCGGGCGATCCCTACTGGAGGGCGGTCTGATGACGGCGCGGGAAACGATTGAACTGGTGAAGAAGAATCTGGGCGTGCCTTTCAACGCACAGACGTATCGGGACACGTTTAAGATCGGCGATCCGGATTCGGAGGTGAAGGGGATTGCGACGACCGTGATGACCACGTTCGACATGATTCGGCGCGTGCAGGTGGCGGGGCTGAACCTGATCATTACGCATGAGGACACGTGGTGGAATGACCGGGATGAGACAAAGGATCTGACGGAGAATCCGCTTTATCTGAAGAAGAAGGCGTACTGCCTGGAGCACGGGATCGTGATCTGGCGGTTCCACGATCACCAGCATTCGCGGAAGCCGGATCAGTCGATTGTGGCGTCGTTGCGGGCGGTGGGGATTGAGGATGAGACGGCGACGATGGGGGGCGGGAAGGTGTACACGATTCCTGAAACCACGCTGGGGGCTTTTGCTTCTTCGATAAAGAAGCGGACGGGGTCGAAGGCGTTTCGCGTCGTGGGAGACCCGAAGGCGAAGATCAGCCGGATTTTGCTGGGGCCGGGGTATGCATCGCCGGCGCTGCGGCAGGATGTGGATTTGGTGATTGGCGGGGAATCGCCCGAGACGGACGGGGCGTTCGATAACCCGGAGTATGTGATGGACGCGGTGACCTTGGGGATCGTGAAGGGCCAGATTATTCTGGGCCATTGCGTGTCGGAAGAGCCGGGGATGGAAGAGTGCGCGAAGTGGCTGCGGACGTTTATTTCCGGCGTGCCCATTCAGTTCATTCCGGCTGGCGAACCATACTGGACGTAATCGCGCTTACAGGCCGAAGAGCTGCCGGGTGTGGCGCAGGCTCGCTTCCAGGTCTTCGCGTTCTTTCTGTGCCGCCTGGGCGCGGTCAGTTCGCTGGAAGTCAACGGGCTTGCCTCGTTCGGCAATCTCGGTGAAGCGCTCAAAATTCCACGCCGGAACGTCGCGGTAACCATCCCAGAATTCAGGCTTGCGGTAGTTGAATGGCCGCGGAGGCGTCACGATGCACTCCATGGAGAGCGCCTTGCCGGGGCAGAGGGCGGCGTACTTGCGGCAATACTCATCAATATTGACGTTGCCTTCGCCCATGCGGACCCAGCTAACCGCAGCGCCGTCCGGAGTGCGCCACACAGCGGAGTCGCGGACGTGACTGGTCAGAACGTAGGGGTGAAGTTGCTCAAGCGTGGAATGCGGATCTTCCAACGTCCAGCACGGATTGCCGGAATCCAGGCAGGCCCCGACGAAGTCCTTACCGGCGGCCTCGATCAGGCCCTTTAGCTGCCAGCCCTGCA
>CANIHR010000234.1 GCA_947467185.1 Bryobacterales bacterium
GACGCCGCTGTCAGCAAGCTCCTCATTGACCTGGACGAGCGCGGTCTGCTCAACACCACCATGGTCGTCGCCCTGACGGAGTTCGGCCGCACCCCACGCATCAACCCCACGGGAGGCCGCGATCACTGGTCACGCTGCTGGACTTCACTGGTTGCCGGGGGAGGTTTCGAAGGAGGCAGGATCTACGGCAGTTCTGACGCCCGGGGTGAGGAACCCCGTGACGCCGCCGTGACCCCGGAAATGCTGGCGGGAGAGATACAACGCAGGCTCGGCCTGCAAGCGGCCGGAGCGGCACAGGCGGGTCCGTTCCCGCCCATGCTCACCCCGACTTCTTAAAACACTACTGCACGAAAGCAAACGTAACCGGAGCACCCAGTTCCACAGGGGTCCCCACGGGCGACAACTTGCCCGTCGCCTTATCCACGCGGTGCAGCGTGAAGGTGTTCGTGTTCTGATTGCCGGCGACCAGGAAGTTACCGGAAGGATCCAGCAGGAACGCGCGAGGAGTCTTGCCGCCCGTCGGTTCGTTCTGGATGAGCTTCAGCATCGCCGTCTTCGGATCGACAGCAAACACCGCGATCGAGTCATGGCCACGATTCGACGAGTACACAAACTTGCCGTCGGCCGAAATCTGAATCTCCGCACCGGAGTTCCCCGGAATCGGACTCGTCGGCGTCGCCAGCGTCTGCCCAAGTTCCTTCAGCGTTCCCTTCGCAGCGTCAAACTCCATGGTGGAAACCGTGTAGAACATCTCGTTCAGAACGTAGGCATGCTTCTGGTCGGGAGCAATCGCGATGTGGCGCGGCCCCGAACCCGGCTTCACAGTCCCGAAAGCTGGCGTACCCGGCGTCATCTTGCCCGTCGCGGCATCCACGTTGAAGATCCAAACTTTATCGTTGCCAAGATCGGCACCCAGCGCGACTTTGTTGTTCTTCGCGAGAACAATCGAGTGACCGTGGGGCGAGGTCTGGCGGGCCTTATCCACGCTGCCGCCCGTCTCCTGAACGAACGAAACCGCTTCGCTCAGCTTGCCATCCGCCTGAATTGCGAAGGAAGAAAAGCTGCCGCCCGAGTAGTTCGCTACCAGCAGCGTCTTACCCGTCGCGTCCACTGTGAGATGGCACGGACCGGGGCTCGCCGAAGAAACCTGATTCAGCAACGTCAGCTTGCCGGTTGCCTTATCGATCGAATACGCCGAAACCGCGCCGGTCTTCTTACCCTGCCAGGTATCCACTTCATTGATGGCGTACAGGAATTTGCCGTTCGGGTGGACCGCCAGGAATGTCGGGTTCACACCCGCCGCCGCCAGTCCGAGCGGAGTGAACTTCGCTGTCTTCGCATCCAGGCGGTAGGCGTAGATACCTTCGGAAGTGCTCTGGGGCTTTGTGTACGTTCCCACATACATCAGTTGCGCCGATAACAGGGGCGCGAAAGCCAATAGGGAGAGAATTCTCATCGTTTTAGTAATGTAACAGGTTCCGCCCGGAAGGGCCTGTCAGCGCCCACCCTGGGGCGAAACCGGGGGCGAATCCGGGGGTCAATCCGATCACGCAGTTTTACGAAACAAATGGGCAATTCGAACGTACTTACTAGTAACCGAATCGCGCAAATGACTGGGAAGGCGTAACCCCGGCCCGGCCATTCGCGACCAGCGCGATTCTCCCTCGAATCGCGCTGCCCCCCTTCAAAAGGCCGGTAGGTCTTCCCCCAGACTGCCGGCCTTCTTCTTTTTTTTCACTAACCGCAGTGGCCCGGCGAAGTCTAACCTGACAGCCGATGAACGGAACAGAAGCCATCACAAGCCGGGAGGAATTTCAGGCACTGGTTGAACGCCACGCCCGCCCCCTGTTCCGACTCGCCTACAGAATTACCGGCAGCGATACCGACGCCGAAGATCTGGTTCAGGAGACGTTCCTGAAAGCATGGAGACAGATAGCGAAGTTCGATGGCCGGGCCTCCTTCGGAACCTGGCTCCATCGCATCTGCGCTAACTGTTCACTCGACCTTCTGCGGTCCCGTCGCCGCCGTCAGGATGCCGACTCCGGCGGCGACGAGGACGAGCCTATGATCAACCGTCTGCCCGCCACCAGCCCCTCCCCGGAACGGCTCGCCCTGAGCGACGAGATCACCCGGACGCTGGAGCCGGCCCTTGCCGAGTTGACCGAAATGGAGCGCACCGCGTTCGTGCTGCGCCACTACGACGGCATGGCCATTGAAGAGATTGCAGTCACCCTGGGTGTCCAGACCGGCGCCGCCAAACACAGCGTTTTTCGCGCCGTGCAGAAGCTGCGTCGCGCCCTGGAACCAGTAGCAAGGACAAACGTATGAACCATCTTTCTGAAGAGGACCTGATTCTCCTCTATTATTACGGCGAATCCGATGCCCCGGAGGGGGCGAGCGAGCACCTCCGCACCTGCACGGAATGCAACCAGGCGAATGCGGCGCTCCATGCCTCCATGGAGATGTTCGATACTCTCCCTGTGCCCGAACCGCGTCCCTCCTTCGAGGCCGAGATGTGGGCGCGTGTTGCGCCGGCGGCCGTAGCCCCGCGCCGCAGATCTCGCTGGGCCTGGCTCCCGGCCTTCGCTATTACAGCCGCTCTCATCGCCGCCGTCATCCTGGTCCGTCCGCCCTCGCAGCCTGTTGCCGCCGCCCCGCTGACAGATGAAGCCCGGCAGCGCATCCTCACGATGACGCTGGCGGACCACCTGGACCGCACCCAGATGCTGCTCACCGAATTCGAAAACACGGCCGATAACCCGACCGATCTGGAACCCCTCCAGGCCCGCGCACAGGATCTGGTGGACGAAAGCCGACTCATGCGCCAGTGGCTGGAAAAAGGCACGCAGCCAAACACTCTGGCCGTGGTTGATGAAGCCGACCGGATACTCACCGAAGCGGCCAACGCTGGCGGCCACCCTGAAGACCTCCGAATGTTAAGGGAACGGATCGGAGCCGATTCCCTGCTCTTCAAAGTACGCGTCGTGGAAGCAAATCTCAGATAACAAAGGACAGCAACATGAATAAACTCGCCCATGGTTTCCTGGCAGCGGCGCTCGCAATCCCCGCTTCTGCCCAGCAGAATGTCAACGTAGATTTGCAGGTCGAAGTCGCCCTGCAACAGGCGCAGGAAGTGCTCGCGCAAACCACCGTCAATCACGAACTCCTGGCCCAGCTCGATGCGGCCCAGGGACAATTCGAGCGCGACCGGATAAAGGCCGAAGCCGTCCGCAACATCGCCCAGGAAGCCCGGAAAAACGTCAGCTTCCAGTTCGCCAAGGGTGGCGGTTCCTATGAAGGCGGGACCCGCGCCCTCGACGACAAGCGCTACGAAGACGCCATCAAACAGTTCGACGCCGTCATCACAGCCAAAGCCCAGCGTGCCGATGGTGCCCTCTACTGGAAGGCTTACGCCCTCGATCGCGCCGGCCGTAAAGACGAAGCCCTCGCCGCCCTTGCCAAACTCCGTCAGGATTACCCCCAGAGCCGCTGGCTGAACGACGCTCAGGCCCTCGACGCCGCCGTCAAACAGGGTTCTGGCCAGCCCACCGCCACCACGGACACGAACGAAGACCTCAAACTGATGGCCATTAACAGCCTGATGAATGGCGATCCGGAACGTGCCGTGCCGCTCCTCGAAGGCATCCTGAAGGGCAACAGCGCCCCCCGCGTCAAAGAGCGCGCCCTTTTCGTCCTCACTCAGAGCAAGGCTCCCCGCGCCGCCCAACTGCTGACCGACTACGCGAAAGGCGCTGGCAACCCCGACATGCAGATCCGCGCCGTCCGCTACCTCGGCATGTCCGGCACTCCGGAGGCCCAGCAGCAACTCAACAGTGTCTACTCGGCCTCCAGCGACATCTCTGTGAAGCGCGAAATCATCCGGTCCCTCATGATGTCGAAAGCCACCGATCAGATGGCTAACCTCGCGAGGAACGAAAAGGAACCAGAACTCCGCCTCGAAGCCATCCGCCAACTGGGAGCCCTGCGCGCCACCCCGCACCTTCTGCAGCTTTACAGCACCGAAGCGTCTACCGATAACAAAGTCGCCATCGTCCGTAGCCTGATGATGGCCGGTGCGGGGGACAAACTTCTCGACCTGGTCAAGACCGAAAAGGACCCCAAAGTCCGCACCGAAGCGATCCGCAGCATGGCCATGACGCGCAATACACCGGTGGAATCCATCCTGCAGTTCTACGCGTCGGAAACCGACCCGAAAGTGAAACGTGAACTGATCAACGGCCTCTCCATGCGGGGCGACGCCAAAAGCATGGTGGACCTGGCCCGCAAGGAGTCCGACCCCAACATGAAGAAGGCAATTGTGGAACGCCTGTCGATGTCGAAGTCGAAGGAAGCCACCGAGTACATGCTGGAGCTGCTCAAGTGAGAATCCCGGCGCTGTTCCTCGCCCTGACTGCTGCGCTCGCTGCGCAGCAGCCACAGATTGAAAACGCCCGGGTCGTAAGCCACGCCTTCACTGGCACGCTCGACGCCCAGCTGACCACGCTCGGAGCTGGCCCCTTCTGGGCTGGCTACTCGGTCCCGGTTCTCCCAGGCCATCGGGGTGACGGCTGCTGGACCGACCGCGACGGCAACAGCGGGCGCAATCCCAGTGCCCCTGTTCGCCTCGAAGGCTCACCCAACATGCTGATCCTGATCCGCGTGGAAGCGGGCAAGGTCGACAAGCTCCAGTTGACCTCTCCCGACTGCCGTCTCGACGGAGGAAACCTGCCCTTCCACTGGTTCAACGGCATCTCCACCACGGCAAGTGTGAACTGGCTGAAAACGCAGGCCACCGGCGAAAAGGGTGACCGTGCAATGGCTCCCCTCGCTCTCCACGTCGGCCCTGACGCGGATAAAGCCCTCGATGAACTAACCGCCACTTCACAGCCCGATAAGCTCCGCGAACGCGCCGCTTTCTGGCTGGGCAACGCCCGTGGCAAACACGGTCTCGAAACCCTGAAGCACATGCTGGCAACCGACCCCAGCCTCCATGTCCGCGAGCAGGTCGTATTCGCCCTCGCCAACAGTAAGGAGCCGGAAGGCATGGCGACCGTGATGGATCTCGCCCGTAACGACAAGTCGCCGCAAATCCGCAGCAAGGCGCTGTTCTGGATCGCCCAGAAGGCCGCCACGAAGGACGCAACGCAGGTGATCGGTCATGCGATTACGGACGACCCCGAACGCTCCGTCAAAGAACAGGCCGTCTTCGCGCTGAAGACGCTCCCGTCCGATCAAGGCATCCCCCTCCTCATCACGGTCGCCAAGAGCAATCCCGACCCCGCCATCCGCAAGAAGGCGATGTTCTGGCTGGGCCAGTCGAAAGACACCCGCACCCTCGATTTCTTCGCCCAGGTCCTCCGCCAATAGATCCGCGCCAATAGACTCCGCAGCGTTTGCTATCCTGAAAGATCGGGAGAAAAGGCGTTTTTGGGCCTTCTCTCCACACTCCGGAGCCACTTCTAAACATGTCAGGCCACTCAAAATGGGCAACGATCAAGCACAAAAAAGCTGCTACCGACGCCAAGCGCGGTAAGATCTTCACCCGCCTCATCAAAGAAATTCAGATCGCCGCCCGTGGCGGTGGTGGAGACCCGGACGGCAACCCCCGTCTCCGGACCGCCATCCTCGCCGCCAAGGGCGTTTCCATGCCCTCGGACAACATCAAGAAGGCGATCATGCGTGGTACTGGCGAACTCGAAGGCGGCCAGATAGACGAAATCATGTTCGAAGGCTATGGCCCCGGCGGCGCAGCCGTTCTCGTCATGGTCGCCACCGACAACCGCAACCGCACCGTGGCTGAAATTCGTCACATGTTCGGCAAGCAGGGCGGCAATCTGGGCGAACAGGGCAGCGTCTCCTGGATGTTCGAACGCAAGAGTCAGATCGTCATCAGCAAGGAAAATGCCGATGAAGACACCCTGATGAATCTGGTGCTCGAATCCGGCGCCGAAGATCTGAAGGACAGCGGCGACAACTGGGAGATCATTTCTGATCCCACCGCGCACGATGCCGTAGTTGCGGCGCTCGCGGCAGCTTCCATCGCCACCGAGTCCGCTGAAGCGGTCGCCATGGTTCCGAAAAACCTACTTCAGATCGAAGGCAAGAACGCCGCCGGCATGATGCGCCTCTCGGATGCTCTCGAAGAACACGACGACGTGCAGAACGTCTACTCGAACTTCGATATCTCCGAAGAAGAACTCGAACGGCTCGGCTAACCCTGTTGGAGGCAGCCCGCATGCGGGTTCTTGGAATCGACTGCGGCACCGAACGGACCGGCTATGGCGTCATTGACAGCGATGGCCGGCTCCACAAACTCGTGGTTGCGGGCTGCATCCGTTCTTCTACGCGCGATCCTCTGGAGAAGCGCATTCTCAATATCGCGACCGAACTGCGCGCAATCCTGGCAGAGTACCGTCCGGATTTCGCGTCGGTCGAAGAAGTCTTCCTCGCAGTTAACCCTCGTTCTTCCCTCAAACTGGCCCATGTCCGCGGGGCCGCTCTCCTGGTTATCGCCGAAGCAGGCGTAGTCTTCTCCGAATTCTCTGCCCTCGAAGTTAAAATGGCTGTGGTCGGCTACGGTCGGGCCGAAAAAAGTCAGGTCCAACAGATGGTCGCCTCCATCCTGCGCCTCCCCGAACCGCTAAAATCGGAAGATGCGAGTGACGCGCTCGCCATTGCAATTTGCCACGCCACAAATCAGACAATGAAGGCATTCCGAGAAGCCGTATGAAATTCCTGCTCCCATTGCTGATGGCCGCTTCCTGCTGGGCCGATGCCCCGCGTATCGTTTTCACCAAAGCCTTCCCTGGTTCCACGCCCGCCTTCGTCCAGATCACCCTCGAACGCACCGGCGACGCGATCTATACGGAAGACCCGAAGGACGAAAACCCTCTCATCTTCAAGCTGACCGAAGCCGACACCACCGCTATCTTTGACCTGGCCGACCGCCTCGACCACTTCGGCAAAGCGCTCGAATCCGGTCTGAAAGTAGCCTTCATGGGTGCCAAGACATTCCGGTACGAAGGTGATGGAGCACCCAAAGAAGCCAAATTCAACTACTCCGAAGATCTGGAAGCGAAAGCCATCCTCGACTGGTTCGAACGGATCTCTGAGACGGAACGCGCCTATATCGACCTCGAACGTGCCGTTCGTTTCGACAAACTCGGCACTCACGACTCAATCCTGCGTATCGAAACCGTCCGCAACCAAAAGCGCCTCGTCGCCGAACAGCAGTTCCTGCCCTTCCTAGACCGAATCACGAAAAGCGAAGCCTTCATGAACATCGCCCGCACCCGCGCGGCAAATCTGGCCGACAGCATCAGGGCTGCGAAACCATGAAGTTTGTCGCCTTCATCCTGTTCGCTGCCGCGCTGGCCGCGCAGACTCCCGCCGATACTGAGCAGGCAGAACTCAACCGTGCCGTCAACGAAACCGCCGGCAGCCAGATTGACTTCATCAAGGCACTGGAACGGCACCTTGCAAAGTACCCCGAGTCGAAACAGCGCCTCCCCATCGAGAAGGCCATCGCCAAAGCCGCCATCGAAGTAAACGACAATCCCCGGACCGTGCTCTACGGCCAGAAAGTCCTCGCCGCTGAGCCGAATACGTCGGATCTCGCGCTGCTCGACCGTGTGATCCGACTCCTGCTCGATTCCGACAAACCGGAACCCGCCACCCAGGCCCTCACCCTCATCAAGCGCTATCAGCGTGAAGTGGAAACCCTCCGCGGCAAAGCCGGTCAGGGTCACATGAGCGAAGGCCAGTGGTCAGAAGAGATCAATAAAGCCGTCGCCCGGACTCTGGTTCTGGAGGCTCGCTCCACCGGCAACCTTGGCAAAATCGACGAGGCGGTCGTCCTCTCGAAAAAGGCATGGGAAACCTTCCCTGGTTCCGAAGCCGCCCGCGAACGCGCCCGCTGGCTCGGTCGCCAGGGTAAAGATGCCGAAGCGCTCCAGTGCTTTGCCGACGCCTTCACCGTCGAAGATATCCGTACCACCCACGCGGAACGCATCTCCGACCGGACCCACATGGCAGAACTGCAGAAGAAGCTGAACAAGTCCGAGTCCGGCCTGGGCGATATCATCCTCGCGGCTTTCGACCGGAATGTCACCCTGAAATCCGCCCGAGCCGAAGCTCTTCGCCAGAAAGATCCCAACTCTGCCGCAACAGACCTCAGCGAATTCGTTCTTCCCCGAACGGATGGCACCGAAACCCTTCGCATTGCGTCTCTTAAAGGGAAGACCGTCATCATGGACTTCTGGGCCACCTGGTGCGCCCCCTGCCGGATTCAACACCCCATGATCGAGAACGTGAAGAAGAAATTCGAAAAGGACCCCAACGTCGTCTTCCTATCGGTCGATTCCGATGAGGATCGCACCGTCGTCCCCGGCTTCCTGAAGGAAATGAAATGGGAGGGCCCCAGTTACTACGAAGCTGGTCTCGGACGCCTCCTGAACATCGCGTCCATCCCTACCGTCCTCATCCTCGGCCCCAGCGGCGCCGTCTCTTCCCGGATGACTGGCTTCATCCCGGAACGCTTCGAAGAAATGCTGTCCGACCGCATCAAAGAGGCCAGGGCTAACTAACTCCGATATGTCCCGCCGCTACGCCATCTTCGCTGCCCTTTTCTGCCTGGTCGCCA
>CANIHR010000235.1 GCA_947467185.1 Bryobacterales bacterium
GCGCAGCGGCGTAGCAGTCACGGCCGGTGGCCTGATCGTATTCGCCGCCAACGAACCGAAGCTTCACATTCTCGACAAGGACACCGGCAAGACCCTGCGATCCATCGACATCCCGAATGGGTCCCAGGGCGTGCCGACGGTCTATGAAGTGAATGGCCGGGAGTACATCACCATCTGTGCATCAGGTGGAAGCCCGGTGCAGGGTGTGGGCCCGGGACGCGGCGCGCCGGCGAAGCCGAAGGTCTACATTACCTTCGCGCTGCCACAGAAGTAGCGGTCAACGGCAGGGCGACTGAGCGAGACCCTTCTCCGCCAGATCGCGCAGCGGCTGCTCCTCGGGCGCAACATACTGTGCGGAGAGCAACGTTCGGAAGCCCGCAGCCGCCTCGGCAAACAGAGGGCAGGACCTTTCGCGAGGCGCCCCCTGCTCCAGCGCCAGCAGCAACGGCGCGGCAAGGATGATTCCCCGTGCGGCGGCCTGGCCGTGAAGCGTCAGCACGCGTTGCGAAGAGCCGTAAGCCCGTGTGCGCAGTGACAGGGCAGCCGCCGAATCGTGACGCCGCCCGGCCGCATCGGCCAGCCATTCCAGGCCTGCAACGTCACGGCGAAGCCACATGTGCCCGTTCTCGGTTTGGGCATCCTTTGACGCCAGCATACTCCGCAGCCTGCGCTCACCAGCGGACGAAAGAGGGAGCTGCCACAGGGCCGCCTGCTCCAACAGTTCCACGTCGAACGGGTACGCATCTTCGCCCGCGCGAGTTGCCGCAAAGGCCGTCAGCGCCACATCCAGGTAGTGGCGGACAATGTCGCCAGCCGCGGCGGAACCCGCCAGCTGCAACGCCCGCGCCTGCCACACAAGGGCCTCTGCCAGACAGTTCTCCGCCTGCAGATTTGAGGCATCCTCCCGAAACAGGCTCTGACACCCCTGCGCCGACTCCGCCAGAGCCGAACCGGCGGCCAGGTAGTTCCCCCGGCTCAACTCCGGTTTGCCAACGCCCTTCGCCGCAGCCGCCAGCATAAAGCGATACCGGATCTGTTCCGATGGACTCGCCATCCGGGCCAGGGGGGCAGTTGCCTGCAGCAGTTCCACACTGCGCCTCGCTTCCACCACAGACGCGGCTGCATCCCGCAGGTCAAAGAGAGCTACTGAATAGCGGAGGTGAGCGTCCGCCCGATTCATCTGCGCTGTCAGGCTGGCAGGCGCTGCGGCTGCGAGTCGTTCCCGAATGCCGAGACGACGAAGCTCGATTGCCACCTCCTCCCGTGGCCGCCTCAGGAAACCATGCGCCCACGACCGCTGTCCGAGTGCAGAAGCCAGCAACTCCTGCACCTGCGTCCGGTCTCGCCATTGCGCCGGCAGCGCGTCCAGCAGTGCCACCATACGTTCGGTCGCCGCGTCAACTCGGGGATCAAACGTGTGCATGAACAGAATCGTTTGGTCCAGCAGCGCCCGGGCAACTTCCAGTTGCCGCTCCGGGTCCCCGGGCTTGCGCCGCAACAGTTCCTCGCGAATCGCCAGAGCACGTCCGATGCTGCGCAGACCACCCGAAAAATCCCCGATACTGGACCTCGCACCGGCCTGCGCAAGAGAAAGCAGACGATACGCAGACGCCACCTCGCGCGCCAGTTCCTCCGAGGCCGGTGCCTCCCCCGCCAGCCGGTCCAGAAACTGCGACGCGTCGTTCGCCATCTGTTGCCGCAGGGGAGCCGAACCGGGCAGATCCGAGAGCCTGGTCAGGTACCCCGACAGCATCCGGTTGGCGAGGTCCCGGACCTCGGCGGTACGCTGGTCAGCCCGCCGCTTCTGTAGCCAGGTGACCGTGCCTCCAGTGGCAACAACTGTGACGATCACTACCGCCGCCACCACCTGCCATGTATTTCGACGCAGGAATTTCAGCGCCCGGTAAACCCATGTGGCGGGCCGCGCATACACCGGGTGCCCCCCGAGATAATTCGCAATATCGCGGCGAAAATCCTGCACGGACGCATAACGCTGCGCGGGATCTTTTTCGAGCGCCTTCGCCAGAATGGCATCCAGATCGCCACGCGCTTCCGGCAACCCAACACTCGCCGGCGCTGCCTGCCGACTGCAGATCACGCGCACCGCCTCCAGCAGCGACAGGCCCTTCACCCGATAGGGCAACACGCCCGTGAGCAGCTCATACAACACCACGCCCAGCGAGTAGACGTCGGTGGATGTGGTCACGGGCTGGCTGTTCACCTGTTCCGGGCTGGCATACGCCAGGGACATCTGGCCCGACCCGGCAACGGTCAGTTCACCCACAATCTCCCTGGCCTCCAGCATCTTCGCGATCCCAAAATCCAGCAGCCGGGGTTGGCCTTCCGGCGTCACCAGAATATTGGAAGGCTTCAGGTCGCGGTGAACCACCATGTTGCGGTGGGCGAATTCGAGCGCAAGGCAGATTTCGCAGAACAGGCGCAGGCGAACTTCCAGGGTTGGTTTTTCCGCTTCGCGCCAGACATCCAGCGAGGTCCCCTCCACGTACTCCATCACCAGATAGGGGGAGCCGTCTTCGGTCTCGCCGCCGTCCAGCAGCCGGGCAATTCCAGGGTGGTCCAGATTCGCCAGAATCTGCCGCTCGCGCAGAATGCGTTCGCGCAGTTCGCCGACAGCGAAACCGTTCACGAGTTTGATCGCGACCTGCTTCGAGAAATGACCATCGTCGCGCTCCGCCAGCAGGACCTGGCCCATACCGCCACGCCCCAATTCGCGGATAATCCGCCACGGCCCCAGGCGGCGCCCGGGCCGGGCAGGTGGCGCGGCTCCGGTCGGCGAAAAGTCCAGAAAATTCGCAGTATCGGCGTCCGGCTCGTCCGACTGCTTCACCAGGTCCAGGATCGCCGCAAGCAGTTCCGGCTCAGCCCCGTACTCTCGCTGCGCAAAAGCGTCCCGGTGCGCCGCCGGCATCTCCAGCAGACGCTGCGCCGCCAGATACACCTGCTTCCAGCGCGCGGCGTCGTTCGATAGTTTGGGCGGAATCCCTGCCATCGTTCGTCATGATACCCGGCGAAATAGGATAGATGCAGGAAGCGGATGGCCGACGAGATCACATCCCTGTTGCGAGACTGGCAAGGTGGCGATGCCGACGCCCTGCACCGCGTCTTCCCCACCGTTTACGCGCAATTGCGCCGGCAGGCTTCCGCGCTCTATTCCGGCAACCCCAGCCCGACCCTGCAGCCGACAGCACTGGTCCACGAAGCGTATCTGCGCCTGGGAAATCAGCAGACTCCCTGGCAGGACCGGCGGCATTTCTTCGCGGTTGCGGCAGTCATCATGCGACGCATTCTGGTGGACGCAGCCCGAGAACGCGGGGCGCTGAAGCGGGGCGGCAATACGGAGCACCTGGAGATCGCCGATACGCTGGCGTTGCTGGATCAGAAGGGCGTGGACGTCCTGATCCTCGACGAAGCGCTGCAGTTGCTGGCTGAAGTCGATCCGCGGCAGGCGAGGATTGTCGAGTTGCGGTTCTTCGGGGGACTTTCAGCGGAAGAAATTGCGGAAGTGCTGGAGGTGTCCGCGAAGAGTGTTCATCGGGGCTGGGCGCTGGCGCGGGCCTGGCTGCGGCAGTACATGGCCGGGAGCGGGAAGCAGTAACTGCTGTTTTTTTCGGATGAGTTGTCCACATCCGGTGCGGGTTTCCGATGAAAGAAGTATGAGCCGCAAAAGTACTGATTCAGGCGTTGCAGACGTTTGACTGGGCGGACCTCAACTTTAGGAGAAGATACCAATTCCATGAAATCAAGACTCATCCGTTCCCTCCTGGGCATTGCCGCACTCACCACCCTGGCAGGTGCAGCCTCCGCCGGACCCGTCACCTGGACCCTGTCCGGCGTCACGTTTGCGCAGGGAGGGACCGCCTCCGGCTCCTTTGCGTACGACGCCGATACCGATACCTACAGTTCCATCAACATCTCGACAACCACGGATTCGCAGGCCACCGGAACCACCGGCTACGATACCGTTCTTGGCTTTTCCAACCACATCCTCCTTTCGGTAGTCAAGGCCGCAGAAGGCCCAGATTTTACGGGCGACCACAGCCTGAGACTGTTCTTCACCTCGCCCCTGACCAGTCTGGGGGGAACTGCGTCGCTCGCGACTTTCGAGGGCGAATGGGTTTGCATTAATTCCGCTTGCTCCTCCGAACCGCTCCGGTATTTTGCTTCCGGTTCGGTTGTGTCAGAGTCGGTTTCAGGCACCCCGGAGCCGGCTACCGCTCTGCTTCTGGTGCCCGCGTGTGGCTTGATCGCCTGGCGTCGGCGCAAATCGGCGAAGAACTAAGAACGCCCGGAACCTGAAATACCTCCGGGGACTGCCCCAACGGGAACCGGAGGTATCTTCCTGGCTACGTCCTACTTCAAACGAACCGCGCCTTCATACCCCGTCATTTCGATATACCCAACGCCCTTGTGCGACCCGGAATAATCCACAGCACCCTCCCAGTACTTCGGCCCCGCATTCTTCGCCGCAATCGCCTGGTTGGCCAGCACGGCCCTCGCCGTGATGTCGATCCCGAGCGAGGGCACTCTCACGCGCCATTCAATCGGGTACTTACCCCAAGTCGCGCCCGGTTCCAGCGTGAAATCGGCGCGGCTCAGGTGACGCGTTTTCCCGCCGGCATCGATGAAAGTCCCGGAAGCGTTCGGGTCAATCGTGCCGTCTTTCCTTCTCAGGCGGAACAGCATCAGTTCCGTCTTATTGTCCAGCTGGATGCTGAACCAGTCCCACCCGGCCTGGTCGGCTGACAGCGGTTCGCTGAACCATTCGTGGTCCATCCATGCGGTCCCCGTAACCGTGTGGGTTTGGCCGGCGATCCGGATCGTTCCGGCCGCCGACAAACGCGGGAACGAGACATAATGGGAGGCCCTCCCCTTCCCTTCAGCCTTGCGGCTGATGCCGTCCTCGCCGTGGATCACGAAGGCCTTCAGCGGAGTCAGGTCCAGGTGAAAATTGTAGCCGGAACCGAGGGCGTCGAGCGTCTGCTTTTCGCCCTCCCACTTCACCTGCCAGTTGCCGTTCCAGACCCGTGCGTCCACTGCACTGGCTCCCGCAATCCCGGGCCCTTTCCGGTTCAGCCGTTCGTCGAACAGGAACTTCTTCCCTGCAGGATCCGTCACCGCCGCGTGCGCCAGATAGAGGTTCTCCACGGCCCACTTGGACGGGTTCCCGGTGCCAGGTTTCGCCCCCTGGCGGAAGAACACCAGCTCGAACCCGAACCGTTTACCCTGCTGATCCTGCACATTACCCGTGTAATACCACCATTCAGTGCGGAAGTCTTCATGTTCGAAGTGGTCGCGGGGAAACTGGTAGTGGTAACCAGGCAAAGCTTCACGGTACTGGAAGTCAGCAGCGGGAAGCGGCAAGGCCACGGGCAGCAGGATGCCCGCCATTGTTACCATGAGGGTGCCCCAGGGGCTCTTAAACAGATGGTTGTGGAAACTCATGGTTGTTGAAACAAAGATCTCTCAATTCGACAGTATCGCGCTGGACTCGGGCGCGACGCTCATGCCGGTCGAGATCGCCTGGGAAAGTTACGGGCAACTCAACGCGGAAAAGTCGAATGCCATCCTGGTCACGCACGCCTTCACGGGGGACGCGCACGCCGCCGGCATCAGCCACGACACCGGCAAACCCGGCTGGTGGGACAACATGATCGGTCCCGGCAAGGCCTTCGATACCGACCGCTATTTCGTCATCTGCTCCAACGTTCTGGGTGGCTGCCAGGGCACCACCGGACCCGCCTGCACCAACCCGGCCACTGGCAAGCCGTACGGCAAGGCATTCCCGGTCATCACGATTCGGGACATGGTTCGGCTGCAGCGCATGCTGGTCAGTTCGCTCGGTATCACCCGACTCCTCTGCGTTGCGGGTGGCTCCATGGGTGGCATGCAGGCACTGGAGTGGGCCGTCAGCTTTCCGGAGATGCTGCTCTCCTGCATCCCCATCGCCACCACCTGGCGTCACAGCGCCCAACAGATCGCCTTCAACGAAGTGGGCCGCCAGGCCATCATGGCTGACCCCGACTGGAACGAAGGCGATTACTACGACACGAAGCCCCCGGCCCGCGGCCTCGCCGTCGCGCGCATGGTCGGCCACATCACCTACATGAGCGATGAGTCGATGCGCGAAAAATTCGGCCGCCGCCTTCGCGAAAAGGATAAGTTCGGCTTCGATTTCGGCGTCGATTTCGAGGTGGAAAGCTACCTCCGCTATCGAGGCTCGCAGTTCGTCTCGCGCTTCGACGCGAACTCGTACCTCTACATCACCAAGGCCGAAGATTACTTCGATCTGGCGAACGGCACCGGTGCGCTGGTTGATGCATTCCGCACCGTGCAGACACGCTTCCTGGTGATCAGCTTTACCTCCGACTGGCTCTACCCCAGCTACCAGTCACAGGAGATCGTGCGCGTACTGCGCAAACTCAACGGCGACGTCGCCTATTGCGACCTGCCCTCCAACTATGGCCACGACGCCTTCCTGGTCGATGTGGCCGAACAAACCGAATTGGTGCGCGGCTTCCTCTCCAGTACAGCGCGCTCTGCGAGGGCTGTCTAATGTCGACCCCGACTGTCGAATCCCCTCGGGTGTCGCTCGAGGAGCGCCCCGATTTTTCCGTCATAGCTGAGATCATTGAACCGGCCACCCGTGTGCTCGACCTCGGCTGCGGCGAAGGCGAAGTCCTGGCCTGGCTGACCGAGAACAAACACGTGATGGCGCGCGGCGTCGAGATCTCCCCGCAAATGGTGCGCAAGGCCATTGGACGCGGTGTTTCTGCCTACCAGGGTGACATCGACGAAGGCCTGGCCGATTACCCCGATGGCGCGTTTGACTACGTGATTCTGAGCCAGACTCTGCAGGAAACGCGCGCCCCACTGCAGGTTGTGCGCGAGATGCTGCGCGTCGGCCGTCGGGCCATCATTTCGTTCCCGAATTTCGCCCACTGGAGTGTCCGCTGGTCTATGCTGCTCACCGGCCAGGCGCCCAAGACCAAAGAATTCCCGTACGACTGGTACAACTCGCCCAACATTCACTTCCTGAGCATTCAGGACTTCGAAAACCTCTGCGCGGAACACGGCTTCCCGGTGGAAAAGCGGTACTTCCTGTCAGGCTCGGAACGCGTCAGTTTCCTGCCGAATCTGATGGCGCAGTCAGCGGTGTTCCTGCTCGGTCCGAAGGCTTAAGCAGCGCGCCAGGCAGGGTGCTGCGAAACGCTGAGCGTATTGCCGTCCGGGTCTTTGAACCACGCCACCTTTGAACCGTCCGGTGTGGCCCAGATTCCCTGCTCATCCTGCGGCAGAAAACCGTAGCGCTCAAAGACCACCCCGGCCGCTGCCAGTTCCGCTACAGCAGCCGTGATATCCGGGACTTCCCAGCCGAGGACCGTGCCTTCAAACGGCATTCTTTCCTTGCCCATCCCCAGGCGGACCATGATGCCGTTGGCGTCATAGACGAGCGCGAACGGAGGCTCTTCCTTCACCAGGCGCAAACCCAGTACGTCTCCATAAAAGGCCTTTGCCTTCTCCACGTCCACGATAGTGACGAAGGCGATGATGTTGTGGAGTCCCAGGCGATCCGGCATGTTCGCAATTATCGCAATAATTGCGGGTACTCCAGGGCCGTGCATTCCAGCATCTCGCCCGGCCGTTCATAGTGGCCCGGGACGCATGCGCGGATCGCAGGATCTGCGCCGTGGGCCAACAGCAATTCCACCATCGACGCACCCAGGTCATCGAACTGGGTCGTCGCATGGAAAAGCGGTGTTTGCCCGCTCGCCCCCCGGGCATTGACGTCCGCGCCAGCCGACAGCAGCAACCGCGCTGCTTCCAAATCCAGATACTCCGCGGCGACATGCAGCAGCGTCCCCCCGGCCAGCGTCAGCATCCGGCCACCGGTTGTCCCGAAATCGAGATCCGCATAATGGCGGTAGACAATCGACGGATCATCGCCCAGCCGGAACCGCCCACGCAGCAGATCCAGCACAGCCGGTTCCCGATACTTCGTGCTCGCCCCCGCCGCCAGCAGGATGTCGATACACTGCGCCAGTTCCGGCTTCCGCGCGTATGACCCGATCACATAGTCGAGAGCGTTCCCGTGCGCCGTGTCTGGCCTCGCCCCATGTTCCAGCAGCCACAGCAAAGCCACAGGGTCCACGGCCTCACACGGAGCGAAGATGATCGGATACTCGCCATTCCAGTGCGCATTCACATCCGCGCCGTGGGCCACCAGCAGTTCCATCATCGGGATACGGTCACCGTTCAGCGCGGCGCGCATCAGGGGTCCGTCACCGCCCTGGTGCACGTCCGACCCATTGTTCAGCATCCACTGCGCAATTGCCAGCCGCGCAGCAGAAGGCGGCGCCCAGGGAACCCGGCATTCCGCTGCCCAAGTCAGCGGGCCATTCTTCCCGTACCCCATCGGCGCCGCATGGAGCCCCGGGTCGCCCGTCATCAACGCCTGAACACGGGCCAGATCGTTGGTATCAATTGCGTGTTTGAGTCTGACCACTTCCAGCATGATGCACGGCCAGAGTAGCATGATCGTTTGAGACTCATCCGGTCCACATCTCTCCTCC
>CANIHR010000236.1 GCA_947467185.1 Bryobacterales bacterium
CGGGGGGCGCCTTGCGATGGATGATTTGCGGGTTGGCTTTTGTTTTCAGCGAGATCGCTGGGTTCGTTTGGATTATTTTTTAATTTGATAGTCTTCCCGGTGTCGGAGAGGGCGTTTGGGCGTGCGGGGACGGGGCTGGCGGCTCCTGGATTTCGTGTTACGTTCGTCATCTCGATTGAATTGGAGCATGGGGGCGGTGCAGGATCTGGCGGGTGGGGTGGTAAGTGGTTGATTTTATGAGGGAAATTGCGCGCGAAAATGTGTGATCGATGTTTCGCGGGCGCTCTGCGGAGCAGGCCCGCTGTGTTGCGATCGTCGTCGAAGTCGGCCAGTTTTGGCGCTGGGGCACCACGGTGCCGAGGAGCCGGGGGGACAAGTCAAGGAGGTCAATGATGGCTCGACCGTCGATCAGATCACGGCTAGAGGATAGCGGGTGGGGCATTACCGGGTCGGTCCCCGTTGCTATTGGAGTAAACGGGAGCGTGACTTCCAATAGCCCGGGCGGCGCCGTGCGTGGGCTACAGCGATGATTTCCAGTACGGGTCCGCGTTCTCGAAAGATGACCGAATACGGAAATCGCTTCAGGACCTAGCGGCGATGTTCCGAATCGATCCTGGGCCAAAGTTTGGGGCCGACCGTGATCCATTTCATGGCCGCCGCCAGTTCTTCCCGGAAGCGAGTGGCTATCGCCAGGTTTCGACGGGCATACCATTCCACGACGGCGAGAGCCTCCGCCTCGGCCTCGGGATGGAAGGCTACAGGCCTAGCGTCCACGTGTCAGTACGGCTCGAAGTTTGGCATCCACTTCTTCGGCCCATGGGACCGAAGCGACCGCACCACTGTCTAACTCCGCTGCCCGTCGCTGGATTTCGTTCAGCCATGCGGGTTCGACCGCTTCTTCCGTCTCCGGGTCCAGGCTGTTGAGCAGGGCTCCCGCTAACGAGGCGCAAACCTCGTCCGGGAGGGCGAGGGCATCTTCAATCACGCTGGCAGCGTCACGAGCCATGACCAGATTGTACCGTTTTCCTGAAATCCGGCTCTGGCGGTGTCTACCAGGTTCGGCGGCTCATCCGGGGGGGGGCGGAGACCTGGGCTTCCGCCCGGCCGAAGTTTTCGTCGAGCAGCTTGTTGATTCGTACTGTTTCGTTGTGGAGTTCCGCTAGTTCGCCGGCGCATTCCAGCCAGCGCCTGTCCGGGGACAGATGGCAAAGGTTCAGCTTCTCCGGGGATCTCCAGCCTCGTCTTCATGCTTCTATGTTCCTATGCCGCAAGATATTCCCATTCTTGAGACTGAGCGTCTGCGTTTGCGTCCCCATGGGGTCTCGGACTTCAATGAGGTCGCGGCGTTGTGGGCCGATTCTGAGGTGACTCGGTTTATTGGCGGGCGGCCTCTTTCTTCTGAAGACTGCTGGGCTCGGCTGCTTCGCTATGCGGGGCACTGGGAATTGCTGGGTTTCGGTTTCTGGCTGGTGGAAGAGCGGGCGAGTGGGAAGTACGTCGGGGATGTTGGCTTTGGGGATTACAAACGTGATCTTCCGGTGCCGGATTCTCTGCTGGGGGCTCCGGAGTGCGGTTGGGTTTTGGCTCCGCATGCGCAGGGTCAGGGCTACGCTACCGAAGCGGTTCGTGCGGTGCTTGCGTGGGGTGATCGTCACTTCGGTCCACGCGAGACCTTCTGTCTGATTCATCCCGATAACGGTGCTTCGATTCGGGTGGCTTTGAAGTGCGGGTATCGCGAACTGGTGCGGTCCACGTACAAGGGGCAGCCCACGTTGATTTTTGTTCGGTGACTATTTCTTCGGGTCCACCAGCGCTCCATATACAGGGCCCCGGCTGCGGAAGGCCATGGGCGGCTGGCCGTTGCCGTACATGCGCTGGGTCATGCCGATGAAGATCAGGTCGTTGGTGGGATCGATCCAGAACCAGGTGTCGGCGGCTCCTTCCCAGTAGTACGTTCCTTTGCCGACGATTTCATCGGCGGTTTGCGGGTCGGTGAAAACGGCGAAGTCGTAGCCCCAGCCGTGGCCGGGCCGCATTACGTTTTTGCCGATGGAGAATTCGCCGGTCAGGAGTCGCGGAGCGAGGTGGTTGGCCGTCATCAGGTCCACTGTTGCGGGGGCGAGGATTCTTGCGCCGTCGAGGGTGCCGTGGTTGAGGAGCATCTGGGCGAAGCGCGCGTAGTCGCGAGCGGTTCCAACGAGGCCGCCTCCTCCGGAGGGGGCAGTGGGCTGGCTGGCGTAGTCGCGGTCGACGAGACCTCCAGCAGGAACGAGTTCGCCTTTCGGGCCACCGCCATACAGTGCGGCAAAGCGGGACCGTTTTTCTTTCGGCACGAAGAAGCCGGTGTCGTTCATTTTCAAGGGCCGGAAGATGCGCTCCTCCATGAAGTCGGGCAGGGACTTGCCGGTCAGCTTTTCCACGATGTAGCCCTGGATGTCCATTGAGACGCTGTAGACCCACTTCGTGCCGGGCTGGTAGAGCAGCGGGATTGCGGCGAGGCGGCGCATCATGTCGTGGAGGTCGGGGGCGCCGAGGACGGCGGTGCTTGTGTAGAGTTTGTCCACCGGGGAATCGCCGAACAGGCCGTAAGTGAAGCCGGCGGTGTGGCTCATCAGTTCGGCCATGGTGGGGGCGTGGGCGGGGGCTTCGGTGATGATTTTACCCGCGGCATCGACGCCTTTGAATACTTTGAGGTTGGCGAATTCGGGGATGAACTTCGAGATTGGGTCTGTGGGGTGCCACCGGCCTTCTTCGTAGAGGATCATCATGGCGACGCCGGTGACGGGCTTGGTCATGGAATAGATGCGGAAGATGGTGTCGTTCGTCATCGGGCGGCCGGAGGTGAGGTCGCTGACGCCGTAGGCGCGTTCCTCAACTACCGCACCGTGACGCATCAGCAGGGTGACGACGCCTGGCAGGGCTTTCTCGTCGATTTCGCGCTGCATGGCGGCATGCAGGTTTTTGAGCCGTGTTCCAGAGAAACCCAGGGATTCGGGCTTGGTTGGCGCCGATTGTGCCACTGCGAGGGTCTGGGTGCAGAGGAGCGTAAGGACGGCAAGAGAAGGGCGAAGGCAGCGCATCACGTGTAGTCTACATGGAAGTCCGAAAAAGTGCGCGCGGTCGTATCTTTTGGGGCTGGTCGGGTAATACAAAGCCGATGACCCGATATTTTCTGTTCCTCGCAACGGCCGCGGCGGCATTTTCCCAGACGGCTCCGGCTACTTTCGACGTTGCTTCGATCCACACGGCGGCGGTGGTGAATCGCGACCCTCATGCGATCGCGATTCACGCGTCTCCGATGAGTGTGACGATGCGGTCCGTGACGCTGAAGGGGGCGATTGCGTGGTCATGGCAAGTTAGTGAAAACGCGGTACAGGGGCCGGGGTGGCTGGATCGCGATTATTACGACGTGATCGCCAAGGTGGCCGAACCCCATACTGAGGACGAGTTGCGGCGTATGTTTCAGGCTGTGCTCGCGGAACGCTTCGGGGTGAAGGTTCACCGCGACCGAAAAGAAATGCAGGCGTACGTCCTGACCGTGGACAAGAAGGGCCTCAAAATGACAGAGACGACGGCAGAGGGCGAGAGCGTAATCGCACCGGTGCCGAAGCGCCAGGCGCTCTCGATGCAGAGGGCGTCCATGGGGGAATTCGCCGCGCTGCTTTCGCGTGTTCTGCAGACGCCGGTGGTGGATGAAACGCAGCTGAAAGGGCGTTACGATGCGGTTTTCGATATGACGAAATACGCCCAGGATATGCGTCCCGCGGAAGGGGCACAGATGGATCCCGCGAACATCATTACGACGGCTCTGCGGGAAGAGATGGGGCTTCGGATTGCGGCGCAGAAGGTGGCGCTGGAGATTGTGGTTGTTGACCATGCGGAGCAGTTGCCACAGGCGAACTGAGGGGGCTCTCAGGCTACTTGACGGGCGCAGGTGCAGGGGGATCGACGTAGCTTCTGGGCAGCTTGCTGTCGGTGACGATGACAAAGTCGCCCTGCTCCTTCATGGTGGCGGCGTCGAAGTTGGGGAAGGTGTCGCTGGCGATCATGTTGACTACGACGACGGAGACGCCGGGGCGGTAGCGGAACAACTGCTCGACGGTACCGAGGCGCTGGGCGCTGTGGAAGCTGCCGCTGACGTGGAGGACTCGCGAGTCGGGGTGGCTCGTCATAAAGTCGGCTATTGAGTGGGCCATCGAGGAGTCCCAGAGGCTTTGCGCTTCGAGCCTTTTGGCGATGGCGTCGGCCGAGAGCGGTTTGCCACCCTCCTTGTTCTCCTGCATGAGGTGTTCGAATTTCGCGATGTAGGCGGGTGAGGGTTTGGGGTAGGGTAGCGGCGGGAGGTAGCGGCGTGCGTCCGAGCCGAGTTCGGGGAGAGAGCCGGCACCGAGGCGGCTGACCCGGTTGACGTAGCGGCGGGGCGCGTTCGCGGCGATGACGGGTACCGCCTTCTCTTTCGCGAATTCAATGAGCGGTTTGTAGTCCTGCCGGTAGTTTTTCCAGGGGCGGGAAGAGGCCTGGAATTGCTCGGGGGTGATGACGCCGGTGAGGTACTCGTTGAGGATGTACTGGACGTCGCGCTCGAACATTTCGAGGGAGAGGGCGAGACCGGGAGTCCACGTTTTGGCGAAAAGCTGGTGCTCGAGGTGGTGGGCGACGGGGTCGTCGTGGAGTTCGCCGAGGAAGGTGACGCTGGCCGCTGTGGATTCGGTGATGACCTGGTCGAGGGTGGAGGGTGTGCCGTCAGCTCGGTAGACGCGATAGTGCTGGTCGGTGATGGGGGTGGCGGGCGGCTTCTGGTCCTGCGCAAGAGCGAGGCTGGTCAGGGCGAGGAGGAGAAGGGCCTTCATTCGTTTAGCCTACTTCAAGTGGGATGGGCCGTGGGCAAAGGCGAGGCTTTCCTGAGTTTGGGCCTGGTGAGATTCTGGTAGTTGCTTGTCCTACCCAGAATCTCTGTTGTAGTGCCCACCCGCCACCGGCCGGGAGCTCTGGTGGCGCTGCTGGGGGCGCTGGCGGGGCAGGATTTTCCTTCCGACCTGGTGGAGGTCATCGTTGTGGATGATGGCTCTTTGTCTCCGGTTGTGGTGCGTCGGGACGACCTGCGGGTGCGGGTGGTGCGGCTGGAGGGGGTGGGGCCAGCGGCGGCTCGAAATGCCGGGGTTGCGGTGGCGTCGGGCGACGTGATCGCGATGACGGACGATGATTGTGTGCCGCGTCCGGACTGGCTTCGGCAACTGGTTGCGGTCTGGATGACCTGTCCCGAAGCTCTGGTGGGCGGTGCGACGATCAGCGCTGTGGGGGCGGGTGTCTTTGCGCGGGCGAGTCAGTTGCTGCTGCAGTATCAGGTGGCTCGGATGGGGGGCGGCAACGAGTTTTTCTCTGGCATGAACCTGGCCTGCGCACGATCACGGTTTCTGGAACTGGGGGGCTTTGAGGAGTTGTTTGTGCTGGGGGCCGAGGATCGCGATTTGTGCGATCGCTGGAAGGCTTCCGGCGGGCTGGTGGCGGCTCCGGAGGCGGTGGTGGAAGTCCGGCAAGCGCTCTCGCTGACGGGGTTTCTGGAAGGGCAGTTTCGCGAGGGCCGGGGTGCCCGGTGGCTGCGGATGTGGCGGTTCCGGCGGGGTGAAACGAAGTTCCGGCTGGAAGCGGGTGGTTTCTATGCCGGTCTGGTTACGTGGCCGTTTCTGGTGGAGCCCTGGTATCGCGCGCCCATCACGTGTGTCCTGTTTCTGGCTGCGATGGTTTGCAGGGCGGGCGGGTATCTGTTCGAAGCCAATGTCCGCTGGATGACGGACGCGGTGCTGTTGCCGTTTCGGCGTGGCATCATGCGACGGAATCTTGTGCTGCTGCACGATACTCTGGCGGCGACTTCACTGGCTGACAAGTACTGGATGATTGGGGGCCTGCTGATCGGGGTGGTTCGGGAGGGCGATGTGCTGGGGCACGATACGCGGGACAGCGATTTCGGGGTGTATCGCGCGGACGTTGAGAACCTCTTCGAGGCTGCGCCGGCGCTGGAGCGCGCGGGTTTTGAGCCCATGCATCGGTATCTGAATAACGACGGCGAGATTGTGCAGCTTTCGTGGCAGAAGGACGGGGCTCGCTTCGATTTCAACGTCCATGACGGCATGCCGGAATTCTGCGGGTATACGTGCTTTGGCAGCGGCATACAGATGCGGGGGCAACTGCGGGCGTATGAACTGGGGCCGGTCGAATTTCTGGGGCGGACGTGGCAGAAGCCGGCGGACCATGACTGGTATCTGACGTCGATTTATGGGGACTGGCTGACACCGGATCCGAGCTACGACTATCGGACGGACGACCGGAGTTATGTGGAGACGGTGCCGTGGTTGCGGGGGCGGGAGAGTTTGTTCCCGGTTACGCCGAAGCCTTACGTTTACCTGTGTACGGATCACTCGTGGCTGACGGGCGTGATCAGTGCGCGGGTGGCTCCGGTGATTGAGAGATGGTTGCCTGCCGGGTGGTCGGCGAATGCGGTGACGTGGCTGGGGTCGGCGCTGGTTTGGGGCCTGCTCGCGGGGACGTTGCTGAGTTCGCCGGAGAGGCGGGTGGAACTGGCTCCGCTGTGGATCGGGCTGTTGTCGAGCTATTCGATTCTGGATCATGTGGACGGGTGCCGGGCGCGGCGGCTGGGCACGAGTTGTGCGCGCGGGGAGTTTCTGGACCACGGGCTCGACGCGTGGAATGGAAGCCTGGCGGTGCTGGCTCTGAGCATGGTCGGGGGGGCGGCGATTGGGGCCTGGGAGACGGCTTGCGCGCTGCTGTTTATCGGGGTGGCGACGGCGGCGGTGTGGCTGGAACAGAAGCGGCGCGGGGAATTTGTGCTGGCGGCCGTGGGGCCGGTGGAAGGCGTGCTGGCAGCGGGCCTGTATCTGGGGTTGTGGCGATGGCCGGCGGCTGCGGCGCTGCTGCGGGCGGAGGCTGTGAACGGCATGACCTGGGGCGGTCTGGCGCTGGTGGCCGGGGCGGGCGGGAGTCTGGTTCCGGTGTTGATGGCGGCTCGGCGGACGCACGGGATTCTGTTGCCGCTTGTGCTGCTGGCTGGTGCCGGTGCAGCGGTTCTGGTGGCTGGCCTTTTCGGGACGAGCTGGCTGGCCGTTCAGATGGGGCTGGCGCTGTTGAGCGGCGAATATTCGCTGCGCGTGATCCGAAGCCATCTGAAGGGCACTCGGCTGCCGTGGCCGGATTTGGTCGGGCCACTGCTGTTTGTGCTGGCGGCGTTTATGCCCGCTACTGCGGTGATCGGGTTGCTCTGGCTGGTGTGCCGGACCGTGGTTACCTGGCGCGGGGCGCAGCGGGTGCTGGCGGTTCCCAGCCCGGAGTGCCTTCTTCCCACTGATTGTCGGTGAGCTGTTCGACGTGGGTTCCGTCGAAGCGCATGACGAAGATTTCACCGTAGGGCTGGGGGGCGTCGGTGTAGGCGATTTCGTCTTTGAAGCCCATGCGGGAGCTGGCGAAGGCGATGTATTCGCCGTCGAAGGACCAGGACATGTGGGCGTCATTGCCTTTGCCGCTGGTGAGGCGCTTGAGGCCGCTGCCGTCGGGTTTGATGGTGAAGATGTCGTAGGCTCCGTCGATCTGGCGGGCGAACATGATCAGGTCTCCGCGGGGGGACCACAACGGGAAATTATCGTAGTCCGAGGTGAGCTTCGTGACGGCTTTGGTCTGGAGGTTCATGATGCGGAGACCCATTGTTGACGCTGGGCCATCCTTGCCAAAAGTACGGAAGACGAGGCGGGTTCCGTCGGGAGAGTATGAGGGGAAGGCGTTGTTGTCGGGGCCGGAGGTTAACTCCTCAAAGCCGGTTCCGTCCGCGTTGATGATGGCGAGCTGGGCTCCGCCTTCAATGCGGTCGCCGGGCTTGTGGAATTCGGAACGGAAGCCGTCGAAGAACGCCGCGTAGGCACCCAGGGAGAAGACCACTTTATCGGCGCGGGGCGACCAGCCGCCGACAAACGCGTTGCGGGTCTTGTCCTTATAGAGCACTTCAGATTTTCCGGTTTCCGGGGTATTTACTTTCAGAACTGCCAGCTTGGAACCGGGGACCGCGCCCATGGTCAGGTATTGTTTGCCGGAAGGGTTGAAGGCGGGCAGGATGCCGGAGAGATTCAGCTGGTAGTTCGGATTCCGGCTGATCATCTTTACTGACGGAGGCAGCGTGGTGGGTTTGCGGCGGCTGAAGACGACACGTTTTCCGTCGGGTGACCAGGCGGCGGCGCGGATGGCTCCGATTGGGCCCCGGCTGCCTTTGCTGTCGTAAAGGCCGGTGTAGTAAATGCCGCTGTCGTCGGCGCCCTTGCGGATGTAACCGACGTTGTTGCCGGGGAGCGGCGAGGGATTTATTTTGACGCCGGGGTCGGCGGGGAGCTGAGTAAGCGCGCCGGTGTTGATGTCGATGGAGACGAGGCGGGACTGGCTGCCGGGTTCGGGGGCATTGCGGCGGACCTGCATGGTTTCCTGCGCGGTGGAACAGTAGGCGAGGACGTGCTGGTTGTCGGGGAGCCACTTCGGGCTGCCGCAGAAACCGCCGGCGCTGGTGACCTTCTTCGGACCGGAACCGTTGGGGTGGA
>CANIHR010000237.1 GCA_947467185.1 Bryobacterales bacterium
CTCAACTGGATCGTCAAGTTCGACAAAGGCGACTTCATCGGGCGAGACGCCCTCCTTCGCCAAAAGGAACAGGGACTTACCCGTAAGCTCGCCGGTTTTGAAATGAAGGGCCGCGGGATTGGCCGCGACGGTTACGAAATCCACATCGATGGCGCACCCGCCGGGTGGGTTACTTCCGGCTCGCCGTCACCCACGCAAAACCGCAACATCGGCCTCTGCTACGTCCCGGCAGACAAAGCACAGCTCGGCCAGAAAATCGAAGTCATCGTCCGCAATCAGCCCGTTGAAGCGGAACTCGTTCCCACTCCTTTTTACAAGAGGCCCCAATGAACTATCCCGAAAGCTACCGCTACACCAAAGAGCACGAATGGGTTTCCGTCTCCGGCGACGTCGCCACGGTAGGCATCACGTACCACGCGCAGCACGAATTGGGTGACATCGTCTATGTCGATCTCCCCAAGGTCGGCTCGCACGTAGACAAGGGCCGCACTTTCGGCAGCGTAGAGTCCGTTAAGGCCGTCTCCGATATCTACTCACCCGTTACCGGCGAAGTGGTGGAATCGAACGAAGTCCTCGGCACCGCCCCCGAGCAGCTCAATTCCGACCCGCACGAAACCGCCTGGCTCATCAAAGTGAAGCTCGTTGGCGACAACGACCTCTCTGACCTGATGGACGCAACCGCATACACCGAGTACGCCGGCGCCGAAGGCTAAACTCAGCTACTTGCGGGTTTCCGTGATCGGCTTCCCTGCCCCGGGTACCGCAGCAACATAATCTTCACCCAGAAAGGCCGCCAGCGTCGCGGCTACCTGACTCTGTGTCACGGCCGGAACATTCTTCCGTTCGCCCAGCGCGGGCGTGTCCGGTCCCAGAAACGCCATCCAGATGTACTTCGAGTCCGGGATCTTCTGCCCGTGGCCCTTCCAGTCCGTCGGTGCCTCTCCACGCCCATGATCGGGCGAGAAGATCAGCGTCGTGTGGTCTTTGTAGCCCGGTGTCGACTGCACCGTCTCCCAAAGAATCTTCAGGTAATCGTCCACCCGATGAGCCGCACGCAGATACAGGTCGTACTTGCCGTCGTGGGCCCATTCGTCCGTCTCACCCAGTGATACGAACAGCACCCGAGGCTTCGTCGCCTTCATATACTCCATCGCGGTGAAGAAGGGGAAGGAGTCAAACGCTTCCCCTTCCCACACCTTCGTTTCGGCCTTCAGACGATTGATGGTCTTCAGTTCCGGCGTCATCTTCTTCATCGTGAACGGGTCATGCCCGGCGTTTGCCTGAAAGCCGCCGCGTTCACCGTTAGCGATAGCCGAGATCACATCCCAAGCCCCGAAGGCCGCTACCTTGCCCTTAAACGCCGGCTTCTGATTCAGCCATTCCAGCACCGTCACGTTCCGGTTGGGGATCTTGTCATTGCTGTCCACCCGAGGGTCCGGCGCACCCGTCAGCGTCTCGTTATAGCCGGGGTATGAGAAGTTAAAGCCGTTCGTGACATACGCCTCCGACCCCAGGTCACGATTCCCGTAAATCTGCCCGTTCTTCGCCATTGTGTTCCAGAGGAACGGCATCAGCGCTGTGCGCCGGGCGTCGGGCGTTTCGCCCTTGAACTCTTTGCTGTCCTTGCCCTGCAGCGTTGGGTCGGCCCCGCGGAAAACATCCTGCCAGCGCAGACCGTCGGTCATCACGAAGATCACGTTTTTGGTCTGAGGCGTTTGCGCGGCGGCCAGACCACAAAGAACGAGGGAAAGCGAGAGGCGTCGGATCACAGGATCATTATGCCAGGAGGCCCTTTGCGATCATGAATCTGTAATGAAACCCGCACTCGCGCTCCTCTCCCTCGCGGCATTCACTCTTCAGGCGCAGCCCCCCGCCCCACCCGCCGTGCCCGCGCCCAACCCGATCCGCGAAAACTACTCGAAGTTCGAGTACCGGATTCCGGCCCGTGACGGGGTCAAACTCTTCGTGTCCGTCTACGTCCCGAAGGACGTCTTCTCCGACAGCAAAACGTATCCCATCATGATGAGCCGCACGCCCTACAGCGTCGCGCCCTATGGAGCCGACATCTACCGCACCTCCGTTGGCCCCTCCGAGCTGTTCTCGAAGGAGAAGTACATCTTCGTTTATGCCGACGTCCGTGGCCGCTACATGAGCCAAGGCACGCCCGCCCAGCTCATGCCTCACAAGAGCGCGCCCACGAACGAAAGCACCGATACATACGACACCATCGAGTGGCTCATCAAACACGTGCCAGGAGCGGAACCGAAGGTCGGCATGTGGGGCATCTCCCAGCCCGGTTTCTACGCCAGTGCGGGCATGATTGACGCGCATCCTGCCCTGCTGGCGGTCTCGCCCCAGGCCCCCGTCACCGACTACTACCTGGGTGACGACGATTATCACAACGGCGCGTTCATGCTGGCCGCGAACTTCGGCTTCTACCACAATTTCCAGCCCCGCAAGGGCGATCCAGCCCCGCCCGAGGCCCGTATCCAGCCGAACTTCGGTACCCCGGATGGCTATCGTTTCTTCCTCGACATGGGCTCTCTAGCCAACAGCGACGAGAAGTACTTTAAGAACTCCAATCCTTTCTGGACCGAAGTGATTCGCAACACCACCTACAACAGCTTCTGGGAATCCCGGTCCATCTGGAAGCACCTGAAAAACGTGAAGCCTGCCGTCCTTACAGTCGGCGGCTGGTTCGATGCCGAAGACCTGCAGGGTCCGCTCCGGACCTTCAGCACGCTCGAAAAGAACAACCCGCCCGCGTCTAATACCCTCGTCATGGGCCCGTGGACCCACGGTGGCTTCGCCCGTGGTGATGGGGACCGCGTGGGCAATGTCACGTTCGGTTCCAAGACCAGCGCTTACTTCCGCGAAACAATAGAATTCCCCTTCTTCCAGAAAATACTGAAGGGCAAAGGTGAAACGAAATTCCCGAAAGCCTGGGTGTTTGAAACCGGGACCAACCAGTGGCGCAAGTTCGATGTCTGGCCGCCGAAAGCGGCGAAAAGCACCGACCTGTTCCCGGCCGAGAAAGGCGTCCTCGCCTGGCAGCGTCCAGCGAAGGAAACTGCCGACGAATATGTCTCCGATCCCAACAAACCCGTCCCTTACGTCGCCGTCACCTCCTTCAACATGAAGGGAGATTACATGACCGAAGACCAGCGTTTCGCCGCGACCCGCACCGATGTACTGGTCTACCAGACCGATGTCCTGGATCATGACGTTTCGGTCTTTGGCCCCATCCCGGTGGACCTGAAAGTATCGACCTCCGGCACCGATTCCGACTTCGTCGTGAAGATTATCGACGTTTACCCCGGCGATTATCCGCAACTCGGTGGCTACCAGCAACTTGTGCGAGGCGAACCCTTCCGCGGCAAGTTCCGCAAGAGTTTCGAAACGCCCGTTGCCTTCAAACCCGACCAGCCCGACCGCATCACCTTCGCCCTGCCGGACGTCGCGCATACCTTCCGCGCCGGACATCGCATCATGGTCCAGATCCAGAGTTCCTGGTTCCCGCTGACCGACCGCAATCCGCAGAAGTTCCTCGACATCCCGAACGCGGCACCGTCAGATTTCGTGAAAGCGACCGAGCGCGTCTACCTGGGCGGGGCCGAAGCAACAAAAATCAGCTTGCCGATCATCGAATAACCCACTTTGTTGGGGCTTCGAATATAATCGACGGCATGACTCAGTCTCTGTTGATTCTCGTCAGCCTCGCGACGGCCGCCTGGCAGGGTCCAAATCCGGCAATCCAGCAGGCCTCCGAACAGGACCGCCAGCAGATGTTGGACCAGCTCAAGATTACCTCCCTGCGCAAGGGAGCAAACGGCAGCAACCCCGAAGCCCCGAACTACGCCAATTACGACGAATCGAAGGCGAATCCGTTCCCGAAGCTGCCGGACCCGCTGATTTTGAACAACGGCAAAAAGGTCACCTCGGCCAAAGACTGGTGGAACAAGCGGCGCCCAGAAATCGTGGAGCTCTTCGACCGGGAAATCTACGGCCGGATGCCCAAAGTGACGCCCAAAGTGAACTGGGAAGTCACGAAAACGACCGAGGAGAAAAACGGCGATTTCGCCGTCATCACCAAAAACCTGGTCGGACACGTGGACAACTCTTCGTACCCGGCGGTAAAAGTCGATATCCTGCTCAACCTGACGACCCCGGCGGATGCCAAAGGGCCGGTTCCGGTGATTCTGGAACTCGGCTTCGTGATTCCTCCAGGCGGACGCGGACGTGGTCCGATTCCCGGTGCGCTGGTTCCCACCGGCCCCACCTGGCAGCAGCAGGTTCTGGCAAAAGGCTGGGGTTACGCCGTGATCTCTCCGAACTCCATACAGGCCGACAATGGCGCAGGCCTGCGCGAGGGCATCATCGGGCTGGTCAACAAGGGCCAGTACCGCAAGCCCGATGATTGGGGCGCTCTCCGGGCCTGGGGTTGGGGTGCGAGCCGCGCCCTCGATTACTTCGAAACCGACAAAGCTGTCGATGCAAAACGGGTCGGCCTGGAAGGCCACTCCCGCTACGGTAAAGCGACGGCGGTAGCGTTCGCTGACGATCCCCGCTTCGCCATCGCGTTCGTCAGTTCCTCCGGCGAAGGCGGTCTGAAACTGCATCGCCGCAACTGGGGCGAACTGGTCGAAAACGTCGCCGCCACCAACGAATACCACTGGATGGCCGGAAACTTCCTGAAATACTCCGGCCCGCTGAACTGGGACGACCTGCCGATTGACGCCCACGAACTGGTTGCCCTGGCCGCGCCTCGTCCGGTGTTTATCAGCGCTGGCTCCAAAGAAAAGGGCGACGGCTGGGTGGATGCAAAAGGCAGCTTCCTCGCCGGGGTTGGTGCCGGTCCTGTGTACAAGCTCCTCGGCAAGAAGGACCTCGGCACCACCGAATTTCCGACCATTGAGACCGGTCTGATGGACGGCGATGTCAGCTTCCGCCAACACACCGCCGGGCACACACCGGGACCGAACTGGCCGACCTTCATCCAGTTCGCCGAACGCTACTTCGCGACTAAGGCGCGGCGGTAGAGTTCGAAGACTTTCGGGAAGTCCATGTTGAAAACGGTTTCGACCGGGGTCGCGTTGGGCGCGAGGCTCCGGTCGAGTTCCCGAACCGCGCCGTAGCGCGGCCCGAAGGAGGTATCGATGTCGAGGTACAGCGTTTCCTTGCGGGTCACCAGGGACGGGGCCACCAAATACGCGGCAGCCAGTTCATCCCACAACATACTGCGGACTCCGGGGCGCTTCAGAAAGCCCGGATAGCGGTTACCAAAGTCTTCACGGTAAAGCGCCGTGATCGGCGTTTTCACCGCGACCACCTCGTCGAAGAGCTTCTTCGAAAACACCGCCTGAATGGAAGCGTCGAGGGGTAACAACACCTTTTTCGCAATACCCGACCGCATGATGACCTGAGCGGCTTCGGGATCGAACCAGAAGTTAAATTCAGCCGACTTCGACGCGTTGCCGGGAACCCGAACAGCTCCGCCCATCATCACCACGGAACCGATTTTCGCCTCGATATCGGGCCGCAACCGGAGGGCGATGGCCAGATTCGTGAGCGGGCCGATGGCCAGAATCGTGATCTTGCCCGGAGCCGCTTCGATGTCCCGAATCAGCAGATCAATCCCGCCGTGGGGCGGGTGAAGAGTCGGCTGCGGGGTCGCGAAAGCTCCGGAAAATTCGAGCGGCGATTCCTTTTTCGACATTGCTGCCGTGTGCAGAATCGGAGCTTCGGAACCGATCAAAACGGGCAGATCGGGAACACCCAGCAGTTTGGCGTTGCGCGCCATGAACTCCGCGCCTTCCAGCGACCAGACGTTGCCGGAAACGACCGTGATGCCCTGCACTTCCGCCCGACGGGCAGAGCGCAGGACCATCGTGAGAGCCACACCGTCATCGGCGAAGTAGCCCGAATCGGTGTCGATATGAATCTGGGCCGCGGCAGCTACTGCAAAAACGAGGCTGGCGGCGAGGAATCTCATAACCTTCATTCTGCACGATACCGCGCCAGTTGGCCCAGTTGTCTGCGCCACCACACTCAATAGATGGGATACAACCACGAAATGCCCAAGAGAATCACCCCACTGCCCGATGGGTAGCGGAATGCACCACCAGGAGCATCGGAGGTTCCAATGAAGAGAGTGGCATTGCTGGTTGGCCTGTTAGGCAGCATAATGCCCGCAACTGCAGGGCTGATATCCGGCGTCAGCGTCACCGCATCCAGCGAATTCACCCAAAGTGGCTGGGACCTGAGGGCAATCCATCTGGTGGATGGCAGCGGCCTCAGTTCAGGAGACCACGGCAGTTGCCTGGAAAACGGAACCTGCTGGCAAAACAACGTTACTGGCTTTCCAAACGTCCTCGATTTCGACCTCGGCATCAACACGACGCTGGCCGGGATTCATGTCTGGAACGGCTATTGGAGTGGTGGGGAGAGCGCACGCTCCGCCTATCAGGTGAACATTTCCGTCTCGTCCGATGGCAGCAACTGGACACCTGAGGGCCTCTACCAGTTTCTGGAAGCCCCCACCTCCGTGGTTTCCAACTACTCGGGCTTCGACGTATTTTCTTCGCCGGTTGCGTGGAGCAATGTCCGGTGGGTACGCCTCGAAATCCTGAATAACTTCGGCGGCGGAAGCTGCGGTGCCTGCGTCACCGTGGGGGAAGTGCAGTTCAGCAGCGCGGACACCATCACCCCGGAGGCCTCATCCATCCAGCTGGGATTACTGGGCCTTATCTGCCTGTTGTTCAGACCAGTAGTTCGTAGCTTCGTCCGCGCAGGCCTTCGATGATGCGTTCGCGGATGGCGGTCACTTCCGCACCGGCGAGGGTGCGGTCGGCGGCTCCAACCACGATGCGGAAGGAGAGGCTCTTGCGCCCGTCCGGCATCTGGTAATCGGTGACGAATTCGACGGCTTCGGTGAGTTCACTGGCAAAGCTGCGAATCGCGGCGTCGACCGTCGCCGCATATTCCCGGGCCGGGCAGATGACCGAAAGGTCGAACGAGCTTGTCGGGAAGCGGCGCACCGGCTGGTATTTCACCGTGGTGGCGCTCAGTTCCTGCAGCTTCGTCAGATCGAGGTACAGAACCGCGGCACGGCCCGTCTCGATCAGGTTCGGGTGGAGTTCGAAGACCCGGCCCACAACCTGGCCGCCCTTGACGACTTCAGCAGCCCGGCTGGGGTGCTCCCAGGCCAGGGCGGTCGCGGGGCGAAGATCGCCTCCGGAGACCCGCTTGAGTTCCATGAGTCCGGCACGGCCATCATCGTGACGGCTGTAAATGGCCGCGACGACGTGTGGCCGTTCGATGGGCTTTTCCCCGTTGTTCAGATGAATCTCGCGGCCGACTTCGAAGAGCCGGAAGTCCTCGAAATGCTTGGCGTTCTCCACCAGATTGCGATGGATACCGGGCAGCAGCGAGGTCCGCATCAATTCCTGGCCCTCGGCGATGGGGTTCAGGACGCGAACGTGATCTTCGGGCGCAAAGCCGAAGCGTTTGGCTTCTTCCTCGCTGATGAACGAGTAGTTCGAGACTTCCGTGAAGCCCTGTGAGGCGAACGACCGACGGACGCCCCGAAGGAATTCACGCTCGGGTGGATCGAAGGACGGCGCACAGGGGACCATCGGCGGCTGCGGCTCGATGGAAGAGTAGCCGATCATGCGGCCTACTTCTTCGACGAGGTCCTCGGCCATCGCGATGTCCTTCGTTGCACGCCAGGTCGGAACGGAAACTTCGAAATCATCCGAAACCTTAAACTGCAGCGCTTCCAGAATGCGGCGAACTTCGGCCGGATCGAGAACGCGACCAAGCTTGCGAGCGAGCCAGTCGAGATCCAAAGAAATCGTCGGCGGTGTTTTCAGGTTCGCGCAGTTATCGGCGAGACCACCCACCAGGCGAATACCCGGAGAGAGAATCGGCAGCAGTTCGAGGGCTCGGGCCAAAGCGCGGAGCGTGTTCACGGGGTCCTGCGCTTTTTCGAAACGCATGGAGGCGTCGGTCCGGAGCTTCAGGGATGACGAAGTCCGGCGGACGCTCGAGGCGTTGAAATTGGCCGACTCGAAGACGATGGAAGTCGTTCCGGCGGAGATGGCGCTGTCCTTGCCACCGATCACACCTGCGATAGCGATGGGACCCGAAGCATCGGCGATCACCAGGTTCGCAGGCGAGAGGTTGTACGTCTCGTCGTTGAGTGCCACGATGGACTCACCGTCCCGCGCGGGGCGGGCCCAGATGGTTTCGCCCACAAGCTTCGCACGATCAAATGCGTGCGTGGGCTGGGCGAGTTCGGCCATCAGGTAGTTGGTGAGGTCGACGATGTTGTTCTTCGTGTTCAGGCCGGCGGCGGTGAGGCGCGCCTGGAGCCAGAGGGGCGAAGGCTGGACAGTTACGTTGTCAAAGACCAGTGCGGAGTAACGCGGGCACAGATGTAAATCTTCAATCTCGACCTTCACCACCGCGCCTTCGGTGGAAGGCAGCAGGTTCAGGTCGGCCGGGTCCCGGAGGGGGTGCCCGGTGATGGCGGCCACTTCGCGGGCCATACCGTGATGGC
>CANIHR010000238.1 GCA_947467185.1 Bryobacterales bacterium
GCGCGCTGGGCAAACGTCAGCGCTTCATTCAGATCCCCGTTTGATTCCGTGATCAGATAGGCCAGATTGTTCAGAGCGTAAGCATTCGTCCCGTCCAGTTTGATGGCCGCTTCGTAGTACTTGCGCGCCATATCCACCTTGCCCATTTCCTCGTACAACATCGCGAGGTTGGTATCGATCGAACCGTTGTCGGGCGCACCCTGGTGCGCTTTCTCCAGCGACTCAACAGCGTGCTGCATGTCGCCCTTGTAACGATACGACTGGGCAATCCGGCTCCACAGGTCCGCCTGCGCCCTCGGGTCCTTCACCTTCGAAAGCAGCGTCTGGAAGGTCGCGATCGCCGCATCAAACTGCCCCGCCGCCATCTGCGCGTTGCCCAGTTCCTGCAGCAGATCCATGCGCGCCGGGCTCTTGGCAACTTCACCACGAATCAGGTCAACAGACTTCTCCACCTGACCATCCAGCAGAAACGCCTTGGACTGGCCCAACAGCCCACGAACATTGTTCGGAGCAGCGGCATAAGCCTTCTGGAACAGCTCAATCGCTTCCTTATTTTTCTTCTGATTCAGATCAAGGACACCAAGTTCCAGCAAGGCTTCCACCTGGGTCGGATCCTTGTCCACAATCGGCTGCAGCAGGGCGCGGGCGTCATCATACTTTTGCTGACGCTGCAGCGCAGCTGCCTTCATCACCTGTGCCTGCACGGCGGCCGGAGATATCTTCAGAATTTCGTCTGCATACCGCACGGCCGAATCAAGATCGCCGCGGAGCAGCGCCACCTGCGTCTGGGCAAACCGCGCCGGCAGATAATCGGGGCGAATTTCCAAAGCCTTGTCGAACTCCTGACGAGCCTGTTCCAGTTCGCCTCGCGCAAAGTGCGCCCGGCCAAGGTTGAAGCGAGCCACGAAATTGCCGGGCTTCGCCGTCACCACAGACTGCAGATCCGTCATCGCCTGAGTGATCTGCCCCTTGTCCAGCATGAAGGTCGCTTTCAGCCCCCTCGCTTCCGGGTCCTTCGGGTCGTTCTTCAGAATCTCTTCGTTCTTGGCCATCGCCATGTCCAGCTTGTTCTGGCGGACATAAGCTTCAATCTCGTGCTTCAGATACGTGTTCTTTTGGGCCGGATCCTTCTGGATACCTTCCTCATACTGATTGATCGCGTCATCAAACTTGTTCACACGAATAAAGAAGTCACCCGCCTGCAGATAAGCATTCGGGAAGTCCTTCAGATTCGTCTTCATGTCCTTCAGCAATGCCAGCAGATCGTCGTTTCTCTGCGTGCCGAAGTAGAAGCGCGCCAGTTCCAGACGCAAACTCGTGTCCTTCGGCAGGTTCTTGATGGCGGACTTCAGCACGCCCTCGGCATCCGGCAACCGCCGCTGACCAACATACAAACGATACGCATCGTAGTACGCGCTCAGGTTCTTCTTATCCTTGTCCATCAACTGCTTTAGCATCGTCTCGGCTTCCGCCGTCTCACCATTCAGGATGAGAGCACGCGCCACGGCCAGCATAATGATGTAGTCGCCCGGCTTCACGTTCAGAGCCGCACGGTAGTGCGTCAGCGCATCACCCAACGCCTTCTTCGCGGCCAGAGAATCGCCCGCCTTGAACTGCTTGGTGAGCTCCAGCATGGAAAGGTCGCCCGAGAGCTTTAACCCTTCCCAGCCGTTTGGATTGCGCTTCAACAGCGCCGCCACGTTGTCCTGTACTTCTTTTACGAGACCTTCATTCCGGGCCTGCCCCTGGGCGGCGACCACGAAAATCTCCGACAACTTCAGAATCGCGTCGTTCGATTCCGCACTGCCAGGCTTCAGCAATTCAACAGCGCGACGCAGCGCTGGCACGGATGCCGCCACTGAGTTCTGCTTCAGGCTGACCAGCGCCAGCTTGTAGTAAGCAGACCCGAACTTGCGATCTTTATCGATCGCCTTCCGGTACATGATCGACGCTTCTTTAAAGCGTCCGGCATCGAAATACTTGTTGCCGCTCTCCAGGTACCGATTCTTAGCGACCTCAGGGTCCCGGTTACAGGAGATCAGGGTCAGGGCAACCAACGCTAATGCGAGAAATCTCATACGCTATCCTTCCTATTCTCCTACACTTGGGGCCAAAACGAAACTCCGCCATCAAAGGAGTGTAAAGTAGTCCGATTTTCACTTACCAGTACCCCACACCGAGATCCGTAATATTGCTAGAATCGCCTGGTGGACAGGTGCCCCCTTTGCGGTAAACAGATCCCCGGCAGCTCGCCTGCCTGTCCGGAATGCGCCCCGACCTCTTTGGCCTCCGCCACTTCAGCCGCCACCGTCGCCGCCACAACTGAAGATCATCCGGCTTCCGGCTCCGGCATCGTTCGCCCACCCTCCGCCGTTCACGACACAGAAGGACGTTTCCCGCCCGGTACCCTTCTCGCCGGACGCTACCGTATCGCCTCCATGCTCGGCAAAGGGGGCATGGGCGAAGTCTATCGCGCCACCGACCTTGCTCTCGGCCAACCCGTCGCCCTCAAATTCCTCCCCGAGGCCCTCTGCAACAACACCTCGATGATCGCCCGCTTCTACGGCGAAGTCCGGACCGCTCGGCGTGTTTCCCATCCCAACGTTTGCCGTGTCTATGATATCGGCGAAATCGAGGGAACACATTACATCTCCATGGAATATGTTGATGGTGAGGACCTCGGAACCCTCCTCCGGCGCATCGGCCGACTCCCCGTCGACAAAGCCAACGAAATCGCCCGCAAGCTCTGTGCCGGGCTTGCCGCCGCCCACGACAAGGGCATCCTCCACCGCGACCTCAAGCCAGCTAACGTGATGCTCGACTCCCAGGGCCACGTCTTTATCATGGATTTCGGCCTCGCCGGCCTCGCCACCCAGATCACCGGTGCCGAAATCCGTAACGGTACCCCGGCCTACATGGCCCCCGAACAACTGGCGGGCCGCGAAGTTACCACCCGCAGCGATATCTACGCCCTCGGCCTCCTTTTATATGAGCTGTATACGGGGAAGCGCCCGTTCGAGGCCTCTTCGCTGGCCGAACTGATCCGTCTCCAGGAGCAGTCCACGCCCAATAGCGTCTCGAGTGTCGTCCACGATCTGGACCCCGCCGTTGAACGCGCTATCGAGCGTTGTCTCCGCCCTGAACCCGCCGCGCGTCCTGCTTCCGCACTCTCGATAGCGGCGTCCCTGCCTGGCGGCAACGCTCTCGCGGAAGCCCTCGCCGCCGGAGAAACCCCATCGCCGGAACTCGTCGCCGCCTCCGGAGCTGTCGAAGGGATGCGCCCGCTCTACGCCGCGCTCTGCCTCGCCGCAGTATTTGTCGGATGCCTGTTCACTTCCTGGCTTGTCTCAACCGCCTACAAGCCTGTCCTGGGTCCGCTGGAACTCCCTCCCGAAGTTCTCACTCAGAAGGCCCATGAGATGGCCGATAAACTCGGCTACTCCGAACGCCTGCCGGGCAGCGCGTGGAGCTTTGAGTGGAACATGCCCCTGATGAACCGCCTCCGCGCACTCCAGTCGCCCCTCCCTCCCGCCGCCCGCGGCCCCGACCAGACCCTAACCTGGTGGCTGCGTGAAAGCCCCGTCCCCATCCTGATCAATATTGTTGAGACCCAAAGCATCACCTGGTCTCAACCTGCGTTCGACATCCCGGGCATGCGCCGAATCCGCCTCGACCCACGCGGCGATCTGCTCGAATTCGAGACCATTCCCCAGCGCAACACCATGGAAATGAAGGCCGAGCCACCAGACTGGACCGAAATCCTCCACATCGCCGGCTTTAATCCGGGCTCGTTCACCGAAACCACGCCCACCTGGACACCCACCCAGCCCTTCGACTCCCGAATCGCCTGGACCGGATCCTCCCCGAACTTCCAGCCCGACCTGCGGATTGAAGCTGCCGCATGGAAGGGTAACCTTGTCTGGTTCCGGGTGATCCCCAGGTGGGAAAAACCCGAGGCCGTCGAGACCGAAGCTTCCGGGGGCGTCCAGTACATCGTTCAGTTGTCATTCTTCCTCGCACTCCTCGGAACTGCCGCAGCTCTCGCCTGGCACAATATCCGCAATAAACGGAGCGATCCCCGCGGAGCCCTCCGAACTGCCGTCGCCGCCTTTGGTATCGGCGTGGTCGCGTGGATTCTCGGGGTCCGCCATGCCGCGGCTCAGGCGGAAACCGACCTCATCATCGCCGGCATCGAAATCGCCATGCTTTTCGCCGGAATCCTCTGGCTTATCTACCTGGCCATCGAACCATACATTCGCCGTTATCTGCCCAGCACCCTCATCACGTGGGCACGCGTCCTCGGCGGCAACGTCCGGGACCCTCTCGTCGCCTCCGACCTTCTCGCCGGCATCGCTTTCGGTTTCGGCTGGGCGGCCATCTATGCGAGTCGCCTGATCATCCTGCACCGCATGAACCTGCCATTCCAACCGCGACTCGATATCGACGTCCTGCTGGGAACGCGCTTCGCCATCTCCTCCGTCATCGGCCACCCTCCCGGCACTGTCCGGCAGATCTTTTTTGTCCTTTTGGTGCTCACGATCAGCCGCCTGTTGCTTAAAACCAACATCCGCGCCGCCATCGCCACCGTCCTGATCTTCTCCCTTCAAAATGCGCTCGGCGCCACCATTCCGATGCTCGATTTCGTCTACAGCCTCCTCACTATCGGCCTGCTGGTCTTCCTTATCACGCGCTTCGGAGTCCTCTGCGCCTCCACCGCGCTCTACACATCCTTAATCCTGACGTACAGCCCCCTCACGCTTGACCCGGATCTCTGGTACTCGAACGCATCCTTCGTCACCCTCGCTGCGCTCGCCGGACTCGCCATCTGGTCGTTCCAGACCACCCTCGCGGGCCGTCCGCTTTTCCCCGGCAAGACCATATAAAAAGGTCCCGCCAACCGGAAAGTCGCTTTCGTCACACAGTGATAACGGTTCGCGCAAACTCCCCGTATAGAATCAATTCATGGCAACGGAAACGGCCCTCAACCCGGCGGTCGTCAAACTGAATCAGGTCCGCGAGGAAATCGGTAAAATCATCGTCGGTCAGCAGGATGTCATCGATGGCGTCCTTATATGTCTCCTCTCCGGCGGACACGTCCTCCTCGAAGGCGTTCCCGGCCTCGGCAAGACCACTCTCCTGCGTACCCTCGCGAACGCTCTCTCCCTCCACTGGTCCCGCATTCAGTTCACCCCCGACCTTATGCCGGCCGACATTGTCGGTTCCGTCGTGGTCGAAACCGATGACCACGGTCACAAGGTTCTTCGCTTCCAGGCCGGCCCCATCTTCGCCAACCTGGTCCTGGCCGACGAAATCAACCGCGCCACGCCCAAGACCCAATCCGCCCTGCTCGAAGCTATGCAGGAACAGACCGTCACCAGCGGCACTACAACCCACAAGCTCCCGCCTCCCTTTATGGTGATGGCCACCCAGAACCCTATTGAAATGGAAGGTACGTATCCTCTTCCGGAATCCCAGCTTGACCGCTTCCTCATGAAGATCGTCGTCACCTACCCCTCCCGCGCCGAACTCGGCCGCATCGTCGAACGCACCCTCTCCCGCGAAACCGTGCACCTCAACGCAGTCCTCGACGTGGAAGAAGTCCTCAACCTCCGCAAAGAATGCGGTAAAGTTCTCGTCGCACCTCACGTCCAGGATTACGCCGTCCAGCTCGTCATGGCCACCCAGCCCGACATGGCCGAAGCGCACCCGGAAGCGAAGAAGTACATTCGTTACGGCGCATCCCCTCGCGGTGCCCAGGCTCTCGTCGAATGCGGCCGCGTTCTCGCCCTCATGAAGGGTCGGTACCATCTCTCCGTCGATGATGTCCGGCAGCTCGCCGTCTCCATCCTCCGTCACCGCGTCATCCTGAACTTCGACGCCCACGCGGACAACAAGGGCGTCGATGCCATTCTCAAGACCATCATTGATGGTGTTACCGCCCAGGCTCCCAAAGCCTAACCTGAACTGAAGGCCGTCTTGCCCAGCGCCCCACTCTTAGACCGGCACTTTTTAGAACGACTCGAACGCCTCGCTCTGCGCTGGCAGAAGTCGTTCCCCGGTCTCGTGGGCGGTCATAATCGCTCCCGCTTCGCCGGGGGCGGCCAGGAATTCCTCGACCACCGCGGCTACCATCAGGGCGACGACCTTCGCGCTGTCAACTGGCGAGCCTACATGCGGCTCGACAAAATGTTCCTCAAGCTCTTCCAGATTGAGCCCCGCGTCCCCGTGCGGCTGCTTCTTGACTGCTCGAAGTCCATGGCGGCAAATCAGGACAAATTCGACTACGCCCGCCGCCTCGCCGCCGCCCTCTGCTACGTCGGTCTCGTCCGCCACGACACTTTCGAAGTCATCCCCTTCTCCGATGGAATTCGCGAAGCGCAGGTCTGCGGCGGTGGACGCCACCGCTTCACGCCCCTCTCCAACTTCCTCGACGCCCTCCAGCCCCAGGGTGACACGAGCTTCCTCAGCGTCGTCCGACGCTTCCTGGACGAGTACCCCCAGCGCGGCCTCGTCATCATTATTTCGGACTTCCTGGACGAAGCCGGCTGCGAAAAAGCCATTCAGTACATCGCCGACTACGGCAACGAACTGTTCCTCATCCAGGTTTGGGCCCCCGAAGACCGCACCCCACCCTGGACGGGCGAACTCGACCTCGTCGACGCCGAATCCGGCGCGCAGCTCCACATCCACGTCGATTCCGATGCCCGCCGCTCCTACACGGAGCAGTTCGACATCTTCACCCAGGGCATCAAAACCGTAGCGCTCCGCAATGACGGCAAGTACGCCGGCATCCCTACCGACACGCCCCTCGACGATGCAATCTTCGGTACCCTGATCCACGCCCGGGGAGTCGAGTAAGTGGAATTCCTCAACCTCAGCCTCGGCCAGCTCCTCGTCACTTTCGGCGCGATCACGGCGTTCTCCGTCGCACTTTACCTCCTCGACCGTACACGGCGTCGCCAGGTTGTCGCGACCCTCCGCTTCTGGGTCAACCCCGGCCAGCCCGCCCCTGTGTCTCGCAACCGCAAGATCCAGCAGAAGACGTCTCTGCTCCTCCAGCTCCTCGGCATGTTGCTGCTGCTCCTTGCCATCGCCGAATTCCAGTTCGGAGGCGGCCTGAACAAGCGTCGCGACCACGTCCTGATCCTCGATACCTCCGCCTGGATGGGAGCCACCGTCCCTGGTCGCCCCGGCGTCACCTTAATGGATCTCGCCCGCGCCAACGCAATCGGCTGGCTTCGCGCCGTCCCGCCGGTTGACCGGGTCCTGGTCGTCCGCGCCGACGGCCTCGCTACCCCTGCCACCGCCTGGGAACTGGACCATAAGAAGGCCGTCCGCGCCATCCTCGAATCTTCGCCCGGAGCCACAGCCCTCAATCTCACCCAAAACCTCGAATTCGCACGTGCGATGCAGCGCCGCAGCGGGGCCACCTCTGGTGAAATCGTCTATTCCGGTCCGGGGCGCATCTCGAACCGCGAAGCCAACAATCTCAACCTCCCCACGCTTCCTTCGCTCCGCATCATCCCGGTTGACGAGCCCACTGAAAACTCAGGCCTCCGCAGTGTCGGCGCGCGCCGCTCCGAAACCGCCCCGGGCACCTGGGACATCCTCGTCCGCGTCCACAATTACGGCAAGTCCGGACGCTCCGTCAACGTCACCGTGAACTTCGGCAAGGCCCCCGCCGGTACCCGCCAGCTCGATATCCCGCCCGGCGGAGACCAGGAGACCACTTTCCCACTCCGCACCAAAGCAGCCGGCATCATCGAAGTTCGCCTCTACCCGCAGGACGCCTTTGCGCTCGACAACTTCGCTTCCCTCGAAATCCCCGAGCAGCGTACCCTTCACGTTGTCGTCTACTCCGACAGCCCGGAATCCATCCGCCCGGCCCTCGCCTCCGACCCGCGAGTGAACGCCGAGTTCCGCTCGAAGCTCCAGTACACGCCGGATAACGACGGCCTCGTCATCCTCGACCGCTTCCATCCCGCGACCCGCCCAAAAGGCAACGTCGTCTGGATCGATCCGCCACTCGACAATCCACCGTTCCCCATCAAAGAACGCGCCGATCACCCGGATGGTCTGCGCTGGATCCCGGACCTTCCCCTCACGCAGGGCCTCCGCGCGCGCAACACCCAAATCGACTCGGCCTCCGTCTTCGACTCCACCACGCCGTCCGACCGCATTGCCGAAACGGCAAGAGGCGCCGTCATGGTCGCCCGCGGAAACACCATCGCCATCGGCTTTAACCCCTTCTCGGGCCAGATGCGCTACGAACTCTCTACTCCGATCCTCGTCGGCAATATCCTTCGCTGGGCCGCCCCCGATGTCTTTCGTGATGTCGACGTAGCCACCCAGAGTGCCGGGGCCGTGGCCTCGCCAGTCCCCGCCAACGTGGACCGCAACACCGTCCAGGTCCTGACCGATGCCGGTACCGTCCTCCCGTTCAACGTGCGGGATCGTTCCGTCCAGTTCTTCGCCGGCGAACCTGCCCGCGTCCGCGTCATCGCCGCCAACGCTCTTGGTGGGGCCA
>CANIHR010000239.1 GCA_947467185.1 Bryobacterales bacterium
CATGGCACCTGGCGTCTGACTACACTCCCCCGCCACGGGTCCTTCCGCGAGTGCTCGCGATCACTGCTTTTGAGTATGACCAACGCTTTTTCGCGCGACTCCACGGAGTCGGGAACTGGGACATTACGGTCACCGGAAGCGTTCCGACTGCCAGGCATCTCCTCGAAGCTGAATCCTACTCGCTGGTAGTCTGCGATCACGACATTCCTGGGTGGAAGTGGCAAGACTTGTTTTCACTTCTCAAGGCATTGGCTCCCCGCGCCTGTCTACTGCTTGCCTCCCGTTCCAGCAGTGAACTCCTTGCTTGTGAAGTCCTGCGGTACGGCGGCTATAACGTGTTGCCGAAGCCGCTGATCGCTGATGAGGTAGAGGAAGTCCTGCGCCAGGCATGGCTGTACTGGAAGGCGAGTACCCGCAAGTAGATCCTGATCTACCCGAAAAACGGGATGGGGTTCACCCCGGATTTTGGTTACTTTCAGGTAGTGCCCACCCGAGTCTGGTTTCTTTGTTCCCTGGCAGTTCTGTTCCTCCTTACAGGCTGCGGTAGCCAGACCGGACCGTCGCCGGCGCAGGCAGCCTCACCTGCGCCGGCCCCCACCGTTTCCGTTGCTCAGGCGCAAGTCCGGAACCTCACCCGCGAAGTTCTCCTGACTGCCGAATTCATTCCGTTTCAGGAAGTGGACGTGATGGCCAAAGTTTCCGGCTACGTTCGCGAGATTGGGGTCGATGTTGGTGACCATGTTCGTCCCGGCCAGCGTCTGGCGATCCTGGAAGTTCCGGAAATGCGCGATGATCTGGTGCGATCCGAAGCGACCATCGCGGAAGCCGAAGCCGAAGTTGTTGCGTATCGCGATGAGGTTCGCCGATCGGATTCGGCTCACCAACTCGCCCACCTTTCCTATCAACGCCTTGCCGGGGTTGTGAAAGAACGTCCAGGCCTGGTGGCTCAGCAGGAAATCGACGATTCTCAGACGCGTGATCAGGTTGCGGAGTCGCAACTTGCCGCCGCCACTTCTCGCCTGAATGCCGCGCAGCGCAAAGTCAGCGTCACCCGTGCTGACCTGGCCCGCGTGAAGACCATGTTGGCCTACACGGAGGTGACTGCTCCTTTCGCCGGTATCATCACGAAACGGTACGCGAATACCGGTTCTATGATTCAGGCGGGAACTGCATCACAAACGCAGGCTATGCCGCTGGTTCGGCTCTCGCAAAGCGAACTGCTGCGGTTGATCCTGCCGGTCCCCGAGTCGATAGTGCCACTGGTACGTTTGGGGCAGACCATTACTGTTCGGGTGCCCACGCTCAACCGCACCTTCCCTGGCCGCGTGGCGCGTTTCTCCGGGAAAGTGCAATCGGCCACCCGCACGATGGAGACGGAGATTGATGTGCCCAATCCCGGGTTCACGCTTGTTGCCGGCATGTATGCGGAAGCGAACTTCCCCACCGATACCCGAACCGGCGCGCTTTCGGTACCGATAACAGCCGTTGATTTGAAGCCTGGCAGTGATACCGAGGGTAGCGTGATGGTGGTTTCCCCCGACGGCGTCCTCGAGACGCGCAACGTCACGCTGGGCCTTGAAACAGCCGACTTCTTTGAAGTCCGGAGCGGCCTGCAGGATGGCACGAATGTGGTGACGGGGAATCGCGCAAATTTACGCGTGGGCCAACACGTCTCCCCGAAATTGGCGCAGTAAACGAGACCCTAAAAACCATGTCCCGCTTTGCCATCAAAACCCCCTATTTCATCGTTGTTGTGGCACTGATTATTGCCATCGTCGGTGGCGTGGCCGTATCCCGGATGCCGGTCGACATGTTTCCGGCCATCAATATCCCGGTTGTTGTGGTCGCGACATTTTTCAACGGGATGCCGCCTGAGCAGATTGAAACCGACATCACCAGTCGGTTCGAGCGCCAGTTTACCCTCGCCAGCGGCGTGGAGCATATCGAATCCCGCTCGCTGCCGGGCGTCAGCCTCATTAAGGTCTACTTCCAGCCCGGCGCGAATCCGGACGCCGCTGCAGGCAGCATTTCGAATCTCGCCATGGCCCAATTGCGCCGTCTTCCTCCTGGGACCCTGCCTCCCATCGTGATGAAGTTTGACACCTCCAGCCTGCCGGTCTGCATGGTGACGGTTGGCGGCGAGGGTTTAACGGAAACGCAGATGCGCGACATTGCTCAGTTTGGCGTTCGCAATCAGATGGCCTCGGTCGCGGGTGCCTCGATCCCCCAGCCCTTCGGCGGCGGCTACCGGCAGATCATGGTCTACGCCGATCCCTACAAGCTCGAATCCCGACAACTCAGCCTGATGGACGTGGTCCGGACGCTCAATCGCTCCAACCTCATCCTGCCTGCAGGTGATGTCCCCATAGGCTCGCTCGACTACAACATCTACACCAACAGTCAGCTGCCCGATATCGCGTCTATTAATCAACTGCCGCTCAAGGTAGTGGGGGGCTCCGTGGTGCGCATTTCCGATGTGGCCCATGCGCAGGATTCGCACCAGATTCAGACCAACGTCGTTCGCGTCAATGGTCAGAGAGCGGTCTATACGCCCGTTCTGAAACAGGGCGGCGACTCCAACACTATCGCCGTTGTGGACGGTGTCCGCGACGTCCTGAAGCATCTCGTAGATATTCCTTCCAATCTGGTGACGAAGGTTGTTTTCGACCAGTCCGTCTTCGTCAAAACCGCCATCGAAACCCTGCTGCACGAAGGCGCCCTCGGTCTCTTCCTGACCTCGCTGATGATCCTCATGTTCCTCGGCAGTATGCGAGCGACAGCGGCCGTCCTGTTCTCGATTCCTCTTTCCGCGCTCGCCACCTTCCTCGCGATCTGGATGGGCGGAGGCACCATCAACAGCATGGTTTTGGGCGGTCTGGCGCTCGCAATGTCGCGCCTGATCGACAACTCGGTCGTCGTTCTGGAAAACATCTATCGCCACCTGGAACTGGGCGAACCACGCGAGATCGCCGCCGAAAAGGGGGGCAGGGAAGTCGCCCTCCCGGTGCTGGCTGCCACGCTCACCACGGCAGTCGTCTTCTTTCCGGTCACGTTCCTCTACGGTGTCAGCCGCTTCCTGTTTTCCTCGCTGGCACTGACTGTGGTGCTCGCGCTCTTTGCCTCATACGTCGTCGCCATGACAGTGGTGCCGCTCTACTGCGCCCGCTTCCTGAGTGCTTCGCACCACAACACGCCGTCGTCGGAAATTCCGGTCGAAGTAGCCCTCACCACGAAGCACAATCGCTGGCATATCGGCGAGCGCTTCAACGTCTGGTTCAACGACATCTTCGAAGCATTTCTGCGTGTCTATGACGGTATGGTTGGCGCAACCCTGCGTTGGCCGTGGCTCACTGTCCTCGCGTTTACAGTGATTTTTGTCAGCAGCCTCGCCATCTATCCGAAGCTCGGCCTCGCCTTCTTTCCCCGTACCGATGCGGGTATGTTCGTCATCAACGTGAAGGCTCCCTCCGGTACCCGTGTCACCATTACCGAGGGCGAAATTGCCAGGGTGGAAGACATCATTCGCAGCGTTGTCCCCCCCTCCGAACTCAGTCTGGTGCTCTCCAATATCGGCGTTACCCCGGACACCTCCGCCATCTACACCTCCAACTCCGCCCCCCACACGGCTTTTGTTCAGGTTGCTCTCAAAGATGGTCACAAGGTTGGCAGCTATGAGTACATGGAGAAAGTGAAGGCTGCTCTCGCAAGAGAGATGCCGGAACTCAACACCTACTTCCAGTCGGGAGGCATGGTCGACTCCGTGGTGAACCTCGGCCTGCCCGCGCCCATCGATGTCCAGGTGGCCGGCTCGAACCTGGAACGCTCGCACGACACGGCCCAGCTGCTTGCCGACAAGATCCGCAAGATCCCCGGTGTGGCGGATGTCTTTATCCCGCAGGATGTCGATTACCCAGCGCTCAAGCTCGATATCGACCGCACCCGCGCCAGCGAACTAGGCCTCGACCAGCAGGAGGTGGTCGGCAACGTCATCACCGCGCTCAGCAGTAACCAGATGATCGCGCCGAGCTTCTGGATCGACCCCAAATCCGGACAGGACTACATGCTGACCGTGCAGTACAACGAGGGCCAGGTGAAGACGCTCAATGACCTTCGCGCCATCTCCCTGCGCGCTGCCGGCAGCCCTCTGCCGGCACGCCTCGACGCCATTAGTTCCGTGAAACGCATCCTCTCGCCCACTGAGGTCGATCACTACCAGATTCGCCGTGTAACTGACATCTGCGTCCGCCCCCTGAATGAAGAACTCGGCGCCATTGCCGATCAGATCGACCAGGCCATCGCTGCCACCAAAGTTCCCACCGGCCTTACCGTCACGTTGCGGGGCATGGTGCAGGGCATGCGGGCTTCGTTCACCAGCTTTGGCTACGGCCTGCTGCTCGCTGTTCTGTTGCTCTACCTCATTCTCGTCGCCCAGATTCGGAGCTTTGTCGATCCCTTCATCATTCTGCTGGCAGTGCCGCCTGGCCTGACGGGCGTCCTGCTGACGCTCTGGCTGACCGGCACGACCCTCAACGTGATGTCGCTGATGGGGGTCGTGATGCTGGTCGGGATCGCCGTATCGAACAGTATCCTCATCGTGGAATTCACACATCAGTTGCGCGAAGAAGGCATGGCAGTTCGGGAGGCTGTGGCCATGTCGTGCCGCGTGCGTTTGCGCCCCGTCCTGATGACATCACTGGCTACTGTGATTGGTCTTTTACCGATGGCTCTCAAGCTCGGCGAAGGCAGTGAAAGCTATGCGCCTCTGGCCCGCGCCATCGTAGGGGGCCTCACTTTGTCCGTGTTCATTACGGTTTTCATCGTGCCCGTCGTTTATCTTCTGGTGCACCGCAACGACAACCAGGTGACGGAGGTTCAGGCATAGTGCGACACGCTTTGCTCACTCTCCTCACCGCGCTGTCCTGCTTTGCTCAACAACCGTTGCGCCTCACGCTGGCGGAGGCCGAACGTCTGGCCGTGGCGAACAACCCGCAACTCAGCGCCGCACAGTTGAACGCTGCTGCCGCGGCGCAGCAGCCCCTCGAACTTCGGGCGGCTTCCGAACCCCTGTTGACTGGCGCGCTAACCGCTGTGGGTGCCGATTCCGGAAGCCGCCTGGCGGCTGGGGGCCTCAATAACCCTGCTGTCTATAACCGCCTCGCGTCGGGCGTTTCGCTCAGCCAGCTCGTCACCGATTTCGGTCGCACCCGCAACCTGGTGGAGTCATCCCGATCCCGTGCGCAGGCGCAGGATCAAATCACGAATGCCACGCGCGCTCAGATCCTGCTGGCCGCAGATCGTGCTTACTTTGGCGTGCTCCGTGCCAGGGCCATTCTCCAGGTCGCGGAAGAGACCGTTGCTGCACGCCAGTTGGTCGCTGATCAAATCGCCGCCCTTGCCCGCGCGAGTCTCAAGTCCAACCTGGATGTCAGCTTCGCCAACGTGAATCTGTCCGACGCGAAACTCCTGCTCTCCAGCGCTCAGAGCAATGTGGATGCCGCTTCCGCGGAATTGGCCACAGCGCTCGGCATGCCCGCGCAGTATGAGCAGGGTGGCTTCATCGTCGCGCCGGAACCAATGCCCGCACCTCTCGCGGAATCGCTTCACGCCCTGCTGCGAAACGCGCTTCGCGATCGCCCGGAACTGGCGACGCTGCGCCTGGAACAGACCGCTGCGCAACAATTCGCGAAGGCCGAGAAGGACTTGTCGATGCCAACTGTCAGCGTTGCCGGAATGGCTGGCTTTGCGCCTGCCGCGGACGCGCAGGTGCGCAATCGCTACGGTGCGGTGGGTGTCAACGTCAGTATCCCGGTACTGAATGGCCATCTCTTTCGCGCCCGTCAGGCCGAGGCTGATTTGCGTGCCCGTTCGGCCGGACGCAACGTCGAAGATCTTGCCAATCGAGTCTCTCGAGATGTTCGCATCGCCTGGCTCAATGTCACCAATTCCTGGGAACGCCTTGCCCTAACCACGCAACTGCTGGAACAGGCGCGGCTCGCGCTCGATCTCTCACAGCGCCGCTACGACCTCGGCCTGACCTCCATCGTCGAACTCAGCCAGGCCCAACTCAATGTCACCTCTGCCGAAATCGCCGGTTCCACCGCGCGCTTCGATTACCAAACCCGCCGCGCCGAACTCTCTTACCAGTTGGGAGGCCTTCGCTAATGGATTTACTCGCCACCGCCAGGGACCTTTTTCGACGTTTCCGTAGTCATAATGAACCGGAAGTGCCACTGGACGCGCCCCGGATTCTGGCACTCACAGCCTTCGAGAACGACCAGCGTTTTTTTTCGCGCCTACACAGCACCGGCGACTGGCAGTTCACTATTACAGCCTCTGTCCCCGTCGCGAAGGAGTTGCTCGATACCTTCGAGTACGCAGTCGTCATCTGCGACCGCGACATTCCCGGTTGGGAATGGCGCGATTTGCTGTCGCTTCTGAAATCCCATGCGCCCCGCGCCTGCTTCCTGTTGTCATCGCGCGTGAACGATACGTTCCTCTGGAAGGAGGTCCTCAGTCATGGCGGTTATGACCTGCTTCCCAAGCCTTTGGACACTGCAGCCTCGGTGAATATTCTGCGTCGAGCCTGGTATTACTGGAAGTCGAATCCGCCGCTGGTGTGAGCGCCGGCTAAGACACCACGCCCTTGCGCACTGCGTATAGGATCATCTCTGCTGTGTTGTGCAGGTTTAGTTTTTCCAGGATGTTGCCGCGGTGTGTATCCACCGTGTAGACACTCAGGTTGAGCTGCGACGCCACGTCTTTGTTCGACTTGCCTTCACCCAGCATCTGCAGAATCTCACGCTCTCTCGGCGTCAGCAATTCGTAGCTGTGTTCCACGCCACGCTGGCTCATCTGGCGCATGTAATCTTCCGCCAGCATGCGGCTCACTTCCGGGCTGAAGAAGGCCTTCCCCGCATGCACCGCGCGGATCGCCTGCAGCAGCGCGTCCTCGGGCGAGTCCTTCAGCAGATATGCACGCGCCCCCGACTTCAGCGCGCGCAGGACGTAGCCCTCGTCGGCATGCATGCTGAGGATGACTACTGCCGTCGAAGGACTCTTCTCAATAATGCGCCGCGCCGCCTCGATCCCGTTCAGATTCGGCATCGCGATATCGACAACCGCCACGTCGGGCAATGTCGCCGCAGCCGCTTCCACGGCCTCGCGGCCATCGGCAGCCTCCGCCACCACAGCGAACTCCGGTTGGCGCTCCAGCAACGCCCGCAAGCCCTGGCGGATCATCGTATGGTCGTCTGCCAGCAGGATGCGAATCATGCTTCTTCTCCAGTGGAGTTCAGTGGCAACACGATCGAAATCAGTGTCCCTTCGCCTGGTTCCGATTTGAGTCGCACCGTGCCTCCCATGTCCGTTACCCGTTCCTGTATGCCCAGCAATCCCAGCCCTTTGCATGTCCGGACGTCGAAACCTTTACCGTCGTCCTGTACAGACAGGACCAATTGATGCGCTTCCTGTCGCGCGGTGATCCGGACCGAAACCGCACCGGCATGCTTCACCACGTTATGTAGCGCTTCCTGCACAACTCGATAGACGCACGTCTTGTGCTCCTCGGGTAACTCATCAGACACAGTTTCTGCGGAAATGTTTACGCGGAGGCCACTCTGCCGCGAAACCTCGCGGGCCTGCCACTCCAGAGCGGGAATCAGCCCCAGATCGTCCAGCATGGAAGGCCGCAGCAGCAGCGTCAGATTTCGAACCGTCCGGACCGAACTTTCCACAATCTTCCGCAGTGATGCGAACTCTTCATCGGTATGGTCCGGGTCGCCCGCCCGGGTCGCCGCCGAAAGGTTGCTCAGGCCCACGGAGATGGCTGACAGGGATTGTCCGACTTCGTCGTGCAACTCACGGGAGAGTGCGCGCCGCTCTTCTTCCTGCGTCTTTACCAGCCGTGCGGAGAGGTCCTTTAGGCGTGATCGGGCATCCGTTACTTCGGCATACCGCGAAGCGCTTTCCGCTTCCAGTTCCAGCATTCGTCTGCCCGCGAACAGGGCCAGTAAACAGCCGATGGCAAACGTGATTGCCAGCGTCCCGCTGAGGCGCGTCCGGAACTCGGAGAACAATTCAGCGACTCGGGCATTTCCAGCCTCAACCTGACGTTCATTCACGGCCTGAATTCGATCAGCCAGTTCCACCATCGCGGTACGACGGGGAAAAACCTCCGCACTCAAAAAGCGAAAGCCACCCTGCCGTCTCTCTTCCGGGCCCCATGCCAGCGCTGGCTCCAGCACTCTCCAGTACTCCTCCAGTTGTTGGCGCAGAGTCTCCAGCGGCGCCTTCTCATCAGGGCGCATCATTTGCGCATAGCCAGCCAAACGCTCTCTGATTTCATCCTTCAGCCGTCGAACTTCCACACGATTCCGGTCGGCTGCATCCGGTGCCGGGTCCAGAATGTAATCACGGGCGTAAGTGCCCGAAAGATAGAAGTCTGACCGGATCTGATTCAGTA
>CANIHR010000240.1 GCA_947467185.1 Bryobacterales bacterium
CTTTCACGGTTTCCACCAGGTTGGGGATCAGGTCGGCGCGGCGCTGCAGGTCGGCATCCACCTGACCCCATTCGGCCGCGATGGCTTCTTTGGAAACGGCGAGTTGGTTGCGCGTCCCCACGAACTGGCATCCTGCCAAAACAAGCGCCAAACCTGCGGCAATGGCAACAATCAAACCCGTTTTCATAAGCTGGCCTCCTCTTCGGCTCCGAGAATGGCAGCCAGGTTGTCAACGGCCTGGATCACCTTCTCGATTTCCTTCATATAAGCGGCGAGCAAAGCGACAGGGTCAACCGATTTCCCCTTGATGCGCTCTTCCCGCAGATCGAGCAGCGTCAGGAACGGAGCCGTATCCAGCCCCAAAACCTGCCCGGCACGAGCGATTACTTCACGCTTCTTCACCGGAGCCACTTCATCCCGCAAAATCAACGCGTGCCGGACCAGCACGCAAAATGTCGCCACCGAATCGACCAGCAAGCGGCGCAGGACATCTGTATCCGAAAGTATACCGGAGGCCTTCTGGCGCAGCCGGAGAAGTTTGGCCCGCAAATCGTGCTCCACCTGTGCGCGGTAGAAGCCGGTGGGGATATCCATGCCCGCGGCGACGTTTTCCCCGAACAGGACACGGTGGTGTTCGCGAATGTCGTGGAATTCGATGGGGAAACAGTCGGTGGAGTTGCGAACTTCCTCGGAACTGAGCATCAGGGGCGAGGGATTCCCCTTTTCGCGCCACCAGCGGATGACCGGTTCAGAGGCCGCCAACTGGGAGGGCGTAATCTCCCGCAGCACGCACAGAACGTTGAAATCAGAGAAGTTGCGATGGTGGTCGCCCGCTACCGCAGACCCATACAATATGACAGAAACGAGGTCCGCGCCGAAGGCGGCACGCAGTTTCGCGACCAGATCAGTCAGCGACTTGTCGGAATCTGCCACGTCACTCGACATTGTATCGGTTACCAGTCGGATGATGCACCCCCTCCGCCGGAATCGCCGCCACCGAAACCGCCGAAGCCGCCGTCGGAGCCGCCGGAATCGTAGCCGCCGAAGCCACCACCACCACCGTAGGAGCCACCACCTCGACGGCCGGAGCCGCTGAGGAGCTCACCGAGGAGCAGTCCGGCCCAGAAGCCGCCGCCCCCTCCGCCACCACCGCGATAGCCACCACCACCGCCACGGCGCAGAAACATGAAGAGCAGGAAGATGCCAAGAAAGATTAGGGGCCAGGGAATGGAGTCTTGTGTGGTGCGTTCCACGCGGCGGCGATAGGTCGGCGGAGGAATTTCCACGCCCTTGCCCTTCGCTATGGTGGAACCGAGACGCTCAGCAGCGGCCAGCATCGCAACACCGTAGTCCCCGGCACGGAGCGCGGGACGCATGTCGTCGAGCAGGAGGCCCGCCATGGAATCGGGGACGAACTCACCGAGGCCACCGCCGACTTCGAGGCGGGAACGGCGTTCACCGACGGCGAGCAGGACCATCGCGCCGTCGTCTTCCTTCTTTCGACCGACCCCGAAAGCGCGAAAAATGTCGTTGCCGACGTCTTCAATGGGCTGGCCGTCCAGATTGGGGATGGTGACGAAGGCAAGCTGCGCGCCGGTGGCTTTTTCCACTCTTGCGGCGTACTCTTCGATGGCCGCTCGGCTGCGGGGATCGATGACCTGCGCGTAGTCGCTGACGTAGCCCTGCGGCTTGAGGGACTTCCAGTCCGCTGCACGCCCAGGAAGGGCGGCAAGACCGAGGAGCGCGCAGATGGCAAAGAACTTCATGAAAATCGTCGGCGACAGGGCCGGTGTTTAGAGTGGCGGCTCCATGGGCAGAGCGAGTGGCGGTTCGCGCAGGAAGTCCAACTGGCTCATCTCGGCAACAGCCTCGCGGATGGCCTGTTCACTGGAGGGTTCCACGGTGATAACGAAAGGCAGGTTGTCCTTGGTGTCGCTGGGCAACTGCAGGACGGCTTCCAGACCGATCTGCTTCGAAGCGAGGATTCCGGCCAACTGGGCGATGATGCCCGGGCGGTCATCCACACGGAAGCGGAGGTAGTAGGGCCGGTGCTGTAGCGTGATGGAAACGGGCTGATACTCGCCAAGACGCTCGTGAGCGAAGGGCGAAACCCGCTCGGGGCTGCCGCTGTTGATCTCGCGGGCCACGCGCATCAGATCGCTGACGACTGCGACGCCGGTCGGGTTGGGACCCGCGCCGCGGCCATAGTAGAAAGTATCCTGACCGAATTGTCCCTTGACCCAGACGGCGTTGTAGGCACCGCGCACACCGGCGAGGATGGCAGTCTGCGGGATCAGAGCGGGACGGACAGAGAGAAGGAGTCCCTTCGGCGTTTGCTCCGCCGAGCAGACCAGGCGGATGGTGTGGCCAAGCTGGTGGGCGTAATCGAAATCCAGCGTGGTGATGCGGCGGATGCCTTCCACGTAAATGTCGCTGGGAGTGATGCGTTCGCCAAACGCCAGGGCGGAGAGCAGGGCCAGCTTCGAACGGGCATCGTAACCGTCAACGTCGGCAGTGGGATCGGCCTCGGCATAGCCCAGAGCCTGCGCTTCGCCCAGAATCTTATCGAACGACTCACCGCGGCGTTCCATTTCGGTGAGGATATAGTTGCTGGTGCCGTTCAGGATGCCGGCGAGGGCCACCACGCGGTCGCCCGAGATGCCTTCGCGGAGTACGGCGTGGATCGGAATGCCGCCCGCGACACTGGCTTCCATGGCCAGGTTGATGCGAGCTTTGATGGCACGATCCCAGATTTCGGCGCCTTCGAGCGCCATCAGTTCTTTGTTAGCGGTGATGATCGATTTGCCGGCGGCGATCGCGCCGTCAATGATTTCGCGGGCCACGGTGGTGCCGCCCACCAGTTCGGCAATGACGTCGACCTTCGGATGGGCGATGACCTCGCGCCAGTCGGTAGTTCGCAATGCATCCGCCGGGATACCTTCCGGCTCTTTGGTCGCAACGCTGCGACTGCACACTGCTGCAACGCGCAGATTGAAGCCCAGCTTCTGCGAGATCTGTTCCGCGTTTTTGTTGAGAATGGTCAGCGCACCCGAGCCAACGTTGCCCAGCCCGATAATGCCGACGTAAACGTCTTTCATCTACCGTTATGATAGCGTTGTGAAGCGTTTTTCAAGGCGTTCCGGCGTTGTTCAGGCCCTGACGGCCCTGACTCCCGTGCTTCTGGCGCAAATTCCAAAGATAGCCACCGGGCAGCAGCAGACGCTGGAGCCTCCGTTTCCCCGGCAGGCGCCTCCGGACACCCGTTTGCCCAACGGCAAAATGCAGCGCGACGAGATCCTGAAGGCCGATTACGAACAGAATGTGAAGGACGCGGCGGAACTGACGCGCCAGGCGGGCGATTTCCAGCTGGATCTGGAAAAAAGTGACCGCTACGTACTATCGTTAGCTCTGCTGAAGAAACTCGATGAGATCGAGAAAATCACGAAGCGAATTCGGGGCAGAATGAAGCATTAACGAAGGCCGCGCACCGGGAACCGCGCAGCCCCGTTCAGCGCGTGCACAATCCCTCGCAACGTGTATGGCACAATAAAAGTCGAAATCCCCATATGTCCACTCCTATCACGCCCCTTCACGAGGAAGATCCTCGCGAACAGGAAGAGCTCGAAGCCTCCGCAACAGAGAGCTCTTTTGGCGACATCCTCAACGAGTTCGAACAGAGCCACGCGCAGGAACTGCAGCAGGCCAGCAAGTCGCAAGAGAACAAGAGCCAGGACGGCAAGACTATTGCCGCCACGGTAGTCACCGTCTCTGACGGTCGCGTGTTCTTCGATGTCGGCCAGAAGACGGAAGGCGTCCTCGACGCAACTCTGCTGCGCGACGAAAAAGGCATCATCGAAGTGAAGGCGGGCGATACTGTCCGCGTTCAGATGAATGGCCGCGATGACGAGGGCTACTTCAAGCTTTCCGTGATCCAGGTAGAGCGTCCGAAGGACTGGTCTGGCCTGCAGAAGGCGTTCGATGAAAAGCTGACCATCTCCGGCGTCGTTACCGGCGTTGTGAAGGGTGGCCTCTCGGTGGATGTCGGGATGCGCGCGTTTATGCCCGCCTCGCGGTCCGGTGCCCGGGACGTTCCCGAGATGAGCACGCTGGTGGGCCAGGAGATCTCCTGCCGCGTGATCAAGCTGGATACCGAAAAAGAAGATATTGTTGTGGACCGCCGCGCCGTTCTGGAAGAGGAACGCGCGAAAGCTCGTGAAGGCCGCTTCTCGGCGCTGGAAACGGGAGCGGTTGTGGAAGGTACGGTTCGCAGTCTGCTCGATTACGGCGCTTTCGTCGATATCGGCGGGATTGACGGCATGCTGCACGTGGCCGACATTTCGTGGGGCCGCGTGAACAAGCCGGCCGACGTTCTGACGGTGGGCCAGAAGCTGAATGTCCTCCTGCTGAAGGTGGATGTTGCCAAGAAGCGCGTTTCGCTCGGCCTGAAGCAGTTGCAGCCGGATCCGTGGTCGACCGCCGCTGAAAAGTACTCGGTTGGCCAGCGTTTGAACGGTACGGTTGCCCGCACCACCGATTTCGGTGCGTTCGTGGAACTGGAACCGGGGCTCGATGGCTTGATCCACCTTTCGGAAATGTCCTGGTCGAAGAAGGTTCGCAAGCCTTCCGACATGGTGAAGCCGGGTGAACTGGTGGAAGTTGTGGTTCTCGGCGTCTCTGTGGCCGACAAGCGGATTTCGCTGGGTCTGAAGCAGACGATGGGCGATCCGTGGGAAGAAGTTGCCGCGCAGTACCCCGTGGGCGCTGTGGTGGAAGGTCCGATCACGCAGTTGAAGCAGTTCGGCGCGTTTGTGCAGGTGACGCCGGATGTGGAAGGCATGATCCACGTGGGCGATATCGTTCACGAAAAGCGCATCAACCACCCCAAGGACGAACTGCAGGTTGGTCAGGTTGTGAAGGCTCAGGTTCTGGAATGCGATCGCGAAAAGCGCCGGCTCCGCCTTGGCATGAAGCAACTGCTGCCGACTGCGATGGACGAATACATTGAAGCCCACAAAGAAGGCGATGTGGTCACTGGCCGCATTTCCGACGTGAAGGGCAACCGCGTGAACGTGGATCTGGGCGATGGCGTCCATGCCCACTTCAGCATCGCGGAACCGGAAAGCAAGAAGGAAACGAACGCCGCTCCGGTGGCCGATATCGGCGCGATCTCGAATCTTCTGGCGGCTCGCTGGAAGGGTACGGGTTCGGGTGGTGGTGCTGCGGTTGACGCCGCTCCCCGCCGCGAAGTGCCGAAGACCGGTCAGGTTCGCAGCTTTAAGATCACGAAGCTGGACGTGGAAAAGAAGCGCCTGGACGTGGAACTGGTTGGTTAGTTCCCGGTAAGGTAGTATTTAGAAAGGGCGACCCGAAAGGGTCGCCCTTTTTGTTTATTGCCGAAGCTCAGTGAGGAGCCAGGCTCGAGCAAGCCTCCAGTCGCGGAGGACGGTATCTTCCGAGAGTTGTTGGTGACCGGGAACCAGTTAGGAGGCGAGACGCTCCACCGCCGCGCGAAGGTCCTCGGGAGTGGCGGAACCATCGAGGGGCGGGCCGATGCGGACCCGGATGCGGGGGCGCCAGACCTTTTCCCAGCTCTTCATCAATGCCCCGCCCTTGCAACTGAGGGGGTGGCCCCACATACCGTCGAGGTGGATCGGGTAAATGGGCAGGCCTGGAACAGCCATGCGCTCAAAGCCCCGTTCGAACTTCTGCATCGCGCCGTCACGGGTGATAGACCCTTCCGGGAACATGGCGACCAACTGGCCGGATTCGATGACGCTGCGGGCTTCGCGGAGTGCTCGGATGGTGGGCTTGGGTGACGAGGCATCGATCGGAATCGCCTGCAGCCAGTCGAAGACTCGTTTGGCGACGGGGATGTCGTAGATTGGCTTCCAGATGACGAAGCGGACAACACGCGGCGTACAGAGACCGACGAAGACTGAATCGGCGTAGGAGATATGGTTGGCCGCGAGGAGGCCGCCACCGGTTTTGGCGATATGATCCAGGCCTTCCACCTTCACGTCGAAGAAAATCCCGCTGAGGACACGAAGGATGAAGCGGACGGTAAACAGGGGGATCTCAGCGGCGATGAAGACGGAGCTGACGGCCATGACAACACCTGTTCCGGCGATGATCCAGGCAGCTTTGATACCGAACAGGTCGTGAAAAAGCCAGAGGCAACCGGAAGCGAGGATGACGCCGACCATGTTGGCGAAGTTATTGGTCGCCATAATGCGGCCCTTTTCCTGGACGCCAGCCTTTTCCTGCAGCCAGGCATTGAGCGGCACGACAAACATGCCGCCGGTGATGCCGACGAGGAGCAAACAAACCAGCGCAGTTTCGTGCGCAGTGGAGAGGCCGAGGCCCAGAGTGGTGATCCCCATGAGGAGGCCACCGACGGGGGCCAGGCCAACTTCCAGTCGACTGCCGCACAGAGTACCCGCCGCAAGGCTACCGACGCCGATCCCGAGCGCGAGGGCAGTTACGAGGAAGCCGATTTCGTTGTCTGTGGCGTGTAACCCTTCTTTGCCGAGAAGCAGCAGAGCCATTTGCAGCAGGGCGCCGATGAACCAGAACCAGGAGATACCGATGACGGAGAGGCCCTGCATGCGGTCTTTGGCGAGTTCCTTCGCTCCTTCCACGATTTCGTGGAACGGGTTGAGATGGAAGGGTTCGGTGGAACCGGAGGGCGGGACTTTCTGGATAAAGAGGCTGGTGACGGAGCCAATGACGGCGATGCCGAGCAAGGTGCCGCCCATCAGCACTGGAGCATCTTTCCACGTGGAATAGAGGAACGTACCGAAGCTGGTGCCGATGACGATAGCGACAAAAGTGGTCAGTTCCAACAGACCGTTGGCTCGGGAGATGCCGGATTCGTCGATGGTTTCGGGCAGGAAGCCGTACTTTGCCGGGCTGAAGAAGTTGGCCTGAGTCGCGAGGAGGAAGAGGACGACCAGCAGGAGTTCCATGCGTCCGGCGACCAGCGCGCCGATGCCGACCAGCATAGTGACAATTTCCAGGCTCTTGGTGATCTGCAGGACACGGGATTTCGAGTAGCGGTCAGCCAACTGGCCGGCGTAGCCCGCGAAAAGAAGGAACGGCAGGACGAAGACCGCCCCGGTGAGAGCGAGGTACTTGCCGCCACCGGCCTCACTGGCGGCACGAACAGCCACCAGCGACACGATCATCTTGTAGAGGTTGTCATTGAACGCGCCGAGGAACTGCGTCCAGAGAAAGGCCTCAAACCGGCCATTGGCCAGAAGCGAGAGATAACTGCCACCCTGGGCAGGAGAACGGGGTTCCTGAGACAAACCACCAGTATAAAGGGCTTATTGCTGCCAGACCGGAGTAGCCAGCCAGTCGGTGACCTCTTCACCGATGGGGGCTCCGGGAGGCGCTTCGGGAATGGCAACGGCCTTCACAACCTCGGCGGGGCGTTCCAGGAAACGCTTAATATCGGCCGAGAGCAGGAGGTGCTGTGCCTGTTCGGCTTCGTTTGTTCCTGCTTCGGCTTTCAGGCGGGTGGCCAGCTTCGAGAGCTTCAGGGAAACGAGAGCGCGTACCTGTGAGTTTGCGGCTGTAGCGGCGAGGGACATGGCACGATCCACGAAAACGCGTTCTTCAGCCCGGCGGACTTCCGCTTCATAAGGATTAGCGGCGGGAGCATCGAAGGTGGCTTTGGTCAGGCGGTCGAGGACTTCTTCGAGGCCGGGCAGCGTCGGGTCTACCGCATGCTGGGCGACGATACGGGCCGCGCGGGTGGGTTCCAGAACGAAGCCAAGCGTGACATCGGCCGCAACGGTGGCGGGGCTGAGAGGGTCAAATCCGTCACCTGTGGTGCGGGGGAAGAGTTCGCGGTGGCGTCCGTAGCCGGGCGGGCGGGGTGGAATGGCATCCAGCACCTGCTTCGGGATGGTCAGTTCCGCCGGCTTCAAGGTTGCGGCCAGAGCGTCGAGAGCCTTGCGCTGGTTGGCAGCGGTTTCCCATTTGACCGGGTTACGTTTGTCGCCGCGCAGACCGTAGATGTAGTCGATGCCTCCGAGCATCGAAGCGGCCGATTCTACGGTGTAGCGGTGATACATGTAGATCGGGACGAGGGGTTCCTCGATAGTCGCCATGGGCGCTCCGGTGCGGATGGTGTGCTCGCCCAAGCGATTCAGGGCGGCGCGGCGGACTTTCATCAGCCGGTTCAGTTCGTCGGCCTGATTCACGCCGTTCGACCACTGGTCTACGCGGGGGTTCGCGTTGAGGTCCTGATTGGTTTGGTAGCGGAGATCCTTATCCCAGGCTTCATTGAGGATGCGCTGGAGGGCCGGGGCTTCATCACCTTTTGGGAGGGCGCGGTAACCGTAGTTAATGGCGACCTTGTCCCAGTCGCCGATCTTTGCCGGGTAAGCGTTGGTGAGGTCGATGGTGCCGTCGTCCAGGAGCTTTTCCTGCGGATGGGGGTAGTCCATCAC
>CANIHR010000241.1 GCA_947467185.1 Bryobacterales bacterium
CACTGGTGCGGCAGGTGCCACCGGCGTCACTGGTGCGGCAGGTGCCACCGGCGTCACTGGTGCGGCAGGTGCCACCGGCGTCACTGGTGCGGCAGGTGCCACCGGCGTCACGTACAAGGGAACGTGGGCAATCGGCACCACCTACACAACGAATGACATCGCCACCTATTTCGGCAGCAGCTATATCGGTCTGACTGCAACCAACGTTGGCCATCAGCCCGACAGCAGCCCTTCCGACTGGAGCCTTCTGGCCCAGCAGGGTGCTACTGGTTCCACTGGAGTCGCCGGCACCACTGGCGCGACCGGAGCGACGGGTGCTGACGGAGCCACAGGTGCAACCGGGTCGCAGGGTAATCAGGGTGTCGCAGGCGCTACGGGTGCGCAAGGCGTCACCGGTGCCACTGGTGCGCAGGGCATACAGGGCATTGCCGGAGCCACCGGCGCAACCGGTGCGGTTGGCGCCACCGGCGTCACGTACAAGGGAACGTGGGCAATCGGCACCACCTACACAACGAATGACATCGTCACCTATCTCGGCAGCAGCTATATCGGTCTGACTGCAACCAATGTCGGCCATCAGCCGGACAGCAGCCCTTCCGACTGGAGCCTTCTGGCCCAGCAGGGTGCTACTGGTTCCACCGGAGTCGCCGGCACGAACGGAGCCACGGGAGCCACCGGCGCTGACGGTGCTACCGGAGCCACGGGCTCACAAGGCATTCAGGGTGTCGCTGGCGTGACCGGAGCCACCGGTGCGGTCGGAGCCACAGGCGTCACATACAAAGGCACCTGGCTGGTCGGTACCACTTACACCACCAATGACATTGTCAGTTATCTCGGTGGCAGCTATATCAGTCTCACCGCAACCAACGTCGGCCACCAGCCCGACACGAGTCCCTCAGACTGGAGCGTAGTCGCGCAGTCCGGTACCAACGGAGCGCTCGGCGCGACGGGGGCCACCGGCGCTGCCGGTACCACAGGCGCCACGGGTGCGACCGGCTCACAGGGGATCGCCGGCGCGACAGGAGCAACGGGGGCGACAGGCACGCCAGGTCTTATCTATCAGGGCATTTGGTCCGCTGCCACTACCTACGCCATCTCTGATGTCGTGGTCTACAACGGAACCGCCTACGTTGGTCTGACTGCTTCCAATCTTAATCACCAGCCCGATACCAGTAAGCCCAACTGGGATATCCTCGCTGCCGCTGGTGCTACCGGAGCTACCGGCGCGACTGGCACGAACGGGGCCAATGGAGCCACCGGTGCTACCGGGGCGGATGGAGCTACGGGCGCGACGGGTGCCACCGGTGCTACCGGTATCACCTACACGGGGACGTGGAACTCATCCACCTCCTACAACATCAACGATGTCGTGACTTACAACGGAGCCGTCTATATCGCCGTTGCTCCTGGCGTGGAACACTCGCCGCCGAACCCTTCCTTCTGGGATCTGCTGGTTTCAGCCGGTGCCACCGGCACGACGGGTGCCACGGGTGCTGACGGTGCCACTGGTGCTACGGGTGAACCTGGCCTGCCTGGTGGTGGCGGCGCTCCGGGCGCCACTGGCGCCACTGGGGCGACAGGCTCAGTGGATTCTTCAAAAGCTAAAGGCGAATGGAACGTCAACTCAACCTACCAAACCGGCGATCTCGTCACCTATCTGGGAACTCTGTACGTCAGTACCGCTGATGGGAATTCCGGGGTTTATCCCGCGTACGATGTCTACTCGGCCGGAGGTGCTCCAAATCCCGGTTCACACTGGGCTCAGGTGGGACCTCTCCCTGCCATGACGCTCTTCAATATTTCGGTCCTTCTGCCGGATGCCGAACCGTCATCACAGCACGTCTACATCAATCCAGCCACGGGGGCTTTCGCCGAATCTCCGGACCAGAGCACAGTGGCATTGCTGCCGACGCAGTGCTATACCTCGAAGATTCAGATCCTTGCCGGATCCGGAATCCCGAACAGTCTAGCCCTGGTGGTTGACATCATGGCCGGTGACGATTCCGGAACGAATTTGAGCTCTGTCGGGCCGGTCTGTAACTACACCCCTTGCACCCAGTCATCAGCGGCAGTCCTGCCGTTCGCGCCCGGCTCGATTACGTTGCGCGTCCAGAAGCCATTCGTGACTTCCGGTACGCGGCTGAACGCGGCTATTGGCCTGTACTGCGAGTCGTCGCTCCCGGCATTGTCGCCCCCATAGTTCAGAGGGGCGACCTCAAGACAAACGCAAACTCGAAGGCCTTCTCGCGAAGCTTCTCATAGCGTCCCGAGGGGCCTCCGTGTCCTGCGCCCATCTGGGTTTTGAGCAGAATCGTGCTCGCCCCCAGGTTGTTTTCTCTTAGCTTCGCCACCCACTTCGCCGGCTCCCAGTACGGAACTCGGGGATCGTTCAGCCCGCCCGTCGCCAGAATGTTTGGATACTCTGCCGGGACTACATTCTCATACGGTGCATAAGACCGGATATATGCGTAATCCGCCGCCACATTCGGATTTCCCCACTCCTCGTACTCGGTGACAGTCAGCGGTAGCGTCTCATCCAGCATCGTATTCACTACATCGACGAACGGCACATGAGCCACCACCGTTCGGAACAGATCCGGCCGAAGATTCGTGACCGCTCCCATGAGCAGGCCGCCGGCGCTGCCGCCCGCAATTGCCAGCCTGTCAGACGACGTGTACTGGTTTGCCCCCAGAAACTCCGCACAGGCGACGAAATCGAGGAACGTATTCTTCTTATGCCCCAGCTTGCCGTCTTCATACCAAAGGCGTCCCAGATCCCCCGAACCCCGAATATGTGCGATGGCGAACGCATAGCCCCGGTCCAGCAGACTCACCCGCTCCGCCGAGAATCCTGGTTCCGTCACGATCCCGTACGATCCATACCCATACAGGTACAGCGGAGCCTGGCCATTTCGCTCGAAGCTCTTCCGGTAAACGAGCGAGATCGGGACCAGCGTCCCGTCATGTGAAGTCGCAGTCAGGCGCTCCGACACATAGTTCGCCGAATCGAACCCGCCCAGGATCGCGTACTGTTTCAGCAGCGTCCGCTCCCGGCTCACCATGTCGTAGTCATAGACGGAACGCGGCGTTGTCAGCGAACTGTAGCTGAAGCGGAACAACTGCGTCTCATACTCTTCGTTCTGGTCCTCGAAAAACGTGTACGCCGGTTCTCCGAACTCAACGGAATGTTGCGCTCCCGTCGCCGAGTCAATCACGCACAACTGCTTCAGACCCTCCACCCGTTCCGTCACCACCAGATGCCCGGCGAAAGCGTTTACCTCTTCCAGCGCCGCGTTCCGGCGATGCGCGATCACTTCTTCCCAGATCACCGCCTCCGCGACCGGTGCCCGCAGCAGTCGGAAATTGCGGCCATCCTCGTTCGTCCGCATGTAGAAATACGGACCCTGGTGCGTGACGTAATATTCGACGTCCTGCTTCCGCTCCTGAATCCGAACAAACGAACCCATTCCACTTGCCGGAGCAAACCAGACCTCGCTCGTCGTATGACTGGAAACTGTCAACAACAGGAACTGCGCGCTGCGCGTCCGGTCAATGCCAACATTGAAGCGGGCATCCGGTTCCTCAAAGATCAGTTCCGGCGCACCGTTCCCGCCCGCCACGCACTTCCACAGTCGGTACGGGCGTTTCGTGTCGTCCAGTGTCGTGAAGAAGAACGTTCGGCTGTCGGCCGCCCACGCCGCCGAGTAGTACACGCCGCTGACTTCCCCGGGCAGTAGCTCCCCAGTCCGCAGGTCACGGAACCGGAGCGTGTAAACCTCCGATCCATCGGTATTCACTGCGTACGCAAGGGTGTTGCCATCCGGACTGACGTGGTCGAACGCCAGCGAAAAATACTCGTGTCCCGCAGCCAGTGCGTTACCGTCCAGTACTACTTGCTCTGCACCGTTCGCACCCTTTCGGCAGAGTACCGTGTACTGCAGACCCTCCTGTGTTCTCGTGTAGTAGTGCCAGTCGCCTTCTTTCCAGGGTACCGAAATATCGGTCTCCTGAATGCGCCCCACCATCTCTGCATATAGTTCCTGGCGCAGTGGTTCCTGATCCGCGGTCGCTTCTGCTGTGAAGCGGTTTTCTGCCTCCAGATAAGGAATTGTATGCGGATTCTCCCGGTCCCGCAGGTAAAACCAGTTGTCGATGACGGTATCCCCGTGGACCGTTCTGGTCTGGGGGCTGTGGGGTGCGGCCGGTGGGTTCGTTTTTTCCCGTTTCATGTGCTCTTACAAAGGTTTACCGCACCCGATGTGACCTGGTGTTAAATTTCAGATGTGCGAATCCTGATTGTGGACGATGACGATGAACTCTCGGGCATGCTGAGCGAATTGCTTGTGCGTGAGGGTTATCGAGTCGATACACAGAACGACGGCCGCCGCGGCCTTGCTGCCGCGCTGAACGGCGGGTACGACCTGCTGGTTCTGGACGTGATGCTTCCTGGCATCGACGGGTTTGAAATCCTGAAGCGGATTCGCCGCGAATCCCGCATTCCAATCATGATGCTGACCGCGCGTGGCGAGGATGAAGACCGCATCGTGGGTCTGGAACTCGGTGCCGATGATTATCTCCCCAAGCCCTTTAATACCCGCGAACTTGTCGCGCGTGTCAAAGCGATTATGCGTCGGCTCGAAGAGCGCAACCCGGGCGGCAAGCTGGAAGTCAACGGCATCACCATCGATCCGGGTACCCGAGATGTCCTGCGTGACGGCACCCCTGTCGAAGTCACCACGTTCGAATTCGACATTTTGGAAACCCTGATGCGCTCGGCTGGCCGTGTCGTATCACGTGACCAGCTCATGGAAGAGCTCTACGGACGCAAAGCGACGCCCTTTGATCGCTCGGTTGACATGCACATTAGCCACCTCCGGCGGAAGCTGGAAGGCGAAAAACCCCTCATTAAGACAGTGCGAGGTGTCGGCTATCAGTTCGTTCGGTCTCCTGAAGAGGCGAACGCTTTGTGAGCCGTCTTTTCTCCAAGATCCTGCTTTGGTTCCTGCTGACGGTAATCGTCAGCACGACGGCCAGCTTCTATATCTGGAACGTCTTCCTGCGCCCCTCGCAGCCCAACATGGGTTTTCGGACTTACGAACTTCGCGAGGCCAGGGCAGCCTGGGAATCGGAAGGCAAAGCCGGTTTGGAACGCTTCATGACCCGTTATCGCGATGCGATGGGAGTGGAAGCCGCGCTCACTGATGGCGACGGTAAAGATTTGCTCACTGGTCGCGACTGGTCCGGTGATATCAAGTCCAATGCAGGCAGAGGCGGCAGGGGAGGCAGGGGAGGCCCCATGTTCCCGTTCATCCGGATTGAGACGCCGCGTCCGGCAAGCTTCGTCAATTCGACCGCCTCCCGGGACGGCAAATACTATTTCGTAGTCGTGTTCCCCAACCGGGAACCGCAGCGCTCTGGCTGGAGCGTCGAAGTTCCTCAGCAAACCTGGTGGATGCTCGGCTTTATCGCCACCCTCTGCTACCTGCTGGCCCGCCACCTGACTTCACCCCTGCGCACTATGCAAAAGACCATCGAGCGGTTCGGTCATGGCGATTTCTCCGCACGTGTGAACTCCCGCCGCGGTGACGAACTCGGGCAACTCGCCCGCACTGTCGATCAGATGGCCGAGCGCATAGACCTGCTGCTCAAGTCGCAGCGCCGCCTGCTCCAGGACATCTCTCACGAACTTCGTTCGCCGCTGGCACGTCTCGGCGTCGCCGTGGAACTTGCGCGCGGCGGTGGTGACGCCTCGCTCGCTCTCACCCGCGTGGAACGCGAAGCCGACCGTTTGAATACCCTCGTCGGAGAACTCATTCAGGTGACCCGTGCCGAAGGCGACCCCGATGGCCTCGCTACGGAAGCGGTTCAGCTTGACGATCTGGTTCGCACCATCCTCGATGACGTTCATATCGAAGCCCAGAAGAAGGGCGTTAGTCTCCACCCGCGTATCTCCGAAGTGGCTATTCAGGGCAATCCGGAACTGCTCCGGCGGGCCTACGAGAACATCATCCGCAACGCCATTCGTTACTCTCCGGAAGATTGCCAGGTGGATGTCACGCTCACGCTGACTGCCACCTCCGTGTCCCTGGCTGTTCGCGACTACGGCCCCGGTGTGCCGCCCGAATCCCTGCCCAGCATCTTCGATCCTTTCTACCGTGTGGAAAAAGATCGCGGACGAACCTCCGGGGGAGTTGGTTTGGGCCTCGCCATCGCTCGCCGCGCCGTCGAACTGCACCACGGCACCATGCGCGCCGTGAACCGTGACCCGGGCCTGGAAGTCGAAATCGTCCTGCCGCTTACTCCCGTTACCGAACAATCGCAATTAACCGCACAGGCGGTCTAAGTGTGCGATAAAGTTCATTAGTATGAAGCCTCTGCTTGCTCTGGCCCTCGCGGCCTCGGCCGCGTTCGCCGCCGCCCCCACGTATAAGGTTCTTTCCAAAATCAAGGTCGGAGGGGGAACTCGCTGGGACTATGTCTACATCGACAGCACCAACCACCGGATGTACGTATCGCACGGTACGCAGACGGAAGTGATCGATACCGCGACCGACAAACTGGTCGCTACTATCGCTGATACAAAGGGTGTTCACGGCATTGCCGTCGCCAACGACCTTGGCAAAGGCTTCACCAGCAATGGTCAAACGAACGACGTAACAATCTTCGATTTGAAGACCAACAAAGTCACCGGCAACGTCAAGACTGGTGCCAATCCCGACGCTATTATCTATGAACCTTTCACGCATCGTGTTCTGGTCTTCAACGGACGCAGCAATGACGCCACCATCTTCGATGCCAGGACCGGCGAAGTTGTCACGGCCTCGCTGCCCGTCGGTGGCAAGCCCGAGTTCGCGCAGGTGGATGGCAAAGGCCACGTCTACGTCAACATCGAAGACAAGAACGAAGTGATCGAGATAACGGCGAAAGATTCGGTCGTGTCAAAGCGTTATTCCATCTCGCCTTGCGATGGGCCCAGCGGTCTCGCCCGTGATCCGAAAAAGGGGTTGCTCTTCTCGGTTTGCAATAAAGTAATGGCAGTCAGCGATCCTGTGAAGGGTGCGGTCCTCGCCTCCGTGGCGATCGGCCAGGGGCCCGATGGCGTTGCCTTCGACGACGGCTACGCGTTCAGTTCCAATGGCCGCGACGGCACTATCAGCATGGTGGCCGAAACCACACCCGGCAAATGGGACCAGATCGCCACCATCGAAACCGCGAAGGGCGCACGCACCATCGGCGTGGACCAGAAAGCCCACAAGCTCTATCTGCCGGCCGCCGAAATGGGCCCTGCCGATCCGAAGAGTGGCAAAGCCGGAGCCGCAGTTCCCGACTCCTTCATGGTGATCGTCGTCGGCCGCTAAGCCGTAATCAGATCCGCACTCAGTAGTTCCGCATAGCGATCGGGCAGGCGCGTCGGCCGAAATTCCTTGTTCAGGAAGATGTGGCGCGTCCGTCCGGTCGCTACTTTTTTGCCTTCACACGTCATTGTGTAGTGGAATTCTATGAAGCGCCTGTTCGAGTCTGCGATCCTTGCCTCGATATCGATGTCTTCGCCGTATTTCGCCCCACGCAGGTACCGACATCCCGCTTCGGACACTGCCAGCAGCACCCCATCGGCTTCCATCTCGCTGTACGCGAAGCCGGCCGCCCGGCACAGTTCGGTTCGTGCAACCTCCATCCAGACGAGGTAATTGGCGTGGTACACAACCCCCATCTGATCGGTTTCCGCATAGCGGACGGTAACGCGGCTGGTGTGTTTGGTAACCTTCACGGACATCTTTCAGACCCAGTGTAGCTACCGGGTTCTGATAACCTTCGATAAGTCGCCATCATGCAAATCAGGGTTCTCTTTTTCGGGCAGTTGAAGGATGTCTGCGGACGTGCCGAGGATACTCTCGATCTCCCCGCCGGGTCCAGCCTGCGCACCGTTTTTGACCACTATGCGGCGGCGTTCCCGCGCCTGACAGCCATGGCAAAGAGCATTGTGATGGCACGCAACCAGGAGTTCGGGAAGCCCGACGATCAACTCTCCGAAGGCGATGAGGTAGCCCTCCTGCCACCGGTCAGTGGCGGGGCCCCCCTGAAAATCGAAGACCCCGAAGGCCATTTCTTTGAGATCACCCGCGAAGTCATCGACGTCCGGGCAGCCGAAGCCCGGCTCCTCCAGGATATCGATGGCGCGCTTGTAACTTTTCAGGGCGTAGTCCGTAACAATACAAAGGGCCGCAGCACTTTGCGCCTCGACTACGAATGTTACGAACAAATGGCAATCCGGCAAATGGCCGCCCTCGGCCGCGAGATCGCGGCGCAGTACCAGATCAGTCGCATCGCCATCATCCACCGTCTCGGTGTCATGGAAATCGGAGAGGCGAGCGTGGCTATCTTTGTGGCTTCGCCCCATCGCAAAGCGGCCTA
>CANIHR010000242.1 GCA_947467185.1 Bryobacterales bacterium
GGCTGGGTACGGTGGATCTGCTCTTCGAGCGAGTGGCCAGGCCAGACGCCGAGCAGCAGGATCGACATGACAAAGAAGCCGATGCCGCCGAGACCGGCGACCAGATACGACATTCGGAGCAGGCGCTTCATGCCTGGGCCTCACCGGAAAGACGGGGGGCGATTTCGGCGACTGGTTGGTCGTCAATGCCGTCGCGAAGGAGTTTGAGGCCGTCGCCGGGCTGGCCCGCAAACAGGCCGACCATGACGGTGAAAAAGCCGGCGGCGATGGGCAGGAAGGTGAAGAGCCGGACCGCCCAGTAAGGTTGGACCGCCCGGACGGAGTCGAGCCAGGGCGCGGTGGATTTCCAGGAAGATGCTTCCACGAGGCCGGCAGCGGTGAGGTCCACCACCATGATGATGACTCCGGAAAGGATGAGCCAGTAGCCCGTGTGGATCATGCCCGCGTGATAGCGAGCCCACGGGATTCGTTGCCAGGCGTGGACCAGGCCGCCCAAGGCCGCGAAGCTGGCGAAGCCAAGCATGGCCATGTGGGAGTGGCCCACGACCCAGTCAGAAAAATGGACGCTCTGGTTGACGGACATCTGCGCCTGGAGAGAACCCTGCAGACTGACGACCAGGTAGAACATGGTTGCCGTTCCGACGAAGCGCAGGCTGGCGTCGCGGGGGAACCAGCCGGTGCCGCGGAGCGACAGGAAGAGATTGGTAACGACGAGGACGACATCAAGGCCGAGCAGCGTGGAGGCGGTGATGGCACCGATTTGGGCGCTCATTGGGATGACGGAGAAGACGTAGTGGTGCGTGCCGTTGAGGGGGTAGAGAAAGAAGAGCAGCCAGAAGCCGAGCATCGACAGGAAGTGGCTGTAGATGGGGCGACGGGTGGAGGCGGGGATGACGAAGTAGACGATGGCCAGCGCGAGGGGGGTGACGAAGAGACCGACCGCGTCGTGAATCCAGAGGCCGCTGAAGGCGGCGCCCCGGGCTCCGGGCAGGAGTTCCGGGACGAAGTTGCCCATCGGGTAAGCCAACAGGGTAAAGACCAGGCCGCCGATGATGTACCAGCTGGAAACGTAGAGATCTTCGAGGCCGCGGGAGAAGAAGGGCGGCAGGAACTGGATGGCGGCGAGGATGAGGGCGAGCACCACGAAGGCATCAATGACGAGGGGAAATTCGGCCCATTCGAGAGGCTGGCTAAAACCGGCAAGGACCAGAATCCAGCCGGGTACGATGACGATGAAATTCCAGAGACCGAAGAGCCACTGCCCCAGTTTCAGCGCGGTGACCCGGCGGCCAGTGAGCACCGGAACGGCATGGTAGAGAAACGCAAAAAAGGCATTCCCGAGCCAGCCGAGCATGATGCCCTGGGTGTGGTCGTAACGGAGTCGTCCCCACGTCAGCCAGGGCGAACTGCCAGCCAATTGGGGGACGAGCAGTTCCGCCGCGGCGAGCAGACCGAAGCAGGCTGAGATAAGGAGCGCGACCAGAGCAGCCAGGCCGTGCGCATAGACGAGGGATGTCTCGACGGCGGGGACGGTGCTCTGTTCCGAACTCTCGGGCATGTGGATTAGGTTAATTCATTGCTCTTGGGGGGCGTCGTTTTTTCGTGTCGAGACTCGACACCGCAGGTGTTGGACATTCAGGTAGCCACCCCGAAGCGGGGCAGAATCCAGCGCTGGAGGGCGAACCAGGCGGCGAAAAAAAGAACTACTTCTAACCAGTCGGGCATGTGGGGTCCTTTATGCTACTGCGGCAGTGCGGGCTGGCGGATGTAGTCCGCCGGGATCTCGCCGGTCAGGGTCTTGAGCCAGGCGACGATCTGGGCGATCTGTTTGTCGTCAAGCTTGCGGTCGAGCTGGTACTCGCCCATCAGCCGGACGGCTTCGTCGAGGGTTGCCACTTTGCCGGTATGGAAGTAAGGACCGGTTTTTTCCACGTTGCGTAGCGACGGGACCTTAAACATCAGACGGTCGGAGGTGTTGCCGGTGACGCCCATGCGGCCGGTGTCGGTGGCGACGGGCCACGATTTCTTTGCGCCTAGCTTCTGGAACGTCTGGCCACCGATGTACGGGCCGTTGTGGCAGGACATGCAGCCCGCCATCATGAACTGGTGGTGACCGGCCATTTCTTCAGACGTGATGGCGGTCTGGTCGCCGCCCATGAAGCGGTCCCAGCGGGACGGGGTTGTGAGCTTACGCTCGAAGGCTCCGATGGCGCGGGCGATGTTGTCATAGCTGATGGGTTCGGCGACGCCGGGGAAGGCTTCGCGGAAGGCGGCCTGGTAGCCGGGAATCTTCTTAATGGTGGCGACAACAGCGGCTTCGGACGGCATCGCCATCTCGACGGGGTTCAGGATGGGGCCTTTGGCCTGCTCTTCGACGTTGGCGGCGCGGCCATCCCAGAACTGGACGAAGTGGCCCGCAGCGTTGTAGACGGTGGGGGAGTTGCGGCCGCCGAGCTGGCCTTTGTCACCACTGGAGACGGGCTTGCCATCGACGCCGTAGTTGGTGAGGCTGTGGCAGGAATTGCAGGAGACGTCCTGGTTTTTCGACAGGCGGGCGTCGTAAAAAAGCATGCGGCCGAGGTTGATTTTGGCGGGGGTGACGGGGTTGGCGTCCGAAGTGATGGTGTCGGGCAGCTTCATGCCGCCCATGCCACCCATCATCATGCCCCGGCCTTGCTGGGCGGGTAATGCGAGGGTCAGGGTAACTGCCAGGGTCGTAAGGGTCAGGATTTTGCGAAACATAGGGTGGTGCCTCTTTCCTTGAAGATGCAATCGGCGGGCGGGGGTGACGCAGAACTTTCGCTATTCATAGCGGAGGGCCTCAATAGGGTCGAGATAAGCGGCTTTGCGGGCCGGATAGTAGCCGAAGAAGACGCCGACGAGGGCCGAGAACAGAAAGGCCATCAGGACAGACAGCAGGCTCACTTCGGTGGACCATTCGGCGAAGTATGAGATGAGAGCGGACGCAGTGAGGCCTACGACAATGCCAATAATCCCCCCTAAGAGCGAGAGCGTCACGGCTTCGACGAGGAACTGGGAGAGGATATCCCGGGTTCTGGCACCCACGGCCTGACGAAGGCCGATTTCGCGGGTCCGTTCGGTGACCGAGACCAGCATGATGTTCATGATGCCGATGCCGCCAACGATGAGGGACACAGAGGCGATGGCACCCAGCAGGATCGACATGACCTGCGCGGAGGTTTCCTGCGCGGCGAAGACTTCGGTGAGGTTGCGGACCGTGAAGTCGTCATCGTGGCCGGGCTGGATGCGGTGGCGCTCGCGAAGCAGCGTGGTCATTTCGGAGAGGGCCTGCTCCATCTGGTCGGGGCTGACGGCCTGGACCATGAGGTTGCCGACGGACTTCGCATTGGCGCGGTTGCCGCCGATGACCTTCTGACGGGCCGAGGAGATGGGGAGGAGGATGACATCGTCCTGGTCCTGTCCGGTGGGCGACTGGCCTTTGGGCGTGAGGACGCCGACCACCGTGAACGGTACGTTTTTGACGATGATGACCTGGCCGGTGGGGTCGGTGCCGCCGAAGAGATTTTGCGACACGGTTTCGCCGAGGACCGCGACCTTCGCGCCGGCGTCGACATCCTGATCGGTGAAGAACTGGCCGGACTTCATGGTCAGGTCGCGGATGGTGGTGTATTCCGGCGTGACGCCCTGCGCGCTGGTGGCCCAGTTGGCGCTGCCGAAGACAATCTGCACGCCACCACGGAGCGTGGGGGCGACGGCGGCGACGGCGGGGCATTCGGCGGCGATGGCCTTGGCGTCGTCTTCGGAGAGTGTAGAGACGCCACCGGAGCCGAGCCGTACGCCGTTCGTGCTGACGCTGCCGGGCATGACGATGATGAGGTTGCTGCCGATGCTCTGGATCTGGTCCTGAATGCGGGCGGTGGCTCCAGCCCCGACGCCGACCATGGCGATGACGGCGGCGACTCCGATAATGATGCCGAGCATGGTGAGAGCGGAGCGGGCGCGGTTGACGCGGAGAGCGCGGAGGGCGATGCGGAGGCTGGAGAGGAGCTTGTTCATGCTGTGACCTCTTCCTTTACTGTTTCGACTGCTTCCGGAGGCAGCGCGGCCAGGTCGGCCTGGGCGTCCCGGGGTTTGGCGATGATCTCGTTGGATTCGATACGGCCGTCCTTGAAGTGGATCTCACGGTTGGCATAACTGGCCATGTGGGCGTCGTGGGTGACCAGGAGGATAGTGATGGCATCCTCGCGATTCAGGCGCTGGAAGATGGCCATGATCTCGAGCGATGTGCGGGAATCGAGCGCGCCGGTAGGTTCGTCAGCCAGGATGATTTTCGGGTTGTTGACCATGGCTCGAGCGATGGCGACACGCTGTTGCTGGCCGCCGGAAAGCTGGCTGGGCTGGTGTTCGCTGCGGTCGCCCAGACCGACCGCCTGTAGCGCTTTGAGGGCTCGTTCCCGCCGCTCTTTGGCGGGTAGGTCGGTGTAGAGCAGCGGGAGTTCGACGTTTTCGAGAGCCGACGTTCGGGCCAGCAGATTGAACTGCTGAAAAACGAAGCCAATCTTCTTGTTCCGGATTTCGGCCAGCTGGTCGCGGGTGAGATCGCCGATGCCGGAGCCTTCGAGTTTGTAGGTGCCGGAGGTGGGCTTGTCGAGGCAGCCGAGAATGTTCATGAGCGTCGATTTCCCGGAGCCGGAGGGGCCCATGATGGCTACAAAATCGCCGCGCTCGAGCTGGAAGGTGATGCCCTTCAGCACATGGACCGGGATCTCGCCCAGCAGGAAGTCGCGGACAAGGTCGGTGGTTTCAATGACGGCGGGCATTTTAGAAACCGGGTCCGCGCCCGCCTCGTGTGGGTGTTGTGGCGGCAGCAGGGGTGGCGGCTTTGGTCGCGAGCCCGACGATGACGAGATCACCCTTCTTCAGGCTGTCGGAGGTGAGTTCCGTGCTGTTGCCGTCGGTCTCTCCGGTGGTGACCACAAGCTTCTGTGGCTCGCCTTTTGTGTTCAGAATCCACACCGCCTGTTCGCGGGCGGTCGCTTTCACTGCGGTGGGTGGACGGTAACGAAGCGCAGCATTCGGAATTTTGAGGATCTGTTTGCGCTGCGTGACCAGGATCTTCACGTTGGCTGTCATGCCGGGGAAGAGTTTCAGATCGGGGTTGGAGGCAGCAATGACGACGTCGTAGGAGATGACGTTCTGAACATTGATAGGAGCTTTGCGGATTTCGGTTACAGCCCCTTTAAACGTGAGGCCGGGGTAGGCGTCCACCGTGAAGGTGCCGGGCTGGCCAACGCGGACGCGACCGACATCCGCTTCCGAAACATTGGTGTCGATCTGCATGCGGGTGAGGTCCTGCGCGATCTCGAACAGGGTCGGTGTGGCGAGGCTGGCGGCGACGGTCTGGCCGACGTCAATTTTGCGGGAAACGACTACGCCATCAACCGGGGCTTTGATCCACGTATGGTCCAGATCAATCTGCGTTGCGCGCAGGGCGGCTTCGGCCTGCTTTACCTGTGCCTGATTGGCGACGAGTTGGGTACGGGCCGAGACGATTTCCGCTTCGGCCACGCGGACGTTGTCTTCGGTGGCGCGCTGCTGGGCGGTGATGGCGTTCTGGTCGGCTTTTGCGGTATTCAACGCAGTCTGGGCTGTGTCGAAATCCTCTTTCGAGAGGATGCCTTCCTTCACAAGCAGGGCCCGCCGCTCGAGCTTAGTGGCGGCGTCTTCTGCAGTTGCCTGGGTTTTTGCAACATTGGCCGTGGCGGCAGTCACGTTGGCGCGGGCTGCCTGCAGGCTCGCTTCGGCCTTGTGGATTCCGGCCTCGGCGTTGGCTACCGTGGCCTTCGCCGCATCGAGGGTTGCCTGGCTCTGGTCCACGCGGGACTGGAGCGCAGCGGGGTCAATGCGGGCGATAATCTGGCCCTTCGTTACTTTGGTGTTGAAGTTGGCGTAGAGAGTCTGGATGGTGCCGGAGACCTGGGAGCCGACCTGGACGGTGACGACGGCGTTGGGGGTGCCGGTAGCCGAGATGGTGACGCTGATGTCGCCGCTTTGGACAGGGGCGGTCCGGTATTCGACCTTCGCGCCGGTACTGAGGAAATACCAGGTCCCCAGGCCAGCGGCGACGCAGGTTGCTGCGGCGGCGAGGATGAGGAGTTTACGTTGCATTGCGCTTATAGGAGGTGCACGTTGGCGGCCAGTGCCGTACTTTGTGACAGGTTGACCACGGGTGGTCAGGGCGAGAAAAAGACGGGTACCGTCACGCGCTTAGAAGCGACCCGGATCCGGGAGCATTTGGAAGCGTAACGGCGTCCCTGCCCGCGCTGCGGTGCATTTGGAACGCCAATGCGGCAAGTGGCAATCGAGGTGCCTTGTACCAGGTATGACCAGCGGGAAAAAGTGGTTGACAGGTGGCGCGATTGTCGCCGTAGTTGTGGTGGTCGGTCTCTTCTTGGCGGCGTCCATTGTGGCGAAGCGGGTGGAGCCTTACATCCGGGAGCAGGCGATTGCCTACATGAAGAACAGGTTCGCAGGCGACGTGGAACTGGGCAAGCTGCGGGTGCACGTTCCGGCTGGGTTGTCGATCCGTTCCATGTTCAACCCGAAGGGCACGCTGGCGCATGTGGAAGGCGAGGAGTTGGTGCTCCGGCAGGCGGGGCGGGCGGATGGCCCGGCGCTGTTCCGGCTGAAAAAGTTTGAGTTTCAGGTGGATCTTGGGGCGCTGCTGGAGACTCCGAAGCGAATCACTCGCGTGACGCTGGACGGGATGGAAATCCAGATTCCGCCGAAAGGGGAGCGTCCGAAGTTCGGAAAGGGGGAGCGTTCCTCGGGTAACGTCATCATCAGCGAAGTGGTGATTCACGACGCGCGACTGGTGATCCTGCCGCGGGACACGAGTAAAAATCCCCTCGATTTTGAGCTGCATGAGATCCGGCTGAAGGATGCCGGAAAGGATGCACCCATGGCTTATTCAGCAGAGCTGACAAATCCGAAGCCGCCAGGCCGGATTCACAGCACCGGAACGTTTGGGCCGTGGGTTGCGGAAGAGCCGAGCGACACCCCGCTGGCTGGTGAGTACCTGTTTGAGAACGCCGACCTGGGCGTGTTTTCGGTGATTGCCGGGACGCTGCGATCCACAGGCAATTTTACCGGGACACTTTCCTCGATAGTGGCGAAAGGGGAGGCCTCTGTGCCGAACTTTCAGTTGAAGAGTGTGGGGAATCCGGTACCGCTTTCCACCACGTTTGAAGTGCTGGTGGATGGCATGAACGGTAATACGGAACTGAAGCCGGTTGTCGCCACACTGGGTTCCACACATTTCACTACGACCGGGTTTGTGGTGAAGCATCTGGGTGACAAGCAGCGGACCATTTTTATTGACGCGAAGATCCCGGATGGAAACCTGCGGGATGCGCTGCGCCTGGCGATGAAGGGTACTCCCATGATGGAGGGGAAGCTGAAGCTGAACGCAAAGATCGGGATTCCTCCCCTGGCCGAGAAGGTGAAGGAAAAGATTACCGTTGACGGCGCGTTTGAAGTGAACGGGGGGCGATTCCTTCGGTCTGCAATCCAGACGAAACTGAATGGGTTGTCGCACCAGAGCCAGGGAAAACACGGCGGCGAGGAAGTGGAGGAGGCGGTCCACCGGATGAGCGGCGAGTTCCGTATGGCTGATGAGGCGATCACGTTCAAGACGCTGGCTTTCTCAATTCCGGGCGCGGCGGTGAATCTGGGTGGCGTGTTTCGTGTGGACGCGGATGAGCTGGATTTCCATGGTTCTCTGATGCTGGATGCGACGGTCTCGGAGACGCAAAGCGGCTGGAAGCGCTGGGTACTGAAACCGGTGGATCCGTTCTTCTCGAAGCGTGGGGCGGGGACGTTCCTGCACATCAAAGTAACGGGCAGCGCCAAAGACCCGCAGTTCGGCCTCGATCGCGGAGGAACAAGTCCCGCGGAAGAGGCCGAGAAGAAGCTGCAGTAGCTCTACCGGAACGCCTTGATCAACGCTTCAAACTGGGCGTGGGGCGATTTGGCGTGAGCTGTCACCGGGGGGATCACCCGCTCAATATTGAGCAATTCGTAAACGGCTATCTGTGCCGCACGCACCGAGTATTCCACTGTAAAGACGACGTCCTCCGGGATTTCAACAAACTGGCTGATGAAGGCGAGGTTTTTTGAATCGACAGGGACTGGCAGCGGTCGATCTCCGGGCAGGCGCGGCATGAACATGCTGGTGATGTAGGGCATGCGGCAGGGGATGCAGTTCGCGCCGGCGAGCGTTTCCGGATCGAAGCGAAGGTGCCCGCTCAGCTCCAGCAGAATTTCCGCTCCGTTGCATGCGGACATAGGCTTGGGGACGAAATTGCCAACGCGGTCGGGGAACAGCGAATAGCCCCAGAATA
>CANIHR010000243.1 GCA_947467185.1 Bryobacterales bacterium
CGACCACTCCGTTGAGGAGGGCGAATTGACTTACTAAGTTACCCGGCTCTGTGTTGTACTCTGCGGTATGCGGATTTAGGGGGCAGGTCACGACAAAGGCGAGACCTAACCAAAGCGTTCGAGATGCCAGCGGCTAGTTTCAGTGACATCGTTCAGGGCCTCCCCCAAACGCTATTTCATCGGAAGGTGTCCACCACAATGTCCAACCACTAACTTTTGACGATTCGCGTCCCAGTGAAAGTGGACTCGGATCGTCTTCGTGACATCATCGGCGACGCCGATCTTGAGGTGCCGAAACATCTCAATAGGCTTGCCTTCGTACTCGAACAACCGTTTTCGCTTGAGTGATTTGTTGTTCATGACAGTCTCGGATTCATTAGCGGCATATTCGCCCTTACCGAAGACGTTCCGGGCCTGATTGTCGCCCCCTTCCATTAGGGCACGGCGAAATGTTGTAACAAACCGATTCAGCAGGTCGAGCAATTCGCGCCCGAACATGAACTGGCTCGCCTTTTCTGCACTGCTCCTTGCACTCGGAAGGATCACGCATCGGTCACCATACAAATCTTCGATCAGTTCGATGCACTCCAGTGGGGAAGGCGGCGTTTTCCTGGATGCCATTCCGACAAGGTGCTCGATATTTACGACGGGCCCCCCGCCATCGCCTGCACGATCCAACTGGTCTTTGAGCGATTCGATTGTGAAATCTCTCCTTGATAGCTCATCCTGTCTATCCTTCAATTCTTCGGTGAGGGTTGAAACTCTACCCTCGAGTTGGAAGCATTCGTTCCAGACATCATCCAGGCTCTTCTTGTGTTCAGCCGCCTGTTCAGCCGCTTGTGCTGCCGCTTGCTGTAGTTCCTGCCGCAACTGAGTGGCGTCCATATGGGCGCTTCTGGCGCTGGCTGCCTGCATTCGTCGCCGAAGTGAAAGCTGAACCACCCCCTCTGGTCGGATATGTCCATACAGCTTCGCAATGTTAGTACTATTGGTGATCCAAGCGAGAACTTGCGAGATTCGACCGATTTGTGAATCGCCCCAACTGGTAATCACGTCAGCAAGAAACAGCCTCCGGCGAACAAAACCTGTAGGGGTTGGCGCGTAAAGAATGTTTACTGCCCCACCCCATGCTGATCGCCCCTCGCCTAGTACTCCAGCCATCTCATAGCTGTTGAAGCCAGGTGAAATCTGTACGACCTGCGCGAGTCCGATCAGCTTCTGCTGTAAGTCCGCGCAATTAACCAGACTATTTCCATCTCTTGCCGGACTGACCAGAACAATTGGCTCATTGCGGTCCCTGCGTTCAATTTCAGCTTCGAGGTCAAGGTAAGAATAGCTATCGGTGCCGAGGTTCTTCAATTCGACACCGGGTACCGAAACATCAAAGTCAGCGTCTTTCGCCTTTGCAATATTTGCCGCTACGTAACGGATCAACCTCGGTTGAGATGCGCCTACTGGACTGTCGACCAAAGTGCTGTGTTCATCAGTTTTTACCACGCAGGAGAGATCCAAAACATCGCCGAGGCGCTTGACCCCCACCTCAGTAGTCCACTGTCGCCCCTTAACTTTTTCGTCCGGGAACTTCAATACCCAAGCGTACAGTTGCGGTGACTCCTCCGCCGTTACCAGAATCCGCAGTTTGGCTCGCACCTCTCCGCGAGAGCCTACGTATTCACCCTCAGTCCGGAGTTGATCGGGATGGAGGCCGAATCCAAGTTGTTCCTTCAGCCATGCACCAATGGCTTTGAAGACGGCTGCCTCGGCTCCAATACCGCGAAAAGTCAGGGTATTTGCATATACCAGCATTTCGATGAACTCCTTAGCCTATCCGACCGTCGCTTTACTGCGTCTCCAGGGCGGACTCTCTTTTGGACTAATTCCCCCAATTTTTTGGGGATGTGGCTGCCTGCCCTGGCATCGCCGAATCGTAATCGGCGTCTGATCATATCAGACTTGTGATTAGCTCCGACCAGTGCTCGAGCTAATGCGGTCCCAAAGCGCTCGAAAATGCGACTTTATCGGCCAATGGAGTCAGAAATCCGCAAAATCGATGGAGAACCCAAGTTGGACTGTGTTCGTGCTTGAGTGGATCATCCAGTGCAGGTTAAACCCTTCTACGTCCTCACTTATAACTAACCCGCCAAATCACCTTCCCGCCATCATCTGAAACCAACACACTCCCGTCCTTCATCTGCAGCAGCCCCACCGGACGCCCCCAGACTTCCTTCTTCTCCGCGCCCATCATCCACCCGGTCGCAAAATCCCGCACCTTACCCGCCGGCTTCCCGTTCTTAAACGGCACGAATGACACCGAATACCCCACCCGGTGCTCCGCCTGCGACGACCCATGGTTCGCCATAAACGCCCCGTTCCGATACTCCGCCGGGAACATCTTCCCCGTATAGAACAGGAAATCCAGCACCGCAACGTGCGGTTCCAAAATAATCTCCGGCGTGATCGTCTTCGCCACCAGCTCCGGCCGCTGGTCCTTCGCCTCAATCCTCGGCTCCGCGTGCGGCCCCACAAACGCATACGGCCACCCATAGAAACCACCCGGCTTCAGGCTGCTGAAGAAGTCCGCCACCGCCACGCCGGGCGCTTCACTTCGCTCCTCCACCGTCGCCCACAACTGCGTCGTCCCCGGATAGAACCGCAGCCCCACCGTATTCCGCAGCCCCGTCGCAATCACCTCGTGCCCCGACCCGTCCGGGTTATACCGGTGCACCGCGCCCCGCAGTTCCGGGTCGCCCAGCACCAAATCGTTCGACGTCCCGATCGTCAGATACAGCTTTCCGGCCTTCTCATCGAACAGAATCGTGCGCGTCACATGGCCCTTCGAGAACCCGGCCATCGACACCACTTCTTCGCCCGCACCCGCCGTCAGCGCCTTCGAATCGTACTTATACCGCTTCAGTGTCTCGGGTTCGGCCACATACAGATACTCTTTCCAAAGCCCCAACCCATACGGCCGGTCCAGCCCCGAAATCAGCGTCTTCTTCTCCCCGCCGCGGACCGCAACCACCGACCCCTTCGGAGCTGAGTCGCTCACGATCACCTCGCCGCCCGGACCCTCCACCATGAACCGCGGGCGCGTAAATCCGCTGGCGAATTCGTCCACCGAAAAGCCCTTCGGCACATTGATCTTCGCCCCCGCCGGCCGCGCCACAACCGTCGGACCATTTTGCAGAGGAGCCGGTGCTGCCGGTGTCTGTCCGAGGCAAACACTCGCCAGACCAATAAACGAAACTGCCAATAAGGATTTCATGAGTGACCGGGCACCATTTTACAGGGTCGCCCGAAGTAAACGCTAAATCTCCCGCAGTACAATCGAGCAATGCGCGTCTCCCCGCTGCCCCTGCTCGCAGCCTGCTGCCTTTCCGCCTTCAGCTTACCCGGTAGAGCCCAGACCACCCCGGCCCTCCAAATCACCCTGACGCTCGAAGACTACGCCACCCTTCCGCAGACTGGCAAAGTCGACGGCACCGGCCAGATTATGGGCCTCCTCGCCCGCGTCAACTTCATGCGCGACGAGCCCGGCGTCGCCCGCAACCGCATCTTTGTGAACGACCTCAACGGTCCCCTCTACATCCTCGACAAACAGACCCGCCAGTTCACCACCTACCTCAACTTCAATGGCAGCGACGGTGCGCCCGGCCTTTTCCGCCGCCTGCCCCTTAAGTCCGGCTTCGCCAACGGCTTCATCTGCTTCACCTTCGACCCCGACTACGCCCACAACGGCCGCTTCTACACCATCCACCTCGAAGATCCCGAAGCCGACGGCGCCGCTGAGCCCGACATCACCCACTTTCCCGGCATCAAAGCAGCCTGGCGCACCACGCCCCTCATTCCCACCCCCGGCCGCAAATTCCGCGACGCCATTCTCCTCGAATGGACCGACACCGACACGGCCAACACCACCTTCGAAGGCACCGCCCGCGAACTCATGCGCGTCCAGATGAACGGCCAGGTTCACCCCATGGGCGACCTCGTCTTCAACCCCACCGCACGCCCCGGCGACCCCGACTGGCGCGTTCTCTACATTGCCTGCGGTGACGGCGGAGCCGGCGAACTCAAGGATCCCGTCATGCGCGCCAATCCGCAGAGCCTCGACAACCTCGTCGGCAAGATCCTCCGCATCGTCCCCGACCTCTCCGCGCACAAACCCACCTCCACCGTGAGCGAAAACGGCCAGTATCGCGTCCCGAAGGACAACCCGTTCGCCGCGAAACCCGGTGCCCGCCCCGAAATCTGGGCGTACGGCATCCGTAACCCTGCCCGCCTCGTCTGGGACGACAGCCATCTCCTCGCCAGCGTCATCGGTCTCTACACCTGGGAAACCGTGATCGAGATCCGCAAAGGTGCCAACTACGGCTACTCCCTCCGCGAAGGCAACCAGACCCTCTCCGCCGACAACAAGAACGGCGACCTCCCCGCTGACGACCGCATCCCCGTCCGCCTCCGCGCCAGCGACCCCGCCACCGGCACCGAAGACCTGGTGAAACCCACATACCCCCTCCTCCAGTACCCCCACCTGGCAGGCGGGGGAGACGCCATTTCCAGCGGCTACCCGTATCGGGGTAAGTCACTCCCCGCGCTCAACGGCAAGTACCTCCTCGCCGACCTCTCCACCGGCAACATCTGGTGGGTGGACTACAAAAAGATGCTCGCCGCCGACGTCTCAAAGCCCCAGACGACGGTGCCCCTGAACCCCGTCAAAGTCCGCTGGACCCGCCCCGGCAGCACCTCCCCCGAGGTCTACGGCAACATGTACCCCATCACCGAGCTGGTCTACCACCAGCGCGGAGGCACCGCGAAAAACCTCCCCGGCTTCGCCAAAGTCCCCAACGGCGGCCGCTCCGACATCCACCTCTGGTCCGACTCCAACGGAGACCTCTACATCACCAGCAAAAGCGATGGCATGATCCGCAAAGTAGTGGGCGCCACCTCCGAATGAAAATCACTGGCGGCACCCTCCGCCTCTCCGCAACCGACCTTAGCAATCACCTCTTTTGCGGCCACCTCACGGCCCTAAACATCAGCGAATCCCGCGGCGAACTCGTCGCCCCACCCATCCACGCCCCCCACCTCGTTGTCATTCAGGAGCGAGGCCTCACCCACGAACGCACTTACATCGACCATCTCGTCTCGCAGGGCCTCACCGTTAAAAATCTCGACGACGACAAGAGCGAAACCCACGCCGTCGCCGCCACCCTCGAAGCCATGGCTGCCGGTATTGACGTCATCGTCCAGGGTGCGCTCTCCCACGACCGCTGGTTTGGCCGCCCCGATGTCCTGCGCCGCATCGAAACGCCCAGCAACCTCGGCGCCTGGTCCTACGCACCATACGACTGCAAACTCGCGCGCGAAACCAAAGCCGCCACCATCCTCCAGCTTTCCCACTACGCCGACCTTCTCACCGCCGCACAGGGCGTCGCCCCCGAGACCATGTACGTCGTGCCCCCCTCGCCCGATGCCTCGCCCCTCGGCTTCCAGCCCGAGCCCTACCGCGTTCTCGACTACGCCGCTTACTACCGCTACGTCAAAGCCCGTCTCGAAAAGGCCACCACCGCCGCGCAAATCACCGCTGCTGAACCCACCGACCACTGCGACGTATGCCGCTGGTGGCCGGACTGCGACAAGTACTGGCGACAAGCCGACCACCTCTCCCTTGTGGCCGGAATCAATCGCCTCCAGCGCAAGCAACTGATCGAGTGGGAAACGCCGACCGTCGAAGCCCTGTCCCGCCTCACCCTGCCCATCGTCAACAAGCCTCGGCACGGCTCCCGGGACGGTTATGTCCGAATCCGCGAGCAGGCTCGAATCCAGGTCGCCGGTCGCTACCAGAAACGTCCCGTCCACGAACTGCTCGCCATCGAACCCGGCCGCGGCCTCACCCGCCTCCCGGTACCCTCTCCCGGCGACATCTCCTTTGACCTCGAAAGCGATCCCTTCGTCGGCCCCCACGGCCGTGAATACCTGTTCGGCTTCACCCTCCAAACCACCGGCGACACCGATTACCAGCGCCAATGGGCCTTTACCCCCGCCGACGAAAAAGCCGCTTTCGAATGGTTCGTGGACTTCGCTCTGGCGCAGTGGGAACAGCACCCGGGGATGCACATCTACCACTACAGCCCCAAAGAGCCCTCCGCGCTGAAGACCCTGATGGGTCGCTACGCCACCCGCGAAGATGCCATTGACCGCATGTTGCGCGCAGGCATCTTTGTCGATCTCCACTCCATCACCAAACAGGCCCTCCGCGCCAGCGTCGAGCAGTATTCCCTCAAGGCCCTCGAAGCCTTCCACGGCTTCACCCGCAACGTGGCGCTCGGCGACGCCGCGCAAGCGATGCGAAAACTCGAGCACGGCCTCGAACTCGGTCGCATCACGGACGTAGACTCCACAACCCGCGCCACCATCGAGGGCTACAACGCCGACGATTGCCGCTCCACTTTCTCCCTCCGAACCTGGCTCGAAGCCCTCCGCCAGGCAGAAATCGCCGCTGGTGCCGACATCCCGAGGCCTGTCCCGCAGGATGGCGCACCCGCTGAAGCTCTCAACGACCGCCAGTTACATGTCGCTGCGATCATCGCCGCACTCACCCACGACATACCCGCCGACGAAACCGAGCGCACCGAAGACCAGGCCGCCCGCTGGCTTCTCGCCAATCTGCTCGACTGGCACCGTCGCGAAGCCAAAGTGGCCTGGTGGGAACTGTACCGCCTCCGCGACCTGGGCGATGAGGAACTCCTCGACGAACGCGCGGCCCTCAGCGGGCTCGAATTCACCCACCAGACGCCTCCCGCGGGAAGAAAGAAATACCCCGTCCACCACTACACTTTCCCCCCGCAGGAGACCAGCGTGAAATGCGGTAGCGACGTGCACGCACACGACGTGAAAATCGGCACCGTCGAAGAGCTGGATGTCGTCAGCGGGACCCTCGGAATCCGCAAGACCGGTAAAACCCTCCAGACCCACCCGTACGCCGTTTACGCCTCTGACATCGTCCGCGCCGACGAACTGGCGGCGTCCCTCCTGCGCCTCGGTGAGCGCGTCGCCGCCCACGGCTTTACCGACGAGCTCCCCTACCGCCTCGCCTGCGATCTCGTCCTGCGACGCCCGCCCCGCGCCCCTCTTGCACTACCCGGCGAGTCCATCCTTGACGCCGCGACCCGTCTCGCGTCCGGCCTCGACGCTTCCGTCGTGCCTATCCAGGGACCGCCGGGGGCAGGGAAGACCTTCACCGCCGCCCACATGATCCTGGCCGCCCTCGACAACGGTAAACGGGTTGGCGTCACGGCCCCCAGCCACAAAGTCATCCGCAATCTCCTCGACGGAGTCCAGGCCGCCGCAAAGGAAAAGGGCCTGCCGCCAATCTCCTGCGTCCACAAAGTGAAGGACCTCTCCGAAGAAGAGCTCCCCGAAGGTCTCCGCGAAGTAAAAGACAATCCCGAAGCCTTCGACGCTCTCGTCACCGGTCAATGCCAGATCCTCGCCGGAACCCCCTGGCTCTGGGCGCGCGAAGAAGCCACTGGCCTCGCAGACCTCCTCTTCGTCGACGAAGCCGGCCAAATGTCCCTCGCCAACGCTGTCGCCATCGCCCCCGCCGCCCGCAACCTGATCCTCCTCGGCGACCCACAACAACTCGAACAACCCATCCAGGGGAGCCATCCCGACGGAGCTGAAGTCTCCGTCCTCGAACACCTCCTGCAGGGTGCAAAGACCATCCCGCCCGACCGCGGCCTGTTCCTCGACAAAACCTGGCGACTTCACCCTGAAATCTGCCAGTTCACCTCCGAACTCTTCTACGAAAATCGCCTCGACTCCCGAGATGGCCTCAAGAATCAACGGCTCGAAGGCCACCCGTGGCTGGGCAACGTCGGTCTGCGTTTCCTGCCGATCCGGCACGAAGGCAACCAGAACTCCTCCGCCGAAGAGGTCGACTACATCGCCTCTCTCGTGGCAAGCCTGTTGACACCGGGCGTCTCCTGGGTCGATGACAAACGAAAGCGGCATACGCTCGAACCCAAAGACATCCTCATCGTCGCCCCGTACAACGCCCAGGTAGCGGCCCTCGCCCGACGGCTGCCGGGAATGCGGATCGGCACCGTAGACAAATTCCAGGGCCAGGAGGCCCCCATCGTCATCTACTCCCTCACCACCTCATCCCCCGACGACGCTCCGCGAGGCATGGAGTTCCTTTACAGCCTGAACCGCCTCAACGTAGCCACCTCTCGTGCGAAAGCGATGGCCATCCTCGTAGGCAGCCCCACCCTGCTCGAACCCTCCTGCAAAACGCCCAGACAACTCCGCCTTGCCAACGCCCTCTGCCGCTACGCGGAACTCGCCGGCACAACCGGAGAACGCGTCGTCACC
>CANIHR010000244.1 GCA_947467185.1 Bryobacterales bacterium
CGTTGCCAGCTTCCAGCGAACGGTAGTGGAAGAACTCCTGCGCCACGCCGAAGCAGCCGCCGAAAAGATTGAAGGCGTCCGCTCCATTGTGGTCAGCGGAGGCGTCGCCTGCAATTCCGGCCTGCGCGCAGCCATCCACGAGGGGTCGCTCGGCTGGCCGGTGCATTTCCCTTCCCCCGGACTCTCCACCGACAACGCCGTCATGATCGCCGCTGCAGCTTTCCCGAAATACCGGCGCGGGGAGTTCGCTGACCTCAGCGCCGCCGCCGAACCCAACCTTACCCTCGCAAACCTGACCTAAGCTTCTTTAGGCATGATCAGTGAAGCCTGGGGCAACCCACCCATCGGAAACATTGTAAGCAACGGTTTTGTCCGGACGCTGCGGTCCAGCACGGTCTTCATCCGCACGACGGCCACATCCCCAGCCTCACGCCCCACCACCAGCGCGTACTCCTCGTCGGGCGTCAACAAAACCTCACCCGGTTCTCCACCGATGTGCACCGAAGCCGACAGCCGCCGCGTCTCGATATCAAGAATCGTCAAATCCCCGCTCGCCGGATTCGTTATCAGCAGCAAATTACGCGTCGCCGATACCGCCATTCCCCAGGGTGTCCGCCCGGCCACAATCGTCTGGTCAATCTGGCTCTGATAGGGGCTGACAATCACCACCGCGTCTTCACCCGTCGCCGTCACAAACATCTGGCCACCATCGGCATTGAAGCAAAACCGCCCCGGCGCAAACCGCATCGGCAGACGTGCGAGTAGCGCTCCCGTCTCGGCATTCAGGGTCACAATCTGCCGCGTCTTTCCAAGCCCCGCCAGAATCGCTTTCCCGTCGTTCCGAAATCGCATCGACCCGCAAAGGTCGCCCAGCTTCGAATCCCCCAGTGGAGCACCATCTTTTAGAGAAAACCGGCTGATCACGTCCGTCGTCTGGCTCGCTACTGCGGCTTGTGCGCCGGCCACATCCAGCGCGGAGGGGTCGGTCGCCAGCGCAACCCGGCGGGTAATCTTCCCCGACTTCACCTCGACCATCACCAGCGTCGCCGGTTGAGCGGTCGCGACAATAATCGTCCCGGTGTCGGGCGAAGCCACCGCGCTCACAATCCGTCCCGGCATCTGCAGTCGCGCACCCGCCTGAAACCGACCCAGATCAATCTCCACCAGCTGACGAGCTTCGGGACACGTGGCAAACACCTTGTCCGCCACCCGCAGTAACTGGCCGGGCGTTTCATTCAGGGCAATTGTGTTCAGCCGCCGAAATTCCGAAAGGTCCGCCACCGCGATCCCCTTTTCCGTCGCGCTGGCCACCAGCAGCCAGCCAAAGTAGCGCGTCGCCAGAGTCCGGCTGCAGCCGGTCGCGAACAGTCCGGCGCCAAGCGAAGTTCTGACGAGGTCGCGGCGAGTCATATTTGAGAGAAAGGGGGCCATTGAGGGGAATTACCAGTTGTGGCGTTCTTCGGTCCAGGGGTTACCGCGCATATGATATCCGTTGCTCTCCCAGAAACCAGCGCGGTCGGCGGGAAGCAGTTCAATTCCGGAAACCCACTTGGCGGACTTCCAGGCATACAGCAGAGGCACCACCAAACGGGCCGGGCCGCCATGGTCCGCAGATAAAGGTTCGCCGTCGTGACTAATGGCGACGAGCGCATCTTCCGATAAGAGATCTGTGAGCGGAAGATTGGTGGTGAAACCGTGGTCGTAGCCGTGAGCCAGAGCATGGGTTGCCCCGGCTGCGGGACCGCCTGCCAGCTCCATCAGATGTCGGACCGAAACGCCCTCCCAAAGATTCCCCAGGCGACTCCAGCGAGTCACACAGTGAAAATCGGAAAAGACCTTCACGCGCGGGAGGGCCAGGAACTCATCCCAGGTCAACTCGAAAGGCCGCTGAACCAGTCCGAACACACGAAACCGCCACGTCAAAAGGTCAATCCGGGGAGGCCCGCTGGCATCCAGCACGGGCCATTTCTTCGTTCTGGACTGTCCAGGAGGTATCCGGTCATCCCGAAACATGTCGGGGCTGACGATCGCCCCTTCCGGAGCGTCCGCGGGCGTCAGAACCGAGTCCGGCTGGTCCTTTTCTCTGTCCATGAAGAAGCTCATCGGTGTGCCTCTCCATTATCGAACGAGAGAGGGCCTGAACGCGATGAAAAGACGTTCCGAAGAACCCGCAAAAGCAGTCTCAGAAAAGACCAATGCGGGGGATAAGAAGATTCTTTTGGGACTCTGCCGAATTCGGGTGTAGCATAGTCTGCATCACCCCCTGGGGGAAACGGTTGCCATGAGTCTGGGTTCCACGAGTCTGGGTTCCAAACACTTTGCCGAGGGTTGCATAACCCGGCGGCTCACAATCCGCCGTCCAGGCGGATACCTGCTTCCACTTCTGCTGTTTGCGGCAGTCGCCCCACAGGCACTTCTGCCACAGACGATGATGAGCGCCAGCACTTCCGGCGGCGGCACCCGTCTGCTCAGCAGCGATGCGGCCATCCTCGAAATAGAAGACGTAAAGAAGGATCTGCCGTGTACAGTCACGCAAATAAAACCTGTCCTCGGCTTCGATCTTCGCTTCCACAGCGGCTATGACATTACCCTGCCCCTGCGTGAACTCTCCGGTGAAGGCGGCAACCTCACTATCGTCCTGAAAGTCACGTCCGACACCGCCAAAGACTCCCCTGTCTACTTCTCCCAGCGCTATAACGTGCCCGAGATTGACGACGAAGCCAAAGGCGACGCTTACCTGCAAGGCAGTTTTGACCTGGGTGAAGGCGACTACCACGTCATGTGGATGATGCGCGACAAGATGGAGCGCGTCTGTTCATCCGCCTGGGACATCTCGGCCACCCTCCCCGCGAAGGATCAGTCCATGAAACTCCCCATCGCGGCACACGCCATTGAGCCGTCCGATTTGGAGTTCTTCAAAGACGAACCCCCGGTTACCCGAATCGAAGGCCCGGACACCCTCCGCGTCAAAGTACTGATCAATTTCGCGCCCCAGAAGGTCACGGCTGCCTCGATGGCACCGGTCGACACTTCGGCGCTCGTCTCCATCCTGCGCAATATCTCCCGCGAACCGCGCATCTACAAGTTCTCGCTCGTCGCTTTCAATATGACCGACCAGAAGGTCGTCTACCGCAAAGAGGACATGGAGCAGATCAACTTCCCGGAACTCGGCAAGGCCCTCGCCGGAATCAAACTCGGCATGGTCGACTACAAAAAGCTGGCTGACAAGAAGAGCGAAACGGACTTCCTGGCCAACCTGATCCAGGAAGAACTGGGCCACAACTCCACTGACGCGGTGATTTTCGCGGGTCCCAAGGTGATGCTCGACCACCCGATCCCGCCCGAAAGTGTCGCCGGAATTGCGGATATCGCCTTTCCTGTCTTCTACATGAACTACATCCTGACGCCCCAGCAGACACCGTGGCGCGACTCGATTGGCACCGTCGTCAAGAAGCTGAAAGGCCAGGAATACACCATCAGCCGCCCCCGCGACCTGTGGAATGCCTGGTCGGATATTATGGGACGTATCGTAAAAACGAAACTGGTTGCCACTGCAGCCACGTCTCTAAAGTAGGCAATGCGACGCTTCAGACTTTTTCTCCCGGCACTTCTCCTGGCCTCGGCTGGTTTAGTTCCCGCCCAGCGGTATACCGACCCGGACACACTGGCACCGGCCTTCCCCACCCCCCAGGGCGTGGTTGACCACATGCTCGAAATGGCGGGCCTCAAGCCCGGTGAAACGCTCTACGACCTCGGCTGCGGTGATGGCCGCATCGTAATCACGGCCGCCCAGAAATTTAAAGCGAAGGCCGTCGGCGTGGAGATTCGTCGCGATATCTACGAAAGCACTCTTGGGCGCGTCCGTTCTCTGGGCCTGACTGACTCCGTGCAGATCATCCACGGCAACGCCCTCAAGACCGATATCAGCCAGGCGGATGTCGTCACGCTCTATCTCCTGACCAGTTCCAACGACCGTCTCAAGCCCGTCCTCGAAACTATGAAGCCCGGCGCGCGGGTCGTTTCCCACGATTTTGAAATTCGCGACTGGAAGCCGATCACAACCGAACGCATGATGGTTGGTACGCGCCCACATATGGTGTACGTTTACCAGATCAAAGGTAAGTAACCGAGCAGTCCGAAAAGGCGAAGTGGGGGGGTATGATGAGGGAATCGTATGACCCGACGTTCCCTGCTGTCCCTGTCCCTGGTAGCCGCTCTTTGTCCCCTGTTTCTGAATGCCCAAAGTCCTGACTGGCATAAGCCATTTCCTGCCTTCCGCATCGCCGGAAATCTTTACTACGTGGGCACGGCCGACCTGGCGGCCTACATTCTCCACACCCAGCAGGGCGACATCCTCATCAACGGCAACTTCCCCGAAGATATCCCGCTGCTGAAGAAAAGCATGGCTCAGGTTGGCCTGAAGTACAACGAAATCACCTACATCCTCGAAAGCCACGCCCATGCCGACCATGACGCCGCCATCGGCACCATCAAACGGGAAACCGGTGCGTCCGTTTGGGTTATGCAGGAGGACGCCTCCGAAGTCGAAAGTCTGGCTCCCGGCCGCCCCGGCGTTCACGTTGACCGCGTTCTGCGCGATGGTTACAGCGTGGAACTGGGCGGCGCCAGGTTAATCGCGAAGCACACCCCTGGCCACACGAAGGGCTGCACAACCTGGACCGTGCGCGTGATGGAAAACAACAAAGTCCTGAACGTCGTCATCGTAGGAAGCCCGAACGTCAATCCGGGAACGTTTCTCGTGAACAACAAGACTTATCCCCAGATTGCTGCTGACTACCTAAGAACCTTCTCCGTCCTCAAGAGCCTTCCCTGCGATATTTTTCTGGGGGCCCACGGAGCCTATTTCGGTCTGAAAGAAAAGTACGCGAAGTTTAAGGCGGGTAACGGCAATGCATTTGTAGACCCCGATGGCTATAAAGCCTGGGTCACCTCAAAAGAGCAGGAGTTCACCACCGAATGGGAACGCCAAAAGAAGAATCCCGGGTCGCCGAAAAAATAGTCTCTGGCGACTCCCGGCAACTCCGGGATCTGCGTGGCATCGGCCGCAGCATGCTCGAGGATTTCCGCCTGCTCGGCATCGAGAATGTCCGGCAACTAAAAACCTGCGACGCCCAGTCGCTCTACGACCAGATGTCCGCTCTCAGCGGGCAGCGTCAAGACCCCTGCGTTCTTGATACCTTCCGCTGCGCCATAGAGCAGGCCAGGAACCCGAACCTGCCGGAAGAGCAACGGGACTGGTGGTATTGGTCGAGACTTCGCCTCGGACAACCGACTCAGCGAGCCAGCCGCGCCCGGGCTTCCCGCACCAGCCGTTCGGCCTGAGTCGGAGTCGCCGCAGTCGCTGTCAGGTGACCCATCTTCCGGCCCGGACGTGCCGCAAGCTTCCCATAGAGGTGCAATTTCACCTCTGGCATCGCCAAAGCCGACGCCCAGTCCGGTTCACTGTCTCCCCACACATCGCCCAGCAGATTAGCCATCGCTGCGGGACGCAGCATCTCCGTGCTGCCAAGGGGCAGATTACAAACGGCCCGTAACTGCTGTTCAAACTGGCTGGTAATGCAGGCGTCAATCGTCAGGTGGCCCGAGTTATGCGGCCGGGGGGCCAGTTCGTTGATCAACAATCGGTGGTCGCGAGTAAGGAAGAACTCCACACAAAGAACACCCACCACGTCGAGTTGTTCCAGCAGACCTCGCGCGATGTCCTGCGCTTCACTTGCCACGGCGGCCGGAAACTGCGACGGTGCCACCGATATATCCAGAATGCCGGCCACGTGTGAATTCGCGCTCGGCGTGTAGAAGACACAATTTCCGTCTTCCGACCGGACAGCCACCACTGACAGCTCCGCTTCGAAGTCCACCAGCGCTTCCAGCACCGCTTCCTGCTGCCCCATCGCAACCCAGGCAGCTTCCGCCTCGGCCAGCGACGTTACACGGTATTGCCCCTTGCCGTCATACCCAAAACCGGCCGTCTTCAGAATCGCGGAACCAAACCCGGGCCAGGCCGCAGCCAGATCGCCGGGCTGCCGGATCGCCGCAAATTTCGTAACCGGGAACCCGTGGCTTTCGAGGAAAGTCTTCTCCCTCAGCCTGTGCTGCGTCGTGTGCAGGACCAAACCCGCAGGCCGAACCGGAGCCGCCGAGGCCGCCGCTTCAGCCGTTGGAGCCGGCACGTTCTCAAACTCAAAGGTGACCACGTCTACACCAGCCGCAAACGCCCGAACCCGGTCCAGATCCTCATACGGAGCGTCGATTTCAATATCGGCGATCTGCCCCGTCGGCGTATCCCGGTCCGGGGAGTACGTATGTACCCTGTACCCGAGGCGACGAGCTGCAATGGCAAACATGCGTCCCAGTTGGCCGCTGCCAAGGACGCCAATCGTAGAACCGGGCAGGATAGGCTTCACAGGAGAGTGTCTTCGAGGACTTTCTGGGTTTGCTTGTCACGGAAGGCGTGCAATTTGGTTCGCAGAGCCGGACGCTTGTTCGCCAGAATCGATACCGCCAGCAAACCAGCGTTTTTCGCGCCAGGCGTGCCGATCGCCAGCGTCGCAACAGGAATACCACCAGGCATCTGAACGATGGACAGCAGCGAATCCATCCCCTTCAGCGCCTTGCTCTCCACCGGCACGCCCAGCACAGGGATGGTGGTATGAGCGGCAGTCATGCCAGGCAGATGGGCGGCGCCGCCCGCCCCCGCAATGATCACTTCCAGGCCACGACCCTCCGCCGCTTTGGAAAACTCAGTCAACAGGTCGGGGGTGCGGTGGGCGGACACAATGCGACACTCGTGCGGGACACCGAAATCGGTCAGAATTTCGGAAGCAGAACGCATCGTCTCCCAGTCCGACTTGCTGCCCATAATGACAGCTACAAGGGGAGTAACAGGAGCCGCAGGCTTAACAGTCTTGCGCGAGGGTGAAGCCTTAGTTGCCATCGGAGGAACTTCCAGGATATCAAAGCGGCAGGTGTCGGTCGCGACAGGATTACCCCGCCCGCTCCCGGGCTTCCTCATCATCCCCGAAAACCTCTTCCCGAATGATCCGCTCCGTTGCCTCATTCAGATACGCATCCAGCGCCTGGCGCAACGCCGCGTACTCCGGCCAAAGTGTTCGATCCAGAAATGTCCGGGGCACCCGCAACATCACTGTCGTGTGTCGCTGCCGCTTATACCGATACGGCTCCAGTCCATAGCGCCTGCAAAGCGCGGTGAATAATCGCCGCTGCCACCGATCCGGCATTGTGAACTGGACTTCAACCGACGCCTCGGTCTTCGCCGTAGTCCCAAGCGCCTTGCGAATCCGCGCAATCGCCGCCGCGGCGGCATCCCGCTCGCCAGCCGTGGTCGCGCCTTCAAACAGCGCCGAAATCTTACGAAGTTTTTCCCGGAGTTGCTGCTCGGTCATGCAATGGCGGCAGCAGTCGCCTGAATCAGTTCGCCTATTGCCTTTGCGGTCTGCTGAGCGCTCTTCACACAGTCGGGAATCCCGATGCCGTGATACGCATTCCCCGCCAGAAACAGCCCCGGATGCATCGCCGCGCGCTCTTCAATCGCATCCACCCGCGCCGCATGACCCACCGTGTACTGCGGCATCGAATCCGGCCACCGGTGACCCACCGTAAAGATCGGATCCGCCGTAATATTCATCAGCCGGTGCAGTTCCGCCTGAACCGCTTCACGAGGTGTATCGGGGTCCGTCGAGAAACAGCGAAATACCGCCTTATCCTCTGGCACGCGTCCGGCCCACTTCGTCCCCAGCCAGGTACACGCCATCATGGAATCCCGCTCGGAACGCGGCACCAGAAATCCAAAGGCATCCAGCGGATGCGGAACATCACTGCGCTTGTATCCAAACGTCCAGATGGCCGATCCGGTATAGGGGATCGTACCCAGCAGTTCGGAAAGCTCCGGGTCAACACCCGCCAGCAAAGGCTGCGCCTTGTTCGCGCCGCAGGCCACCACAATAATGTCGAACAGGCTGCTCGCATCACCCGTGGTCACCGTCCAGCCGTCTTCACCCAGGGCAAGCCCATCCACCCGGCTATTGACAACACGAGCCCGGGCTTTCAGTGCTTCAATCAAGGTGCCAACACCCGACTTTAGAGAGCGGAAGATCGAGTTTTTCGAAGGAGGACGACGATCCCGGAACGTACCAACTACTACGCTCCCGTATTTCTGTTCATACTCCACAAACTTAGGCAGAACACTGGCAGCGCTCAAATCATCGGGTGACCCGCCATACACGCCGGCCAGCAAAGGCTCCGCCAGATACTCGACAGCCTCCGGCCCGAAGTGGTCATTCACAAAGTCAGAAACCGAACGATCCGGATTCAAAACAGGGTTTCGGAACA
>CANIHR010000245.1 GCA_947467185.1 Bryobacterales bacterium
CACCGAGGACCCCGGTCGCTCCACCGAGGGCCAGATAGCGAGCGAGGATCAGCCCGGAAGAAACGTAAGGCTGCCCAACGGCGAACATTGCACCACCCTCGAAGGTCTGGACAAAGCCTTTTGTACCGGTCAGGGCCTGAAAAGCGACGGCGTCGGAGGCAGGCAGGCCGAGCCCCCCGGCTGCGCCACCCAGAGCGAACCATTTTGACGCGATGGAGGGAGACAGTAACCGCACCGGTGTGGCAGCCAGAGCCGCCCCGCTCGCATAACGCTGCACTCCGCCGAGCGGGTCCGAAACCGGGTATCCGAGTGACCCCGCAAAACCACCGTTCGTGACATAGGCGCCATAAAGAGCACCGGTGCTCACGTAGGCAGTGCCCGAGGCGTCCGCCAATGACACGACGTAAGCAGTACCGCCGGCTATCACGCTCTGGATGTAGCCCGCGCCGACTCTTGACACCTGAGCGGCGACCGGGAGTGTGGCCGTTAGCTGGTTCCGGTCGAGTGCGCTCTGGAACGCCTGTGTCATCGTCTGCGTAGGAGCACCCTCGCCCACCAGACAGCAAGCGCCACCCACCCGCACCGAAATCGGGGAACTGGTTTTGCCTTCCACCGTGACAAAGATATTGGCGGTACCGGCGGCGATGGCCTGGACGGTGGCGGAATAGCCGTTGCCCGTGACGCGCACCACAGCGCCGTTAGTACTGGACCAGGTCATGGTGCGGTCGGTAACATTCCTGCCGTAGATATCCAGTGTGGTCGCGCTTATGGTGGTGGTATCACCGGGGGCCAGATTCAGCCCTGAGGACGCAAACGTGATGCCCACGAGCGAAACAGGATAAAGGATGACCGGCGTTCCACCAGGTGCGCGTTCGATCCGGCCATTTTCGAACGTCTGACGGGTCGGGCCATCTGTTGAGAGCAGGATCGCTTCCGAGGTGGGAAAGCCCAGCGACGTGTAGCCCCCGTTGGAAGCCCAGGCGGAATAGAAATCGCCGCTCACGCTGTAGGTGGAAGGCGTCGCCGAGCCGGTGGGATAGGAGAAAATGACACCGCGGTTATAGGCCTGCTGCGTCCCGACGACTTTGCTGACGGAAGTCAGAGAAATCTCCTGGGTGGTCGCCACACCGAGGGAACCGGAGATGCCTCCGGCTGTGTTCCAAACCGTATAAAACGGGTCACGTATCGCGTAGGTTGACGTCAGGGGAGCGGCATACGCGAACAAAGCGTAGTTTTTTGTGAACAACTGATAGTTGCAGACGCCGTAGTCGTTTGTGGGACAAACCGCGGTATCGATGGTCGGATATCCAACCGTTGCCACGCCCAGGGTCGTGAAGTAGGTGTAGATATCGGAGGAAACCTGAAGGGTATCGAACTGCGCGAGGGGCGCATTCGGGTCCGGTTTGATCAGCGCGTACCTGACGCTGGTATTCGCCTTCGAGGGAAACTCCTGCACCAGTCCGGGAGTGCCGAGGGCACGGATTACCGTCGGATCATTCACGTAAAGAGAGAACAGCCCGCGATTATAGGCGTTGATGAAACTGGCCCGAATGGCGGGCGTAGCAGCGCCATCACCCACGGCAGCCGCGAACACAACGGCAGCAAAGGCTACAAGGAGAAAACCGAGTTGGCGGAATCGGGTCACGTCGGGAACGTTCTATCTTAATACGTACCCCGACGAAACCGGTTTCCCGACCTACTTAATGTAGAGATTGACAGAGTTTGAGCAGGCCTGCTGGCCGACGCTGTTCGGAATGCAAACCTGCACCGGAACCGGGTTGGGCGTGGCGGGCAGACCGGCCGGAACCGTAATATTCACCTGATTGAGCGCGGGGAGGGTTCCCTGCGGTCCTGCGTAAGCCGGAATCAGGTTCGTCAAAGTACCGATGTTCACGGTGACCTGACCGGTGACCGGAGTCGCCAGCCCTGTCAGGAAGACCAGGATGATGTCGCCGCGGGCGGCGGGATTTGTCACGGTGTTCACCTGACCACCGGTGAAGTTCACGATGCCGGGATTAAAGACGCCCGGCGCATTCGGCACCAGGGTAACCCGGAAGGTGTTGCTGACCTTGCCGTCGACGGTCACGATGACGCCGGCGGCCTGCTGTCCGGCCAGGACGGCGGGAACAATCAGGTTGATCTGGGTAGCGCTCGTATATACCAGACTGGCGGCCAGACCATTGAAGCTGACCGAGACATTAGTACCCCCCATGTTCAGGCCATAAAGAACAGCGTAGGAGCCCGGCGCCACCGTCCCGTACTGAAAGGACGCGGCATTGCCGACGTTTTGAACAACGACCCCGACCGGACCGACCGTGAATGTAACAGGGATCTGCGCCGAACCATAGGTTCCCGCGCTGACCGTAATGATGGCCGCGTAAGTGCCTTCCGCGAGTTTCGAGGAATCGGCGATCACCTGCAGGGTGGCGTTGTTGGTGCCGGTTGCGGGGGAAATGGAAAGCCAGTTGGCATCGGAGACGTAAGAAATGGATGTCGTCCACGGGAGGATTCCGGAACCGGTATTGCCAACGCGAACGGTGGCCGAGCGAGTGTCGCCCAGCGAGGTCCCGGAAAGGCTGATCGGCGTCTGATCGACCGAGAGCTTCGGATAATAGGGCGCGTTGCAGTCGCTGAGAACACTGCAGTCGGAACCGGCGGTGGCAGCAGCAAAGCGGGGAATCGCGTCGGCCCGTGTGGCGGTGGCAACGGTGGAGACGGGGCCGAGGGTCGCGGTCAGGGTTGGCACCAGAGCGGACGGGCAGGTGGTGGTGGGCACCACAACAAAGACGGGGACGTGCGCCGATTCCTGCACGGCAGGATTGCCGTCCAGGACTTCATAGACGACCTGCGCCGCACCATTGATGACGGTGAGTTCGGTCATGGTGGAGAAAGTGGTGATACCGACCGGCGCGGCGAAGGCGAGGCTTCCGCCTGCACCATTGGCGTCGGGACTGGCTACGCGGGCGAGCAGAAGCTGGTTCGCAGCGGGAGTGTAAGTACCTGAGTTGACGGTGGTATTGAACGCGCCGGTGGCGGTCGGAACGGTCCCGCTGTTGCCGACGATGGCGTCCGGCACAAAGACGCGAACGCCTGAACCGTATCCCGTCAGCTTCACGATAATGCGGGTACCGGAATCATCCGCGGCCAGCTTCGTCGCGAAGGCGCCGACGGCGGCTTCGGTGACCCGGATGGTAGACGAAGTAGAAGTGGAGGCGAACGTGGCGAAATCGAGCGTGGTCGGCAAAGCGGAACCACCGCAGGGTACGCCGTTGGACAGCGCGGAGGAAAGCAGGGTCGGGACACCAGTCGCGAGGGGCAACTGTGCACCCGTGTTGAACGTGGCGCCAATGCCGACAAACGAGGCATTCACGACGGGTGTGGGCAGGGGCGCGATGGCAGCACGCAGACCGGTCAGCGTCATGACCACCGGCGCGAGCGTCACGGTATAGTTCACAGCGCTCATCGAGAGGTTGGTGGGCGAAGTCACACGCAGCGATCCGACGGTAACACCGGGGCCGGTAAAGGTGATGCCTGTGGGGTCACCATTGGCGTCCAGCCGGTTGGTGATGGTCGCATTCAGCGACACGAACATCGTCAGCGAAACCGTGGCACCCACGGTGCCTCCCGTGCAACTGACGGTGATGTCACCGATGCGTTCCGCGTAACCTTCGGCGTGGGCCGGCAAATTAGTGCCGTTAAAAACGCAGGTTTGGCCCCAGGCTGAGCCCCCGAGGGCACAGATGGCCGAAAGGAGCATTGCCAACCGCCCGAAGGCACGAAAACGCAGGGTGTCAAAAGCCATAGTTGGCTTAATTCTACCCGAACGACAAATCAGACTAAAGGGAAAATGTTTTTGAAGGCCTGTCGGACAGCGTTACCACTCGCCGTACGGAGTGCCTTCCATGCTGCGTCCAGGTGCTCCGCTGCGGACGTCGAAGATGCCGGGTTCGGAGGTGCTGACAGCCTGGCTGGCGTCCTCCATGATGACCTTCCACCCATCGGCATTGCCCAGGATGGGGTCCTTCGGCACCGCGCGCAGATAGCCGTCCGTCACCAGATCCTGCAGCGATTGCGGTGCCTTTTGCTTGTCGTAGCTGTACTCGTCGATGGCCGAACGCATCGCGAAGAGGTTGTTCTTCAGCACCGTCTCCTTCGCACGATTAATCGACTTCTGATAGAAAGGCACCGCCATGCCCATCAGGCTGATAATGATCGCCATCACGATCATCAATTCGATCAGCGTGAAGCCAAAACGTCGCCGATTACCACTCTGAATATGGCGTACCATCTGACCCCTTATCTATGCTTTTCGAGAACACATCAAAAACGTTCTGCCCGCCGGAACCCTGACTTTTCGGATCATCCTGCATACTGCGGACGCCCCATTCGCGCTGGCCGGTCATCGGGTCCAGCGGGATACGGCGGAGGAACTTGATCCTGGTATCCGCGCCCTGCCCGCTGCCTTTCACGCCTTCCACCAGATCTTCCAGTTTTTTGGGGTAGTTGAAGGTATCCACACCTTCCTGCATGCCAAGCTTGCCGGAATCGGCGTAATCCTTATATTTGTCTATCGCGGTGCGAAGTTCCACCAGCGCCCGGCGCAGATCGCGCTCCTTGTGGCGACGGACGTTTGACCGGGCCAGCGGCACCGCCATGGAGGTGAGCGCCAGCAGGATCGTAAACGACACGATCAGTTCGACCAGCGTCATGCCGGCTCGGCGATCTCTGATGTTGGCCGGGCGTTTCATGACCTTACTGAACGTTGACAACCAGAGGCGGCGGCGCACTGGTGGGAATGACCAGACCGTTGGCCCCGGCCATGGTGAGCGACGGGACATTAATGGTGGTGTTGCCCCGACCCACGGCCTGGAGCACGATGGAGAACAAGCCGCCGGCTCCGGACACGCCGGGCTTGCCCGGGGCCCGCGAGAAGCTGGCTTCGGCGGTACCGGAATCGTTCAGGATGTTTCGGGACGGCTGCACCTGATTGCCATCGCGCTGCGGCAGGTCAGCCGTGACGATGTTGGTGATGCGCAGGATCTTCGGATCGAACTGCAGTTTGGCGGCAGCCTGGACCATGTCTTTCACGTTTTCCGCATAGAGCGTGACCGTGATGGACTCGCTCAGTTGCGTATTGACGCTGGCACCGGGGAGGAAGCGGATGTTGGCCATCCCGGCGGGCGGCGGAGGCGGCACGTCGGCAGGGGCGGTGACCGGGGGCAGCCCAGGCGCAGCGACGGGCGCGGTAACCGGGGGGGCACCGCCACCGGTCACAGGAGCGGTTGCGGGAGGAGCGCCGGCGGGAGTTGCCGTGCGGCGTGCCCCGTAGTTGACCTTGATCTGCGTCGCATTTCCGGCCGCGATACCCCGCAGATTGCTGGCCGTGACTTCCGGACCGCGCACGATGTGGGGAATCAGAGCGATCATCAGCTCGGTCTTGTCTTTCTGAACGTTTTCGCCGCTGAAGAGTCGCCCCAGACCAGGGATGCCGGCCAACCCCGGAATACCGGAGATAGCGCGACTGTCGGTCTGCTGCATGATGCCGCCGATGATGTTCACTTCGCCATCGCGGAGCCGGACATCGGCCAGCGCCTTATTCTGGCTGATGATGGGCTGCGAAACGCCGCCGATATCGATCCGGTCCTTCACCTGGGAGACATCGAGATCGATATGGAGCGAGATTTCGCCGTTGTCGTGGACCTTGGGGTTAATTTCGAGGTTCACGCCCACATCAATAAACGTGAACTGCGTGTTGACCAGGGGATTGATGCCGACACCGACGCCACCGACGCCAGGCTGGAAGCTGCCGGAAGCGGTCGGGACCTTATCGCCGATCTTGATGGAGGCCTTGGCGTTATCTGCCGCGCGAATCTGCGGCGACTGAAGGACGCGGGTGCCGGAATCGGTCAGGATGGCTTCGAATTCCGCGCCGGGCAGGTTGGTGAGCGAGTAATCGCCACTCGAAATATGGCCCAGCTTGTTCAGGGCGAGCGCTGTACTGGCGGTGGAGGCGGTGGTCGTGGTCCCGGTAGTGGTGGTTGTTGAAGTGGATGACGACGCGCCACGCGGCGTGAAAGTGGCGCTCGTGGTGATGCCGTTGGGAGCGAAAGCGGCGGTCAGCTTGCGGACATAGGTGCTGGAAACCTGCATCACGATGACGTCGACGATGACTTCGGAGCGGGGCTTGTCCAGATCGGAAATGAGCTTTTCCACCAGCGCCATCGTGTCGGCCTCGGCGCGAACCACGAGGGCGTTCTGGGCGGTGAAATTGAAAACTTTCTGGACGTCGACGACGGTGCGGAGAACGGTCAGGATTTCCTGCATTTCCTGGGGGGTGGTCACGTTGCTCAGGTAGAACACCTTCACCACCTGGTCGGCATATTCACGACGCTTGGTGGGATTGTCAACAGTCACAAAGATGGTGCTGGCCGAAAGGGGCTTCCAATAGGACTTGGTAACGATGGAGATCTGGTCGAGGGCTTCGTCGAGGGTGGTGCGGTTGAGGTCAACCTGCGCCTGCTGCAGGGTCTGCTGCTGGTTGTATTCGGGGTCAAACAGGACATTGACGCCCGCCACTTTGGCCACGGTTTCGAACAGAACGCGGGGGCGGTTCGTCATCTTCAGATCGATCGGGTCAGAATTTAGGGCGCGCAGTTCAGCAACGGGCAGCAGGGAATCGGTGCGTTCCTGGGATTCACGGCGGGAAAGCTCGGCCGGGGTCATCACTTTCCGTTCGGCGGCGGAGGCGATAGGGGACTCGCCCCCGTTCTTGTTCCGCTCGATCATGTCGCGGGTGCGGCGGATCTCCTGGAGAGAAATGGCGGAGGCGGCATCAATACCGTAGGCTCGTTCGAATTCGGCCAGCGCCTCTTCCAGCTTGCCCGCGGCGCGGAGTTTCTGGCCAGCCTTCACATGGAGGGACCCGGCTTCGAAGCGGAGGCGACGGACGAGGAGAATGTAGGCCGGGTCGGTGGCATCCTCGGAGAGGGCCTTTTCGGCGAGTTCGAGGGCATGGTCCAGATTGCCCTTCTGTTCTTCGGAGCGGGATTCATTGCGGAACTTATCGCCCTTGCGGGTCTTGGCTCCGAGGGGCAGCGAGGGTACCAGCAGGAGCCAGCAAACCAGGATCGCGACCACTCTTTGGAATCCGACTCCCAGACGTTCGACTATCATCGATATAGCTGACGCGTGAGAAGTGCAACGCGTTGAGAGGAAAATCTTTTGGCTGCCGACAAGTCCCTTAGCAACAAGACGATCAGTGATAACCGTCAGGCGGGGCATAACTTTTTCCTGCTGGATCACTACGAAGCGGGCATCGCGCTGAGCGGCACCGAAGTGAAGGCCGCCAAGTCCGGCAAGGTGCAGCTTCGCGAAGCCTACGCCACGGTGGATAACAACGAAGCCTGGCTGCTGAACGCCCATATCAGCGAGTACAGCCATGGAAACCGGGAGAATCACAGTCCGGTCCGGCCTCGTAAGTTGTTGCTGCACCGGCGCGAAATCACGAAACTCCATGAGGCGATCCGCATCAAAGGATTGTCGATTGTCCCGATTCGCATGTACCTGAAAAATGGCAGGATAAAATGTGAAATCGCCGTGGCGAAGGGCAAGAAGTTCCACGACAAGCGCGAGACGGAACGAGCCAAAACCGCTGAATCGGAAGCCCGTGAAGCCGTCCGTGCCAGCAAAATGAAATTCTAAGGGATTTGAGAACAACATGGAATTGAACCTGGTCCGCCAGAGCGCGGCAGCAGTGAGCGCCGATGCCGTAATCGTTTTTGAAGCTGAAGGGGGGAAGTCCCTCGCCGGGGTTTTACCCGTCCAATACGAGTCGGGTGAGATCTCGGGCAAGTTCGCCGAGTACACGCTGGTCCACAATGTGGCCGGGTTTACCTCGCCGCGCGTGTTGGTGGCTGGCTCCGGAAAACCGGAAGCTCTTGATTCCACGAAACTTCGCAAACTGATTTCCGGTGCGCTGCGGACCCTGAAAAGCAAGGGCATAAAGAGCGTGGCCGTTGCGGTGAACGCTGCCGCCGATGTGGAAGCTGCTGCGGAAGCCGGCGTAGTGGCGCTTTGGGAACCCGATCTGCTGAAAACAACCGGCAAGGAGCCCGAAAAGGCCATTGGGACGGTGTTGATCGCGGTGGCATCCACCGATCCGGCGGTGGATGCTGCGTTTGAGAAGGGCCGGGTGATTGGGACGGCTCTGAATACCACCCGCGACATCGCAGTAGAACCGCCGAACGTGCTGACTCCTTTGGCTTTAGTGGCCAGGGCTCGGGCGGTGGCAGCCGCAGCCGGCCTCGAAATCGACGTGCTGGACCAGGACCGGATGAAGCAACTCGGCATGGGCGCTCTTTTGGG
>CANIHR010000246.1 GCA_947467185.1 Bryobacterales bacterium
CCTTGATTCTAAAGAGAGTTGGGCGGCAAAGAGAGAAGAGGCTGCAGAGACGAACCGACCCGCTAGATGGCGGTTCCCGTCCACTCATACTGCGCCGGGCGAGAAAGCACCTGTGGAGGCCAGATCCTGCAACCCGGCCACCCCGGCGCTCGCGCGCCGGGGCAGGTCACTCGACCGTCACACCCCGCATGTGGTGGGATGTCCGGGAGTTGCATCGCGGCACCTGATTAGAAGTGCCTGACCGAACTGTATCATGCCGCGCCGAGAGCCCGGCGGATACATTGGAACTGAGATGTCCTCACTAATCGCGTGGGTTGCAGTAGATTCCAGAGGTCCGGCGTCGCTGTATTTGGCAAGCGACAGCCGGATCACTTGGGGATCACCAAATACATACTGGGATCAAGGCAAAAAGCTGTTTACTTCTTCTCTGACTCCGGACCTGTTCGGCTACTGTGGGGATGTTCTGTTTCCGTCGCTCTTCCTGTCGCAAATCGATTCGTTACTGACGAATCGGCTTCTGCCCGGCAAGGATACAACTCCAGCAGACGGACACGAGGTTCTTCGAAAGATGGCCGAACAGTCTTTTGCAGCCTATCCTGCGGTCAACCGAGCAGCGTTTACACTCCTACATGCAACGCGGGAAGGTCAGGGAATGGTCTCCCGCTTTCGACTGTGGCGAACAGATTGGTCTGCGGCACGCGGATGGACAGATTCGGAAATCGAGCTTCCCAGTGAGTCCGTACTAATGCTTGCCGCAGGATCGGGTGCCAGCGTTGTTACGAGGCAAGATGACGAGTGGCGAAGACGGCTCGGAAGAACAAGCAGGAGCGTTTTTAGCGCATTCTGCGATGCACTGGCGAGCCGGGAAGACCCAAACACGGGTGGCGCGCCTCAGTTGGTGGGTCTATATCGAACCGGTGGTGCAAGGCTCTTCGGAATCGCCTCCAGTGGTGCGCGTTACATTTGTGGGATCGCAATTCCTGAATCCGCCATCGTGGAAGGGTCGGAGTGGCGAAACGAACTCTTCGAGCGCGTCGATGGGCGTAGCCTTACGCTTTTGCCCGGCGCGCAACGGCAGCCGAGGCCCTGGCGATAGACTGGCAATGGTCAAATGAGCGGTCGTCGAGCAACCAGCAGGCACGTCAATCTAAAGAGCTTGCGCGAGAGAGCCGCTGAACTGTTCAAGGAGCAGGCAGCGATCCTGATACTTGCGAACGATCCTCAACGTCTTTCGCCCGATCAGATTTCCGCCAACGTCGAGCACCTGAACACTCTCAAAACTCACAAGGAACTGCAAACAATCGTTGATTCCTTGATCGATACCATCGCCAACTTGCGCGAAGTCTTCGAGGTCAAGGTCTCAAGAGCGCAGCTGTTTTCCTTAATGGATTGGATTCAAAAGACGGCGGTCGATACGCAGATGTGTTACATGCCTCTCGGGATGCTCAGCGAGGATATTGGTTCCTACTCGAGACTCGGACTGCCGCCGCACGCAAGGATCAGTATTGATCCTCGCTGTCTGGGCCGCGATTATCCCGGCGGTTTCGAGATCAGGCTGCTGGAAGCGTCTCTGTTTGAGGACATGTGTGCGCTGTTCAATGAGTGCCTTGCGTCAATTAAGGCCCTGCCTTCTTCGAAATCTCGTGGCTCAATCGATTGGAAACGAGCGGCCAAAAAGCACGCCGCGCTGGCTCGGGCGACGGTTTCTGCCGCTTTCTATTTTGTTGAAGCATTCATTAACTGCGCCGCTGCCGACCATGTTTACCTGAATGGCAAGATGCTGTCTGAAAAGGATCGCGCACTACTCACGGAATGGGATGAGACCAGAAAGAGGAGCAAGTTCATCAGTACCCGCGACAAACTTGTCCAGTATCCTCGAATAATCACTGGTGCCACGTTTCCGCCAATTGACGAGAACAATTGCCCCGAGTTGGATTTCTTTGTGACGACCGCTAAGGATTTTCGAGACGCCATCGTGCACGCCTCAGTCTCGAGTGATCCCGGAAATGATTCCCCCAAGAAGGAACATCTGTTTATGGGGCTCAAGCAGAGCGAAGTCGAAAAAATTGTTGATGCCGCAATCATCCTCGCAGGCAAAGTCGGAACCGCGATAAGCGGGAGACCGCCCGCATGGTTACATCAGCGCGACGAAACCGGGTTCTTTCCGGATCGTGTTTTCGAGTAAGGCAAGGCTACCTCGCTGAACTAGTGGGGAGGGGCGGATGCCCTGCCACGGGAAATTGAGGGAGGGGCGGTCGGCGTTCCCTCACGCGACCGGCAGCCAGTTTTGCCCAATAGCCGCGTCCGGGAGTAGGAATCTTGAGCTTCTTGCACGTCTTCGCAAGCGCCACATCCGACACGCCGTACTCCGGTGCCAGTTTCCACATTGGCTGGGACCAGACTTCGTCGTACAGCTTTTCCCGGTCGTAGCGGGCCAGAAGCATGTACGGGAACTGCTCACCCGCGTGTTTCTCATTCCGGCCGATCCCGAGACGCGTGAGGTGCCAGCCTTTGTCCTTTAGGTGATCACGCATCCGAGGGGTATCGAGGAAGTCCCGAATCGTCTCTTGTGTGCATGCTCCCGTCTTCTTGAACAGGTTGAAGAGGTCGATCACGAGGTCAGGCTCTGACTTCAGGAGTGTGCGGCGTACGCGGAGGGCATCCGAACGTTCGCTGGGACGCCAGAGCGCGCCAGCAGAGGCAAGGGACTCCAGCGTGTCGAAGGTTCGATAGACGCCGTACCTCTTGATAAGGGTCTTTATGCGCCCAACTCTGATGTCCTCGAATTCCAGATACCAGAGACACGCGTCGAGCGCCGACGATCCGCCGTTGGGCTTGTCGTTTGGAGACGTTCCGAGTTCGAGCAGGTATCGAACAATCTCTCGTTTTGCAAAGCGAGCGGCGCTGGACAATAGCGCAGGCAGGTTGTCCCTTTCCGGACTCAGCTTGAAACGGCGGAGAACGTCGAGATGCCCAGATGAACACGCTTCCTCGATTGCAGTGGAGTGGCACTCAGGATCATCGTCGAACCGAGGATCGAGCCCCGGCCCCTTCGAGCGAGGATCGGCACCGGCCCACAACATCAGACTCACCCATTTCAGATTTCCTTCGGCGCTGAAATAGCGCAGTGCCCGATTCGCCTGCCAGTCGAGATCGTCAGCGAGTTCTGGATGGCTCTCCTTGCATTCCTTGAAAGGTCGCAGCGCGGTCCGGATCTTCTCCCCGAACGCTTCTGCGAAGGGGCTGCCGGTGATCACATCGGCTCCTCGCGCAAGGAAGAAGCGGATCAGCTTCGGGTCCCAGGCGCGGAGCACCTCAATGAAAGGAACTGAGGAAGTATCTGCACCGTGTTCGACGAGAACCAAGACGAAGTCGAGCCGCCGACTCTGCACAGCCTGCAGGAGAGCATGAGCCTTGGCGCTTCCCTCTCGGTCATTGCGAGCCAGCAACTCGATCAGGCTGTGAAAGCCGGTTTCGATTGCAACCTGAAGCGGGGTAACACGAACAGCGGAGGATACTTCAAGCGACTTCCCGGATTTGAGCCAGTCTTCGACCTCGTAGAGACGACCTGTTCGGCAAAGAGCCAGCAGGCATTTGCTTTCTTCTACCGAAAGCGCTGTCTCCACGCGGACTCACTCTGAAAGTCCGGCTTACAGCCAGGACTGAGCTGCCAGAACTTCACGGGCGAGTCTGATCTGCTTGGGGTCGAATGCCTTCTTGCGTTCATTCCATCCGTGAGTATGCGCAATCGCTTCTTCGTCAGACGAGGCACCCTCGCGCGCACATACCCAGTGCACTGTTGCGAGCAGCTCCATACCGAAGGGTGTCTCGAAGCCGTGAATCAATTGTGCTACCCGGTCGAAGCGCGCTTGTGTATCCGGGTGAGAGCCGATGAACTCCGATGCTTTTTCCGGCACGCCGGGCAATAGCTCAATCGGACGTTCAGGATCGTCGTCCGCATCCCCATAACCTCGGATGAAGTGTCCTTCGATAACGTTCAGCACAGGGCGCAGATTCTTGGCATATGGACCATAGAGGCCCTTCTCGTACTTCAGCCGCAGTCCCTCCCCTGCCTCCTGCATGAAATACATGAGCTTGTGGATCTCCAGCAGTGTCACGAAGGGGTCCATTACTGCAGCCAGATATCGGGACATGAGCTCGATTAAAACGGCGCGCCCGGGCGTCATATTCGGGACGCGCTGTTCCTTGACCATGTCCGCGGGTTCCGGCGCACCGACCGGCTCGTACAGAAGTACATGCACATCGGGCAGAGACTTGAGTGCTTTGATAATCCTGGGCCGGACCTCATTCCACCTGAGGCCGCCAAGGCCGCACCCAAGCGGCGGGACCGCGACAGAACGAATTTCGCGCTTCTTGATCTCCTCGACCAGCGCGGAAAGGCCAGCATCGATGAACTCCATGCGGCTCTTTCCTTTCCAGTGCTGTTTGGTCGGGAAGTTAATGATGTAGCGAGGACCGGTCAGACGCCGAGTTTCATAAACCAGCATCTGTCCGGGACGGACGGCTTCCCGTTCGCAGGCAGCCTCGTACACCTTGAAATTGTCCGGGAACGCCTTCCGGAACTGAAGAGCAATCCCACGGCCCATGATGCCGACGCAGTTGACGGTGTTCACAAGGGCTTCGGCATCAGCCTGAAGGATGTCGCCATGTGTGAGGTCTATCATTGCGTTTCTCTAGTAATACCAAGTCCGGGCCGCCACGACCGGGGGCTGGTGTGCGGCGTTGCTCAGAAGGCCGGTCACTTTCTCTGCAATCTGGTTGTCTATGACGCCAATCCGCTCCACGAGGTTCCACGGAAAGGCCTGGCCTACCAGAAACTCGGCCTGCTTGTGTTCCTTCACGATGGGGTCCCTAAAATCGGTCGAACCGATGGCAGTCCAATCCAACTCGTCAAGCTGGGCCAGATCCCTTGAGAATTCAGTGTATCTGGCACCGGCGTTTCCATGGCTAAAGGCCCATCGTTGGCCAGCGCCGTCCGCCCACTCGACAACCCGATGAACGTCTGCCTCCAGATGCACGATGGGCCGCTGGCCCTCGGTGTACGACAGATCGACATGGTTGCCTCGGTGAAGCAAGAACAGCATAATCGAGCGTGGGCAAAAATAGAACGGCACGTACTCTCCAACCTTCGTGCCGGGATGACAGTGAACTTGCAACTCCTCCAGCCGCCGCCGCTTGATCTCGCTCATCCCCACGATCTTGCAATTCAATTGACGGTGAATCCGCTCGGCATCTGACCACAGGACGCCATCGACAATCTGCGGCAGATTGTCCAGGTGGGTGATGTGATAGATTTTAGGGCTGTTAGGGGTCACCGACCTTTCATTGTAGAGGTTTCAGAATCCCCGAGGCGAAGCGGCGTCACCAATCATCCACCGGGAGCAAGGATATAGCTCATTCCAGCCTGCATCAGCAACTGACCCAGACGACCATGCCTTGCCCCAGCTGCACGGCTGGTGGGGTCACCGGCGTCGATATGAGCCAGGAGCCGTCCAGCATGCGCGTTGACCGGCCCAGCAGGACCGGCGCAAGCGTCCACTTCAGAATGTGCGGGAACCTGCCGAGCGTTGTGTGCTGAGGCCCTGCGATCTTGGTTAGCGAACCAATCGTCGCGGAGAACTCAGAGATCGTGCCAACGGGAGCGGCGGGAGTGGTTGCCGGGTTGAATTTACTCTCCGCATATGTCGGCAGGAATGAAGCGGAAAAGGCGAAGAGAACGAACCTCTGGAATCCAGCTATCGGAACGCCACCCGCATCGCTGTTGGCCGTCTTGCGCAGATAACGCCCGAGCGACGTTCGCTGGATTCCGCTGATCTTCGTCAGCGACCCAATGGTGGCAGAGTACTCCGAGGCGGAGCCCAAAGGCACCGTTGCGAGGTTCTGAACCGTGATCATACGCGCGGGCTAGGGGGTAACGACGAATAGCGTCGCGCGGTCGCCGGTGTCGGTATCGGTGATCGCGATCCAGTTGTGGGAGTCGAAGCTGGTCGTCGTGTCCCCGGCGAAGGTGTCGTGGATGATCACCGAGTCCCAGAGTTGCCCACGGATCAGCGGCTCGCCGCCAGTGCTCGACGTCGGCCATGAGATCAAGGGTTCCAGCATCAGCGCCGAGGCATCGTGCCAGTGCATGCCGGTCTGGCCGCCGGGTACGCCGCGCGGAAGCTGAGCCGCGCCGATGATGATCTGCGGAGTCGAGACAAGGTTCGCCGCGCCAGCCACGTCCAGCACGTTGGTATTGGTGATCGTCTGCGTGTTGGCGTCGTTCTGGTTGTTCGAGGTTGTGTGGCAGAAACCCGTGCGGAAACTCGGATAGATTGCCGCTGTCGAGTCGTTGAGTGCATTGCCGACCAGCCAACCACACTCCGTGATCGAACCCTGAAGGAACGAAGGCAGATAGGGTGTCCCGAAGGCGACGAACGAGCGATTACCGGAGGTCGCGGGCTGGAAGATCCAAGCCTGGTACTTGTTGGCCACGACGCGGAAAGTCTTCCCGGTGACCGGCAGAAGGTACTGGCCGCTCGTTGTGCTGTTGCCTCCGCCGAAAGTGCTTGTCGAGTTTTCAATAGAGAAAGTGACACACGCGGAGCCCGTTCCGTTGTCCCGGAACCGGACGCGGGTCACCACGCTCCACGGTGTCGCTGCGCTCTGGAGCAGAATCTCGGGAACACAGGTCTGAACGCCCGACTGCGAACCAGAGGTATTCACAGCCGCGCCACCAAAGGAAGCCGAGAACTGGAACGAGTTTGCCCCCAGCCCGGTCGCGATCACGTAATATGTGGTGTTCGCGGTGATGCCGGTCGGCAATGCACCCGTCGTCTGGAATCGAATCTGCGTGCCTGCCGTGAGGCCGTGCGCCGTCCAGGAGACGACCGCCGGAGTCGAGATGCTGACCGTCACAGTAGATGGAACGTTGCCAGTCACCACGGACCACCCGGCGTTGACCAACTGGGTGTAGACGTTGGTCAGGATGTCGTTCTTAACGTTTCCCGTGAAGAGTGCGTTGACGTTAGTTCCGCCTGCATACTGAATCGACATAAAGCGCTCCTTATCTGGTTCCGGCGAAGGTTATCGTGACGCTGGAAAGCGTGGCGTCGCTGACTGGAGTCAGGACGGAAAGCGTGTCTCCGGCCACAAACGATACGCTCGCGCCTCCCGTTGTGGCAAAGGCGAACGCGCCGCCCGTCGAGACGGTCACGGAGCCGATCACCGAGCCGTTTTTATAGACCGTATAGACGGCGGCCGACGTGGGGTTACCGCCGCAGTGACCGACCGAGGCTGCGAAGTTCCCCGCCACCGTGACAGACAGCCGGAAGCAGATGAGTTGCAGGACGGTGGCGTTCGGTGGCGCGCCAGCGTACGCGAAGGTCACATCATACGGCTGCGGCGTCGATGTGCTCGTCGCCGAAAGCTTCGTCGCCTTCCCCATTGATACCTATCCGTGGACACGGAAAGTGACGCTCGTGCCCTGGCTGCCGAGGACGACTGCGGTGGTTCCGTCGTCGAAGGTATCGGCACCGCTTGCGGTCTGGATCGTCACAGAGTTCGCGCTGCTGTCGGTCTTGACCACGGTGAAGGTTTGGTTCGCCACCTGGCTGAACGGGAGGCAGGTGTAGACGACGGCACCAGCGCTGGCGTCCACGTCCACGAGGCTATCGGTAGTGAGCATCGTGGCGCTTGCCGTCATCGGTCGAGTTCCCTGTGCTCCGTAGATCCAGTCCTCGCGAAACGGCTGGTCACCGTCTGGCGACTCGTTGCCGTTGATATCCACGGTGAAACCCGCGATCAACATAGCCTGCTTAATGAAATTCGCCGCAGGCATCGACAGGCTGACTGGCGTCAGTGGGTTCGAGTTGTCAATGCTGGTGGAATCAGCCTGAAAGGCCCATGCGGGCTGCTCGACAATCCAGATCGAAGTCGAGTCCATCTGCAGAGGCGGATGGAAGGTGAGACTGTTCGCGGTATTCGCAGTGATTTGACTGGGCGGCTGGCCGCGCCCGGTTCCCGCAATGATCCGAAGCAGGTTTCCGACCTCAGCCCCGGGGAGCATACCGCTGTAGTTGTAGGTGACGTTCTGATAGCCGGGGTCGACCACATACGTCACAGCGGCGGGCGTCGAAGAAAGATTGGAGGACTTGTTACGGACCACGACAGCGTCGCCCTGTTGGATGATTCCGGTAGGATCGCGGTCGAGCGTCAAGGTTCCGGTCGAAGGAAC
>CANIHR010000247.1 GCA_947467185.1 Bryobacterales bacterium
GAAGGCGATGTATTCGCCGTCGAAGGACCAGGACATGTGGGCGTCGTTACCTTTGCCGCTGGTGAGGCGTTTGAGGCCGGTGCCATCGGGTTTGATGGTGAAGATGTCGTAGGCTCCATCGATCTGGCGGGCGAACATGATGAGGTCGCCGCGGGGGGACCACAACGGGAAGTTGTCGTAATCGGAGGTGAGCTTTGTGACGGCTTTGGTCTCGAGGTTCATGATGCGGAGCCCTTGACCATCTTTGCCAAAGGTGCGGAAGACGAGGCGGGTTCCGTCAGGGGAGTACGACGGGAAGGCGTTGTTGTCGGGGCCTGAGGTGAGTTCCTGGAAGCCGGTGCCATCGGCGTTGATGATGGCGAGCTGGGCTCCTCCTTCAATGCGGTCTTCGGGCTTGTGGAATTCTGAGCGGAAGCCATCGAAGAAGGCGGCGTAGTTGCCGAGGGAGAAGACTACTTTATCGGCGCGGGGGGACCAGCCACCGACGAAAGCGTTGCGAGTTTTGTCCTGATAGAGAACTTCGGATTTGCCGGTTTCGAGGGTGCTGATTTTCAGGACGGCCAGCTTTGAGCCAGGGACGCCGCCCATGGTCAGGTACTGCTTGCCGGAAGGGCTGAAGGCGGGCAGGATGCCGGAGAGGTTGAGCTCATAGTTGGGGTTGCGGCTGAACATCTTTACGGCTGGCGGGGAAGTGACTGGTTTGCGGCGGCTGAAGACGACCTGTTTGCCATCCGGTGACCAGGTGGCGGCGCGGATGAGCCCTTTGGGACCGGCTGCGCCGCTGGTGTAGAAGATGCCGGATTCGGCGGCGTCCCTGCGGATGTAACCGACGTTGTTGCCGGGCAGGGGCGAAGGGTTTACTTTAACGCCGGGGCCCGCGGGGAGGTCGGTGAGGGCGCCGGTTGTGATGTCGAGGGAGACGAGGCGGGACTTGCTGCCTGGTTCGGGGGAACCGCGGCGGACCTGCATGGTTTCCTGCGCGGTGGAGCAGTAGGCGAGGATGTGCCGATTGTCGGCGAGCCACTTCGGGCTGCCGCAGAAGCCGCCTGCGCCGGAGACTTTTTTCAGGCCGGAACCATCGGGGTGGATGAGGAAGATTTCAGTGAGCTGCTGGCGTTCCCAGCGGCCTTCGGCGAAGGGGGGCGTGATGCCGTGACCGGCGGCGAAGGCGATCCACTTGCCGTCGGGCGACCAGGCGGGGCGGAAGTCGCCGCCGGGGCCTGTGGTGAGGGCTTTGGCGCGTTTGGTGGCGAGGTCGAGGGTCCAGAGATTGGCGTAGCCGGTGTTGCGGGTGGAGACGAAGACGAGCTTTTTGCCGTCGGGGGAGAAAGCGGCCTGGTCTTCGTAGGAGGGGTCGGAGGTAAGCCGGGTGAGGTTGGTGCCGTCGGGGTTGACGCTGTAGAGGTCGCCGGAGCCGTTGCGATCGGAGGTGAAGACGAGGGACTTGCCGTCGGGGGCCCAGACGGCGTCGTAATCGTCCTGCGGGGTGGCGAGGAGGGGGCGTTCGCCGGTGCCGTCCGCGTTGGCGATGTAGAGCTGCATCACGCCGGGGACAATGCCTCCAGCGCGGGCAAAGGAGAGCTTGCGGGCGGGTTGCGCGGCACACAAAAGTCCGAGGGTGGCGACGCCAAGCGTCAGAATACGCATGGGGGCCAGTATACGACGTTTCCGGACGCCTGCTACTGGACCGCTACGTAGACGGCGCAATTGGCCGGGGTGGCACCCTGCGGGTCGGGATCGGTGCAGGTCTGCGAGCGGAAGCTGGAGAAAAGCAGAGGGTTCGCCTGGTTGGGAACGGTGGCCACGAGAGGCTGGTCGCCGGAAGCCAGGCCAGCGGGCACCTTGACGTTCAGCTGATAGAGGCCGGGGCCCACGAGACCGGAGAAGACCCAGTCCGCTGTGACACCTCCAATGGTGATGATGGGGCGTTCGAGCGTGTTGACGGGGTAGGCGGCGTATTGTCCGGCGGAGACGGGCTGGGCAGTCGGCCCAAAGCCGACGCCATAAAGCGCGATGATTTCTCCAGCTTTCACGGGGCGCGTTTTGAACGAGAAGGCGTTACCGCCAGGACCCATGAGGTCGTAGGAGTTGACGCCCAAACCGAAGGCTCCGGTGCCGTTCGGGACGGAGATGACAGCGGCAGCGTATTTGGCATCCAGCAGGCTGAACGAGGGCTGGGCGGCGGTGAGCACGATTTCGGACTGGGCGGTGCCGTTGGGGGTAGCGACGATGACGTTGACGCAGCCGACGTTGCCGAGATCGGGAACCTGCACGTTGAGCTGGCGGGGGCTGACGAGCCAGATGTAGGCGGGTTTACCGCCGATGCTGACGGTGACTCCGGAGAGGTCGGTGATGAACTGGGTGGTGCTCCAGACCGAGGTGGCGTTGGCGAGATTGTTGCCGTAAATGGAAATCCAGGAGCCGGACTGCACCATGGGTACGGAGCTGAACAGGGGCACGATGCCGGAGGGCGAGATGGACGCGGGTTTGGCGGGTCCGGCGGCGGTGATGGAGCCGTTGACCGTGACGCTGAGAACGGTATTGGTTGAGTTGACCGAGAGGGTGACGGTTCCCGTGCCGCCTTTGCCCTAGTGGAGGCCGGCGGAGCCGGTGACGACGGAGGGGACAGGCTTGCCGAGGTCGGCTGTGTTGGTGAAGACGGTGAAGGTGAGAATGTCGTTGGTGCCGAAGGTGAAGGTGATGTCTGCCTGCAGCCTGTTGCTGCAGCCGAGGCCACGCTCGCGGACGGCGGAGGCGGTGACGCGGATGTCCGCGGTGCCGAAGCCGGCGACGGTTCCGGTGCCCTGAGCGGAGATGTTGGAGGTGTAGGTGGAGTTCCGGGATACGAGGTTCAGGTTGGTGGCGGCGAGAGAAAAGGGAGTGGATTGCGCGGCGGCGGTGGCGGCCAGGGTAAGGAAGAGACTTACGGTGAGGATGAGACGCGGCATGTGATGGCAACCCTTCATATGGTCCTATGTGTACCATGCTTTTGATAGCTGTCAACCCGGGCAGGGGCGGTGCGCGGCGGGTGCAGGGTGACGGGAAAGATGCTACCTGGCTCGGGTTGCGTTTTCGAACTCGGTGAAGACTCGTTTGGCGGCGGATTCGATGTCCTTTTTCCCCTGGGAGAACCAGACTCGGTAGGTGAGGCTGAGGGCTGCGAGGGTCAGCGCGGCGAGGCCGTGGGCGGTGAGTTCCTCTTCGCAGCGGCGCGCGAAGGCGGCGGCTATGTGGTCCTGCACCTCGGCGACGCGGGACAGTTGAGCTTCCCGCGCGGCGGGGTACTTTGCGGCGATAGCCATTAGCTTTCTCATGCGGGCGTCGGCCACGGTTCGCTGCGCAACTTCGAGGACGACGTGGTGAAACAGCTTCGACGGTGAGGAGGGGGCGGGGCAGGATTCGATTGCCTGGGTGATGGAGGCGCCGTAGTTGAGGACGGGCTGCGCGATGAGGTCGCGTTTGGATTCGAAGTAGCGAAAGAAGGTGCGGCGTGAAGTGCCGGCGGCAGCGGCAATGTCGTCAATGGTGGTCTCATCGAAGCCCTTCGCAGTGAAGAGATCGAGGGCGGCGGTCCAGATGGCGTCGCGGACCAACTCCTGTTTGCGTGCCTGGAGCGTGACTCGGGGGGACTCGGTCATGAGAGTGAATATAACATTTCGTCACTCGGGCTATTCGTGTCACTTAGGTATTGACATGGCACTGAGTGCCAAAATATACTGGCGTTGAACGGAGAGTTCCAATGAAAACGATTTTGACGATCACGCTCGCCCTGCTGGCGACGTTTAGCCTGGCGGGCGCCGAGTTGACCGGGACGGATTTGGCGGGAACGTGGAAAGGCTCCATGAACACCCAGATGGGCGAGACGACGGTAAATATCACCATCAAGCCGGGCGCGGCGGTGACGGGCACGATTCAGGCGGGCGAGTATGAAGCTCCTCTGGACAAAGTCAAAGTGTCCGGTGACAGGATTTCATTTGAGATGAAGATGGCGTTTGGAACGGTGTACTACGAGGGCACGGTGTCCGGCGACACGATGATGCTGGATGTTGGGGGGACGCAGGGTGATAAGTACAAGCTGACGTGTACGCGGCAGAGCGGGTCCAAATAACGCCCGCCGGTTTGTGATAGCATTCCCTCGCTATGCGTTTGCCGGGATGGTTGATAGTGGGGCGGGTGCGTGCTGTTGGCGCGTGTTTGGTGGTATTAGCGGCGGTTCAGGTAAGTGCTCAGGTGCCGGCCGCCGGCGGGGGGCGTGGCCGAGCGCTGACGCCATACGCGCAGGCGCGGCTGGCGGAACTGCGAGCGCCACTTGACCGTCTGACGCCGGTGACGGGCGAAATGCTGCGGAATCCTCCGCCGGGCGACTGGCTGCACTGGCGGCGGACCTACGACGGCTGGGCATACAGTCCTCTGACGCAGATCAACCGGAATAACGTGAAGGATCTGAAGGTCTCGTGGACGTTCAGCATGGCTTCACCCAGCGACGCCGTGAATGAGTTCACGCCGCTGGTGCATGACGGCATTCTGTTCCTGTGGAACTTCGGCGATACGATTCAGGCGCTGGACGCGCGGAACGGCACGCTGCTCTGGCAGTACGTCCACGACTTGCCGAAAGACTACCCGAAGCTGCCGGGGTTCTACCGGACCAAGCGGAGCCTCGGCATCGGCGGCAATAAGCTGATTGTTCCCACGATTGACATGCGGGTGATTGCGCTGGACGTCAAGACAGGGAAGAAGCTGTGGGATGTCTCCACCGACGACTATAAGAGCGAGCGCACGTATAACAGTGGTCCCCTGATTATTCGTGACAAGGTGCTGGTGGGCGCGGGCAACTGCTCGCCGGGCAGTGCGAATAAAGACGGGGGCAAGACTGCCGGCTATTTCCCTCCGGGCGGTTGCTTCATCACCGGCCACGATCTGGAGACCGGCAAGGAACTTTGGCGGTTTAATACCGTTGCTCACGTCGGCGAGCCGGGTGGTGAGACCTGGAACAATCTGCCGGACGACAAGCGCGGCGGGAGCGCCATCTGGGAAGTGGGGCAGTATGACCCGGAGCTGAATCTGACGTATTGGGGTACGGGTTCGCCTTCTCCCTGGTCAACGGTTACCCGCGGGACGTTTGGCGCGACGGGGCTGTACATGAATTCCACGCTGGCGCTGAATCCGGACACGGGCAAGCTCGTCTGGTACTACCAGCACATTCCTTCCGATCCTTACGATCAGGACTATGCGTTTGAGCGCATTGTGGCTCCGGTAAATGTGAAGGGGCAGCGGCGGAAAGCGGTGATCACGGTGGGGAAGGCGGGGATTTTCGAGGCTGTGGACGCGGCCACCGGAAAGTTCCTGTTCGCGAAGGACCCGGGGGCACAGAATGTGGCGACCGCGATTGATCCGGAGACAGGGGTGAAGACGCTGTTGCCGGAGCCGCCTCCGCCTGGCGTGACGCGGTGCCCGGGCAATATTGGTGCACGGAATTTCCCGGCCGGCGCGTACAGCCCCTCGACGAACCGGTACTACCTGCCGATCAACGACACGTGCATGGGAAAGATGGGCGAGACCCCGGCGCGATTCCTGGCCCTGGACCTGTTCACGCAGGAGTTTGCGTGGGATATTCGCAGCCGCGTGCCGCAGTCCACGGGGTTATTCACGACGGCGGGCGGCCTGGTATTTTCGGCGACACCGGATCGGTATTTCCGGGCGTTTGACGACCGCGACGGTAAGGTGCTGTGGGAGAGCGGGCGGCTGAACGATATTCCGAACGCCTTTCCGATTACCTATATGGTGGACGGCAAACAGTACATTGCGATGCCGGTGGGGAATCCGGGGCTGCAGGGCAACAGTGCGATGGGCAACGCGCCGGAGCTGGGTGCGGTGCGTGGGGCGGCTTCGTCGATGCTTTGGGTGTGGCAGCTACCCTGAGCCGCCAGAGGTCGGGTGAATTGGACTTCTTTCCGGTTATGCTGCGGGACGGAGCCGGGTACCGTACGTTGGCGAGAGGGCCTCAAGGGCGGACGAAGCCAGCACGCTGTTTTCGATTGGATACCTGGCCGCACCCGTCATGTGATTGTGTATCAAGCCTCCGAAGGCCTCGGGTCTGAGGCGATGGTGAACAAGCCATTATGCATTCCATTCCGCCCGCAGGCCCTGGAGGGAGATGTCAAAGAGAACCGGACTTCGGCGATACTCTGGAACGATGAAGAAGCTGACAGGCTGGGGTCTTTGGCTCTGTGCCGGGACTTTGCTGGCGCAGGGACCGGCGGATTTACAGCAGGGGCGACAGTTTTATCTGGGGCACTGTGCTCAGTGTCACGGCCCCGAAGGCGAGGGCGGCAGGGGTGTCAATCTCACCACCGGGCAATACCATTTGAGCCGGACCGATGACGATTTGCTGCGCGTGATTCAGGCTGGCGTGCCGGGTACGGAGATGCCGCCTTCGCGGCTGCCGGTGTCGGATCTTCGGCGGCTGGTGGCGTATGTGCGGAGTCTGGGTGCGGCCGGAGCGCAGGAGAAAGCAACGGGCGATGCGGCGGCGGGCGCGGTGGTCTACGGAAGGCTGGGGTGCGGCGGGTGTCATGTGGTGGCGGGGAAGGGCGGGAGCCTGGGGCCGGCGCTGGACAGCATCGGGCTGCGGCGGTCACTGAAGTTTCTGCGGGAGTCGCTGGTGACGCCGGATACGTTCGTCGCGAAGGAGTATGTGGGTGCAACGGCAGTAACTCAGTCGGGAGAGCGGGTGACGGGGCTGCGGCTGAATGAGGATGACTATTCGCTGCAGATTCGGGATTCGAAGGAGAAGGTCTATTCGTTTTCGAAGGCGAAGCTGGAGACGTTCCGGAGGCTCGGGGCGTCGTTAATGCCGTCTTACGGAAAGCTGCCGGCGGCGGAGCTGGAGAACCTGGTGGCGTATCTGAATTCTCTTCGGGCGGCGGGTGAATAAAGTGAAACGGCTAATGAGATTGATGAGCGTTGTGGCGGTGTGCGCGGCGGTGGTGCAGGCGCAGGTTCCGTTTGAGCGGCTGGTGGTCGCGGACCGGGAGCCGCAGAACTGGCTGACGTATTCGGGGAATTTCGCCGGGCATCAGCACAGCGGGCTGAAGGAAATCAACGCGGCGACGGTGTCGAAGCTGCGGCCGAAGTGGATGTACCAGATGCGGACGCTGCACAAGGGCGAATCGACGCCGCTGGTGGTGGAGGGCGTGATGTATGTGACGAGGTCGCCGAACGACGTGATCGCGCTGGATGCGGCGACTGGGCGGAAGCTGTGGGAGTTCGATTACAAGCTGCCGGCGAAGGTGATCGTGTGTTGCGGGCAGGTGAACCGGGGGCTGGCGATCCTGGGGGACCGGCTGTTCATGTCAACGGTGGATGCGTGGGTGCTGGCGCTGGATGCCCGGTCGGGACGGCTGCTTTGGAAGACGCAGATGGCGAATTATCTGGATGGCTACGGGTCGACGTCGGCTCCGCTGGTGGCTCGGGACAAGCTGATTGTGGGGATGGCTGGGGGCGAGTACGGGGTTCGCGGGTTTATCGACGGGTACGACGTGGCGACGGGGAAGCGGGCGTGGCGTTTCTATACGACGGCCGGACCGGAGGACCCGAATGCCGGGAGTTGGGCGGGGGATTCGTGGAAGACGGGCGGGTCAACGACGTGGACGACCGGCGCGTACGATCCGGAACTCAACCTGGTTTACTGGGGGACGGGGAATCCGGGGCCGGATTACAACGGGGATGTGCGGCTGGGCGACAACCTGTATTCGGATTCGGTGGTGGCGCTGGACGCGGCGTCAGGGAAACGGAAGTGGCACTTTCAGTTCACGCCGCATGACATGCACGACTGGGATTCGAATGAGACGCCGGTGCTGTTCAATGCGGAGTTTCGGGGGCGGCAGCGGAAGCTGCTGATGCAGGCGAACCGGAATGCCTTCTTCTATCTGCTGGACCGGGAGACGGGGGAGTTCCTGCTGGCGCGTCCTTATGAGAAGCAGACGTGGGCGAAGGAGATTGACGCGCAGGGGCGGCCGGTGCGTATGGCGGGAACTTTGCCGACCGAGGCGGGGGTAGCGGTTTGGCCGGCGGCCACAGGGGCGACGAACTGGTATTCGCCGAGCTACAGCCCGGAGCAAAAGCTGATGTACGTGGCGACGCGCGAGGAGGGTGAGGTTTTCTACCGGGCGGCGGCACCGTATTCACCGGGGAACTACTTCCTGGGCGGCGAGCACAA
>CANIHR010000248.1 GCA_947467185.1 Bryobacterales bacterium
AGTTGCCCCGGGCGATTTCGTCTTCGAGGTTCTTGTTGGTGGCTGCGACGACGCGGACATCCACTCGGATGGACTCCTGGGCGCCGAGGGGTTCGATCTTCTGCTCTTCGAGGGAGCGCAGCACCTTTGCCTGGGTGCGGAGGCTCATGTCGCCGACTTCGTCAAGGAATAAAGTGCCGCCATCGGCCTTTTGAAATTTGCCCACTTTACGCTCGGAGGCGGCGGTAAAACTACCTTTCATGTGACCGAAGAGTTCGCTTTCGATCATGTCTTCCGGGATGGCGGCGCAGTTCACTTCCACGAAGGGCTGGGCGTTGCGGGGGCTCATGGCGTGGAGAGCCTGAGCGACCAGTTCCTTACCGGTGCCACTTTCGCCATAGATCAGGACGCGGCCATTCGTGCCGGCCATGAGCGCCAATTGCTGGCGGAGAGCCTTCATGGGGACGCTGTCGCCGACGATGTTGGGGCGGGTGGCGGCGGATTCACGGAGACGTTCGTTGGCGAGACGGAGGCGGATATTATCGGACGCGTTGCGAATGACGAGGAGGACGCGGTCGATGGAGAGGGGCTTTTCGAGGAAGTCGAAGGCTCCGAGTTTGGTGGCACGGACGGCGGTTTCGATGTTGCCGTGGCCGGAGATCATGACGACGGCGGGGCGGTCGGAAACGGGAATGCGCTGGATGCGGTCGAGGGTTTCAAGGCCGTCGATACCGGGCAGCCAGACGTCGAGCAGGACCACTTCGTACTGCGCGGCAGAGACGGCTTCGAGGCAGGCTTCCCCGGTCTGGACGGCGGTGACCTGAAAACCTTCGTCGCGCAGGGCGCCGCTCAGGGACTGGCGGATGCCGGGTTCGTCGTCAACGATCAATACACGGGGAGAAGTCATGCGCTCAATGTGGTGGCGTTCAGGGGCGATTTTGTTTCATCGGCGGCCATTGCGGGCACTTCCACGGTGAAGCGGGCCCCACAAGGTTCATTGTCCTCGACGCGGATACTTGCGTCGTGTTCGGCGAGAATGTGGCTGACGATAGCGAGACCCAGGCCGGTGCCACGGCTCTTGGTGGAGAAGTAGGGGAGGAAGAGTTTGTCCTTCTCGTCGGGGGTGATGCCGCAGCCGGAATCAGCGACCACGATTTCCACGGAATCGGCCAGGCCGGGGCGGGTGGCGACGTGGAGGATGCGCTCGGGCGAATCCTGCATGGCTTCGGCGGCGTTATCGACCAGGTTGACGATGACGCGCTTGAACTGCTCGGGGTCGATGTTGACAGGTGGGAGGCCGGGGGCGAGGTCGACGATGACGTCGAGGCCATCCAGGCGGCCCTCGAAGACGTTCATGGCGTTGGTGACGACGTCGTTCAGGTCGCAGACGATGAGTTCGGCGGTGGGGAGGCGGGAGAACTGGGAGAACTCGTCGACCAGGCGTTTGACAGAGGCGGATTCTTCGAGGATGGTGGTGGCGCACTCGCGGAGGAGCTGATCGGCATCAGGCGGGAGCGCCGTGCGGTTGGTGAGGCGCAGGATGCGTTCGGCAGAGAGCGCGATGGGGGTGAGGGGGTTCTTGATTTCGTGGGCGACGCGGCGAGCGACTTCGCTCCAGGCGGCGGTTTTCTGGGCGCGAAGGAGGTCGGAGGTGTCTTCGATGACGACGACGAAGCCGGTGTTGCGGCTGCGTTCCACGGCGGAGACAGAGACGGCGAGGTGGAGGGTGCGCTGGAGGGTGCGGATATCGAGCTGCTGGCTGGCGAGACCGGTGCGGCGGGCGCGGTTCATCAGGTAGCGGATTTCGGCGGCGTCTTCGCGACTGAAGAGATCGTCGAGGCGGGAGGCGTTGCGGACCTGGGCCTGGGGCAGCATTTCGTCGAGGGCTTTGTTGACACGCTGGACGGCACCAGTGGCATCGACGGAGATGATGCCGGTGGGAATGCTTTCGAGGATGGCTTCGGTGAAGCGGCGGCGCTTTTCGAGCTCTTCGCGGTTGGCGGCCAGGTCGGACGTCATGCGGTTGAAGCCGGCGACGAGTTGCGCGAGTTCGTCGATGGCTCGGGCATCGACGCGGTAGTTCAGATTGCCGCGGGAGACTTCTTCGGCAGCGCGAACGAGGGCGGAGATGGGGGAGCTGATCTGGCGGGCGAGGTACTGGGCGAGCCAGCCGGCGACGAAGAAAATGAAGAGCGCGATGAGGACGAGGATCTGGAGGTAGTTGGTGCGGACGCGCTTTTGGAGTTCGCCCAGCTTGAGGAAAAGTTCGGTATCGGCGCGGATGTCTTTGACCTGCGCGACGAGGTTGATGGGGATGGTTTCATCGACCACGACGGAGCCGATGATGCCGCCATCCTGCAGGATGGGCGCGGCGGCGGTGAAGGAGGTGGACTGGGCGTTGGTGGAGAAGCTGCCGTAGCTGGCCACGGGCTGCATGGATTGCGCGGGGAGGATACGGGCGGCTCCGATGCTGCGCTGCTGGCAGAAGATATTGAGCCAGGGGGTGGGCGTTTCGGGGTGGACGATCTGGAAGCGGGTTTCCGGGAGTGAGGCGATGAGCTGGGCTTCTGCGAGGGCCTTACCGCGGGTCTGTTGTTCAAGGGCGGCGGAGATGGAGCGAATGTCGGAGAGGACGTGCTGGGTGGGGCCCGTGAACCATTTGTCGAGGGTCCGGTTCATGACGTAGTAGTTGAACAGGACCATGAAGACGACGGGGAGGAGGGTGAGGGCGAGGGCGCCGACGACGAGCTTGGTGCGGATGCGGGAGCCGATCTGGCCCCCGCGGCGATCGACCCAGATCTTGAACACGATCCGCACGAACATGAAGCCGAGCGTGACGGTCAGCAGGAAGATGAGGAGCGAAATGCCGAAGAACAGGAAGGTCTGTTCGGAGGCTTCGGGGCGGAAACTGCCGAAGCTGAACGACCCCTGCCAGACCACCAGCGTCGCCGAAACTGTGAGCAGGATGGCGGCGAGCGCGTTGAGAAGGCGTTTCTTCATCTGGAATCAAGTATATCGACAGAAAAAGGGCTCGGGTTTGAAGCCCGAGCCCTTTGGGTTGCGGTGAAAGCGGCTGTTTAGAAGTGAATCTTGACAGCCATCTGGAAGAAGCGGCGTCCGTAGTAGGAGGCGGTGGCATAACCACCACCCGAGACGTCCTGGCCGCCGGGGTTCGAGAGGTTCGGGTGGTTGAGGAAGTTGTAGCCTTCCGCGCGGAACTGCACCGTGTATTTCTCGTGCACCGAGATGTTCTTGTAGATGCCGAGGTTGAAGTCAAACGACCCGGGGCCAGAGAAGCGGTTGCGGCCCACCATGTTCGACGGGAACTTACCGACGTCGGAGATGCCGGTCTTCGGGTCGAACCAGTCGGAGTTGAAGTACTTCGTGAGGCTCAGGTAGTTGTAGACGTTCGGCGTCGCGGTAGCGTTCAGGCCATCACCCGCGACCGGAACGGCCTTCGTGGCGAAGGCGAACGGGCAGGAGTTGAAGGCCAGGCTGCAATCGTAGATGCTGAACGGCGAACCGGAGTTGACGGTCATGATGGGCGCGAGCGTCCAGCCGTTGGTGAGATACTTCGCCGGGCCGGTCATCTTTTTACCCAGGTTGAAGTCATACGTGCCGGAGACGGCCATGCGATGGCGAATATCGAAATAGGCATTGCCCTTGTCCAGGCCGGGGTTGAAGGCATCGAGCCAGCCGAGGTTGGCGACGCTGCCGCTGGAGAACGTATCGCTCAGGTCATCAATGGCGTGCGACCAGGTGTAGTTGATACGGCCGTTGAAGCCGTGGCTGCCGCGGATATCGGCGCGGAAGGTGAGCGAGTTGTAGTTAGAGGTACCACCGTTGCTCCGGAAGTTGATGCTGGAGTACTGGTAGTTGTTCAGGCGGGCGGTGCAGTTGCCGGGGTCGCCGTCGGTACCGGGCGTGCAGGGCGTGCCGAGGTAGTAGTTGCCGTAACCGGTGCGGTTCACGTTGGCGATGCCGTACTGGTCTCTGCCGAGTGACGCCGAGTATTCCACCGCACCCAGAATCTTTTCGCTGAACTGGTGTTCCACGGAGGCGCTGATGAGGTGGGCATAGGCGGTCTTGATGTTGGGGTCGACGGCGCGGAGGGTGACCTTGGGCAAAGCCTTGGTGCCGGTGCTTCCGGCGAGAGGCCCGAGGTTATCCACGCTGATCGGGATGGTGGTGAAGTCGACACCGGCAGTGACAGAAACCGACGCGTAGTTGGGCGGGTTCTGGATGATGTTGAAGGTCACGTTGCCGAAGTTGCGTTCGTAGGCGAGACCGTAACCGGCGCGAAGGCTGGTTTTGCCGTCGCCCATCAGGTCGTACGCGATGCCGATGCGGGGGCCAAAGTTGCCCATGTTGGTGACCCACAGCTTGCCGATGGGGCTGTTGGGGGCGTTCTGCAGGCTGCCAGTGGCGATCTGCTGCTGGATGGTGGAACCGGTACCGAGATAGTAGTTGGAATCGAGGTTGCCGTTCTTGTTGTGCTGAGTGCCGAACACTTCCCAGCGCAGGCCGAGGTTGACAGTGAGACGGGAAGTGACCTTCCAGGCGTCCTGACCGTAGATCGCGTAATCGTGATAACGGTTGCTGCGGCTGAAGTTGGGCGCGCCGACGGGCAGGGTGAGGGTGCAGGCGGGAACCGTACCGTCCTTACCGCAGGGGTACTTGCCCTGGGGATTCACGGCGACCGTCAGGGAGTTCACGTTGCCGTTGAGGAAGTTCTCAAAGCCCTTCGGGAGCGAGGTGCCGAGGTATTCGCCGGCCGTCGCATACGCTCCAAAGGTGCGGTTGTCGCGGAAGTAGTTGTAGCTGCCGCCGAAGCGGAGGGTGTGACGGCCTTTGATCCAGGAGAAGTCCTGATAGATCTGGACGAAGTTCTGCGGCCCACCAAAGGGAATGCCGCTGCCCGGAGTGAGGGGGCTGTAGCCCGGCAGGTAGATGGGGCCACCGGGAAGCGAGGTGGTGGCCGAAGCGTTCCAGTAGAGAGTCGGGACGGGGCCGTAGGTGGAGGAGTAAGGCTGCTGGTTGTTGAAGCGATTGAAGTCGATCTTGGTCTGCGAAATGAAGGCAGGGGTGATCGTCTTCGTCAGGGAGTAGACAACCGAATTGTTGTACTGGGTGTTCGGCGTGTTGTAGCCCGAGTAAGGACTGGCGCTGACGGAACCGTCAGCGTCGATTTCGTTCGAGATGGCGTAACGAACGTACATCTGCGTGGTGGAACTCATGTTGTAGTCGATGCGATTGACGGTGCTCCAGGTGTTCTGGGGCGTGCCGCCGCCGGCGTCGGAGGGGACGTTGTAAGCGATGCGGTTGAAGAGGGGAACGGAAGAGCCGATGGTGGCGCACTTGTTGCCGGCCGCGAGACCGGAGCAGAAGTTTACTGAGGGCAGATTCGCTTTGGTGACCGGGCCGAGAACGGTGACGCCCGGGGCCAGCTTGCCATAGGTGGAGAAGAACTTCTGGGTGTTGGTGTTGGAGAGGGCCAGCAGCTCATTCGTGGGCACGAAGCCGATCTTGTTGGCAGCGCTGCGGACTCGGGTCCATTCGGTGCTGGAGAAGAAGAAGATCTTGTTCTTCACGGCCGCGCCGCCGGCGGAGTAGCCGAACTGGTTGCGGGTGAAGACGGCCTTGGGAAGACCGTTGGCGTTGCTGTCAAAATCATTGGACGCCAGCTTCGAGATTCGGTTGAATTCGTAGGCGGTGCCGTGGAGGTCGTTGGTACCGCTCTTGGTGACCACGTTGACGATGCCGCCGGAGGCGCGGCCGAATTCGGCGGTGAAGTTGTTGGTGAGAACGGTGAATTCCTGAACGGAATCGAGGGGCACGTTCTGGCCGATGCCGGCGCCGAATTCGTCATTGTTCGCGGTGCCATCGAGCATGACGTTGGTGGAGGCGGCGCGCTGGCCGTTGATGGCCACACCGGCTCCGCGGCCATCGGGGGTGTTACCCGAGACGTTGCCGACCGTGGCGACGAGGGCGTAGGGATTGCGCGACAGGGTGGGCAGTTCCACGATCTGTTTGGAGTTAATCGCCTGGGAGAGAGTCTGGCTTTCAGTGTTGACCGTGACGGCAGACTCGGCTACTTCGATGACGGTGCTGGTGTCGCCGACCTGCAGCTTGACGTCGAGACCTTCGCGGGTGCCAACGGTGACGGTGACGGGAATCTGGGAGGTCTTGAAACCCTGGGCTTCCACCTTGACCGTGTAAGGAGCGGGCTGGAGGTTGGTGACCGTGTAGACGCCGGAGGAGCCGGACGTGGTGGTGCGGGCCGCAGTCGTGGCGGCGTTGGTGACGGTTACCTTGGCGTTGGGGACGGCGGCTCCGGTCGGATCCACGACAGTCCCGGTGATTGAGCCGGTTTCAGACTGTGCGAAGGCACTCCCGGCGGACAGACACGTTAGGGCGAGGGCGACGAAGACGGCGGGAACCGACTTTCGGGCCAAACGCAGGCTGGATAGGGTCATGTTGCTGGCTTATGCAAATGGCGCGCCAGAACGGCTAACTGCGTAAATTGTTGGAAAACTTACAGATCAGGGCAAAATAAGGAGGCACTTCTTCCATGTATGGAATAGTACAACGACTACCCGGGGTGAAATCTCCGGAATTTTGTAGCCTGCAGGGTCAAGAGATTTGGGGCGAAAACGCCATTTCGCCCCAAATGTGGGTCAGCAGGCGCTACTGGGCGGTTACTTCCACCGCGTGGGCGATGGAAAGGAGCTTTGCTTCACCAAAGGGTGCGGCCATGATCTGGAGGCCGACCGGTAAGCCAGTGACTGGCAGGGGGATGGAGATGGCCGGGAAGCCCAGAACGTTGGCGGCGCGGACGAAGCGCGTGGTGGCGAGGCGGACATCTTCGGAGACGCCGTCGATGATGACGTTGGGCTCGCCGATTTTGGGGGCGACGATGGGCGCGGTTGGGGTGAAAATGCAATCGACGTCGGCCCAGAGCTTTGCCCACTCCTGCTGGTAAACGCGGCGGAGTCGCTGGGCGTTGACGTAGTCGGTGGCGGCGAGGAAGCGGCCCTGGTCGAGGAGGGCGAGGACATCGGCGCCGAAATCGGCGCGGCGATGGAGGTAGGGCTCCATAAGCGCGGAGGCTTCGGAGAGGAGGATGACGCGGCTAACGACGTTGATTTCGGAGGGGTCGGGGACGGTGATGGGGACGAGAGTGGCTCCGGCGGCGCGGGCGCGGAAGACAGCTTCGGCGAAGGCGTCGGCGACTTCGGGAGAGACGCGGTCGCCATAGAAGTTAGTGGGCAGGCCGATGCGGACGCCCCAGAGGGAGGCGGCGACGGAGGGGAACTCGGAAATGGAGTAGTCGGGAACGGGTTGGGAGGACGAAGTGTCGTCAGCGGGGTCGTGACCGGCGATTGCAGCGAGGACGAGGCCGGCGTCGACAGCGTTGCGGGTGAGTGGGCCCATATGGTCGAGGCTGAAGTCGAGGGGGAGGACGCCGCGGCGACTGACGCGGCCGGAGGTGGGTTTCAGGCCGGCGCAACCGCAGTAGGAGGCAGGAATGCGGATGGAGCCGCCGGTATCGCTGCCCATGGCGAAGAAGAGGGAACCGGCCGCGACGGCAGCGCCGGAACCACCGCTGGAACCGCCGGGGATGCAGTCGGGGTTGGCGGGATTGCGGATGGGGCCGTAGTGGGGGTTGTTGCAGGTGATGCCGTATGCAAACTCCTGCAGGCCGGTCTTGCCCATGAGGACGGCGCCAGCTTCGCGGAGTTTTTCGTAGACGGCGGAGTCGTGGTCAGGGATGTGGTCGGCGAAAATTTTGGAGCCGCAGGTGGTGCGGATGCCTTTGGTGGAGAAGACGTCCTTCAGGCCGTAAGGGATGCCGTGGAGGGGACCACGATCCAGGCCGCTGGCGAGTTCTTCGTCGGCCTGGCGCGCCTGCTGGAGGGCGAGGTCTTCGGTGATGGTCATGAACGCGTTGAGACGCGGTTCATCGGCGTGGATGCGGCGGAGTGATTCCTGCGCGAGCTCGACGGCGGAGACTTCGCGGGCGCGGAGTTTGGCGGCGGCTTCGGAGATGGAGAGGAAGTTACTCATTGTCACTACTCCCTGCGCGGCCGAGCACCGCCGGTTCAGAGAGAATGATGGCCGGTTCGAGGGAGTGCGGAATTTTGGCCTTCAGGGGGGCGAAATCGCGTTCAAGGGCAACAAGGGAGGGGGCGATGCGGGCCACCTGGTCTTCCGGGATGTCGAGGCC
>CANIHR010000249.1 GCA_947467185.1 Bryobacterales bacterium
GTGCACGAACTGAGCTGGGAAGACATCCAGACCATGCTCGACAACGCCATCTCCATTAAGCCGCGCCGCCAGATGTCGGTGCAGTTCTCCGGTGGCGAACCGACCCTCTCCCCGTACTTCCTCGATGCCGTAAAGTACTCCCGCAAGGTTGGTTACAACTCGGTTCAGGCCGCGACGAACGGTATCGAATTCGCCAAGAGCCCGGAATTCTGTCTCGCCGCCGCCAAGGCTGGCCTCCGGTACGCGTACCTGCAGTTCGACGGCGTCGGTAACGCCGCCAACTCCCACCGCGCCATCGGCAACCTGTTCGACGTGAAGCTCCGCGCCATCGAGAACCTCCACTCGAACGGTGTTGACATCGTGCCCGTCATCACCATCATCAACGGTGTGAATAACGAGCAGGTCGGCCGCGTCATCCAGTTCGCCCTCGACAACCCGAAGAAGATCTCCTTCCTCTCCTTCCAGCCCGTTTCCTTTACTGGCCGCGACGAAGAGATCACCGACGAACGTCGTCAGGCTCAGCGGTATACGCTGTCACACCTCGCGCACGACGTGAAGAACCAGATCGGCATGGGCGAACCCACCCGCGACTGGTATCCGATCTCCTTCATCTCCACCTTCTCTGACTGGTCGGATCTCGTCCATGGACCGAACGCCGACTGGGGTCAGCTGTCCTGCGGTTGCCACCCGAACTGCGGCACCGGCATGGCTGTCATGATCGACAAGGAAACCAAGGAATTCCGTCCCGTCACCCAGTTCCTCAACGCCGAACAGATGGCGAAGGACGTTGCGGCCGTCAATGACGCTTCCCGCGGCAAGCTGATGACTGTGGTCGGTGGCGCTCTCGCGCTCCTCCGCAACTACGATCCCTTCCAGGCTCCCACCAACTTCCGCCTGATGGACCTTCTCAAGAAGTTCGATAAGGGCCTCGGCGCCACCGGCAAGAACTACGGCAAGGTGACCGGCGACCGCACGATGCAGGATATCGAAATGCGCCGTCAGGATCGCTGGAACTTCCTCTTCATCGCTGGCATGTGGTTCCAGGATCTGTTCAACTACGACTTCCGCCGTACCGAACAGTGCATCATCCCCTACGCCACGCAGGAAGGCGAAATCAGCTTCTGCGCCTATAACACCGGCGTGGGTTGGCGCAACATCGTTGAAAAGATGCACATGACTGCGTCGCTCACCAAGTGGTACGAAGAGCGCGGCCGTCACGAAATCTTCGCCGGCGGTAAGAAAGTGCCGCTCGTTTCCGTCCAGCACTCCCTCGTCCTCGACATGGAAGCGGTCAACGCCGACATCCAGCACGATCTCGACGATCAGGGTATCGCCAAGACGGCGCGCGAAGAAAAGATCCGCGCCCGCAACGCCGACATGGCCCGCAAGGCTGCCGAAGACGCGAAGATGGCCAAGCTGTACCGCGAAGTCATCCTCAAGGAAAAGGCTCCGGAAGGTGGCTTTGTGCCGATCGACGCTCTTGGTGGCATCAAGCCCGCCGCTCCCAAGGCTGAAAAAGAAGTCGGCTCCTTCGGCGACTAAGCCAATTCAAACCATCAAACACTGGGCCGTCGGGACTTACCTCCCGGCGGCCTTTTGTTTTGTTATACGTTAAGATTCAGTCAATCCCCTGTGCCTGAGACCCAGAAAATCGATACCGCGTCCCCCGAAGTCGTTCGGCAGATCAACCGCCGGGTCGTCCTGAACCTGATCCGTACCCGCCAGCCCATCTCCCGCGCCGACCTCGCCCGCCTCTCCGGCATGCAGCGCAGCACTATCTCCCTGATCGTCGAGGAACTACTCAACGAAAAGTGGCTCGTCGAAGGCGACGCCGTTCCGCTTCCGCGCGGCCGCCGCCCCACCTTCCTTCGTCTCAACGAAAATCGTGTAGTCATTGGCATTGACCTCCGTCCAACCGAGCTCACCATTGCCCTTGCCGACATCAATGGGGAATTCCTCTCCAAAGACGTTATTCCCACCCCGCAGGATCCCAAAGCAGCCCTCGAAGCCATCAAAAGCCGGGTTGAGAAAATTATTTCACTCTGGCCACGGAAGTCTATACAAGGTATAGGCCTTAGCCTTCCTGGAAGAGTCCATCCGGAAACTGGAACTCTCACTTTTGCCCCGAACCTGAAATGGGTCGGTGAAGACCTCAAAGCCCCCCTCGCCGCCGCCTTTGGACTCCCCGTAGAACTGGAAAACGCGGCGAACAACTGCGTTCTCGCTTCCCTCTGGTTTGATCAGCCCGCCGAGAATTTCGTCGTCCTCACCGTCTCCGAAGGTATCGGCTGCGGCGTTCTCGTCAACGGTCGCCTCGCCAGGGGCGTCAACGGTATGGCCGGAGAATTCGGTCACGTTGCCCTCAATCCCGACGGTCCAAAATGCGGCTGTGGCAATGACGGCTGCTGGGAAGTCTACGGCTCCAATCGCGCCGCCCTCCGTTACTACGCCGAATCGAACCCTCAAGCCGCCAGGCTGACCTTTCCCGACCTCCTGCGCCTCGCCGACCAGGACGACACTCAGGCCGCAGCCGCGCTCGACAAAATGGCGCACCACCTCGGCCTCGGTATCCGTATGATCGTCACCGCTCTGGCCCCGGAAAAGATCGTCGTCATCGGCGACCTGACCCGTTCCTGGTCCCGGTTCGGACAAAGAATCGAAGCCGTTCTGGCTGCGCGGACCCTTCCCGGCGGCCACACCCCGCAGATTCTGCCCGCTCACCAGGACGGTCTGGCCCGCCTCCGCGGCACCGTCGCCCTTGTCTTACAAAGGCACTTCAGCGCCTGATAAAGTATTCGAAGTTACTTTCAGGACGAGGTACCAAAAATGCGATTCTTCCGTCTCTCCGCCTTTGCCGCTCTGGCTGCTGGCGCCCTTTCCGCCCAGAATCTGATTCCCCGGCAACCCATCATCGACATGCACGTCCACGCCTCCATGAGTGCCGGTGGACAGCCTGCCTGCGCCAACACGCCGGCGTTTCTGGCATCTGACCCTGCCACGAAGGAAGACCGCTTCGGCTGGAAGCCCGTCCCCTGCGCCAACCCACTGTTGCCTGCGAAGACTCCTGAAGCCTACCCGAAAGAAGTACAGGCAGAGATGGAACGCCTCAACGTTACCGCCGTCGTGATGGGCGATGAGAAGACGGTGAACCAGTGGAAAGCCGACGCCCCAGGCCGCGTCATCCCTGGAACCTCGTTCGATCGCAACGCCCTGAGCGGCCCCAAAATGGAAGCCGAGCTGAAGCGCCTCCGCGAGGCCTACACCAAAGGGGGCTTCCGCATCATGGGCGAAGTCGGCCTCCAGTATGAAGGCATCTCCCCCAGTGACCCCGCCGTCGACGCCTACTTCGCCCTGGCCGAAGAACTCGATATCCCCGTCGGTGTCCACATGGGAACCGGCGGTTCCGGCCGCGCCAACGTCACCACCCCCAAGTTCCGTGGTTCCATGGGCAACCCGCTCCTGTTTGAAGAAGTCCTCGCCCGCCACCCGAAGTTGCGCCTCTGGATCATGCACTCCGGTTACCCCATGATCGACAACCTGCTCACCCTGCTGGCGGCCAACTCCCACGTTTATTGCGATGTCGCCGGCCTCATCTGGAGCTACCCCATTAAAGAGGTCAACCACTACATCCAGCGCATCGTCGAAGCCGGCTTCGGCGACCGCGTCATGTTCGGCACCGACCAGCTCCTCTGGCCCAACCTGATGTCCCAGTCGATCAACATCATCGATACCGCCGAGTACCTCACGCCCGAACAGAAGCGCGACATCCTCTATAACAACGCTGCCCGGTTCCTCCGTCTCGACCAAAAGAAGTAGGTCGTTATGAAGAAATCTCTCGCCCTCGCTTTCCTCGCCGCTACCGCGAGCGCCCAAAACACAAAGACCATCGCTGCCGCTCCCAAAGAATGGGTTCGTTTTAACCCGGTCACGCAGCTCACCGCCGCCACCTTCGCGAAGCCTCCAGCCACGGACCTCCCGTGGGTTCGCCTGAACATGCCCGCCACGGCCGACCCAGCCGAACTCGCCGCGGAAGTCCGCGCTCTCCGAGGCTTCGGCATCGCTGGAGTTGAAGTCGGTCAGGGAGCTTTTCCGAACAACGACCAGCTCATCGCCATCCTGAAAGCCGCCAACGAAGTCGGCGTCAAGGTCAGCCTCAGCCACGGTCCCACCCAGAACCCTGCCGGTTATTCCATCGATGACGACCACGCCCGCAAAACCCTGGTCGTCGGCAGAGCTGTGGTGAAACCTGGCGAAACCTTCAGCGGTAAAATCCCCGCACCGACGCTCACGGCAGCCGGACGCAGCGGCTTCGGGGGCCTCCCGCAACCCGGTCGTGGCCCGGCCGCAATCGGAGCACCCGGCGGACGTGGCCCGGCCGCTCCCGGCGGTGGTGGCGGAGGGCGAGGCGGCCCCCAGCCCACCCGCGCCACCCTCATTTCGCTGATGGCCTACCGGTGTACCCAAACGCCATGCCCCAGCACCGGTCCCGTTGACCTCGACCGCGCTTCCTTCGTTGATCTCACCCCCACCATCACCGGCAGGAACACCGCCGGAGTCCTGGGTGGCACTACCGCTGGCGACGTCAAATGGACCGCCCCCGCCGGCTCTGAATGGCAGCTCCTCGCCTTCTGGACCCGTGGCGTTTTCGCCCAGCCCGACCCCTTCAGCCCCGAAGGCTACACGCAACTGATCAACAGTATGGAAACCGGCCTTAGCGCCGAAGTGAAATCCCTGCTCAAGATCAACGGCGGCGACCTCTTCTACGATTCCCACTCCAGCGACCGTGGCAGCCCCGACGAACTCTGGACCAACAAAATGGCCGAAGAATTCCAGGCCCGCCGCAAGTACTCTCTGCTGCCCAACCTGCCTGCACTTTTCCAGGACCACTTCAGCTTTAGTGACGGTTCCGCCCCCCGAGTTCGCAACGACCTGTACGCGGTCCGCGGCGACCTCTGGATTCAGCACCAGCTTATCCCCCTCCGTAACTGGATCCGCAAGTACAACAATGTGCTCCGTGTCCAGGTGGAAGGCGAAGCCGCGATGACCACTCCCATCACCGACATGGTCCTCGCCACGGCTGTTGTGGATCGCCCCGAACACGAGAACCTGTTCGTCGGCGACGAGGTGGATAACTACCTCCCGATGGCCTCCGCCAACCACATGACCGGCAACACCTGGTACTCGACCGAGTGCTGCGCCGCCCTCGGCCAGGCTTATGCGGAAACGTATCAGGACACCATCATCCGCATGCACCGCAGCTTCGTCGGCGGTATCACGAAGCTCGTCTATCACGTTTATCCCTACCGGGATGCGCCTACGTCCAAATGGCCGGGCTACAACAATTTCGGCCAGGCTGGCTTTTCCAACGCATGGGGACCCCGCAATCCTTTCTGGATCGATGCTCCCGCTTACAACGACTACATTGCCCGCCACCAGCAGGCGCTCACCCAGGGGGATGCGAAGACCGATGTCGCGGTCTATATGCAGAACTACCTGTATCCGCCTTCACAGGGTTTCAAATACCGAGCCTGGGGTGATCCCAAACTCTGGGAAGCCGGCTACACCCGCGATTACCTGAATCCGGACATGCTGAACCTGCCGAACACCACCATCACCGGCAAGCGTCTGGCTGTGAATGGTCCGGCTTACAAAGCCCTCATCATTGATGCCGAGCAGGGCCCGCCCACCGACCCCGTCAAGACTTCCATGCCCGTCGAAGTCGCCCGCCGGATTCTGGCGTTTGCCAAAGCAGGCCTCCCGGTTCTTGTCGTTGGTCCCCCCCCCGACCGCACGCCCGGCAACACCCCGCAGGCGGATGCGGAACTCAGGACCGTCATCGCCGAACTTCTGCGCCAGCCGTCCGTTTCGCAGGTGCCGCACGAAGCCGATGTCCCCGCGAAACTCCGGGCTCTCGGCATTCGGCCCGCAGCCGACCCGGCGACGCCGTCATCTCTCCTCAGCATTCGCCGCCGCGACGCCGCCACAAGGACCGACTACTACTTTTTCTACAACCAGGGAATTGTAAGCCCGCCCGATCAGCCTCGCACTCTCTTCGAACCCGCCACCGGAGAACCAGTTGACCGCGAAGTCAGTCTGGAAGGGAAGGGAACTCCGTACCTTATGGATGGCTGGTCCGGCAAAATTACCCCCATCACGGACTACAAGCGCGTCGGTGACCGGATCACTCTGAGGCTCCATGTCTCGAAGGACAACGGTGTGCTTCTTGCCATCAGCGAACAGCCCAATCGCTTCGGTGCGGTCCGTGCCGTCCCTGCCGGAGCTTCCGATGCCCCCATCGACCTCACGAAGAACAAATGGCATCTGGTCGCGGAAGACTGGCAGCCCGCTAATCCCCACCTCACCACCTTCGGTCCCGCCGCCGCGCAGACGAAGAAGACAACCCTCGAACTCGACCTCGACGGCCTGAAAGCCTGGCCCGAGATTCCGACCCTGAAGAATGCCGCTGGCCTCGGGACCTACACGACCACCTTCGACCTGCCCGCCACCGCCAAAGGCGCGACCATCAGCCTCGGTGAAGTGTTCGACACCTTTACGGTAATGGTCAACGGTCAGCCCGTCTCCGTCAACCAGCTCAGCGGGGAAGGTGACCTCGGAGCCACGCTGAAACCTGGTCGGAATACGCTGTCCATCCGAGTCGCCACCACCCTCAACAACCGCCTGGCCGATATCGACCCGGAAGTGAAGGCACGCGGTCTGGTCCAGCCCTATGGGCTGGTCGGCCCCGTACTCGTGACACCCCGAAAGTAATCCCCGGGGCCCAACGACCATAGTGACGCGGCGTTTCCACGCGTCACTATGGTCATCGGGAACAGCCATATCTTCCACGACCAGTACCTTCACTGCACCCGCCGGAACGCTCAACCCCACAGCAATTCCGCCACCTTCCTGGCTCAAACCTGCGCCCGCCCCCAGGCCGGTAGCGCCCAGGGCCAGACCGAATACCATCAAAACTTGCATATCAGTTCACAAGATCCTGGTGCTCACGGGGATTCTAATGCCCCCGCCCCGAAAATTACGGCCTCGGATGGCTGGATATGGCCTACACTAGAAGGTTTTACTTGTTTTTAATCTCGCAAGAGATAAAGAGGATTTCTTCCATGTTCCGTTTTTGCACTCGGCTTCGCATTTCGTCCTTCATCATCATCCTGGCAGTGGCGCTTTCCGCCGTCACGCCAGTCCTGGCGGACCAGATTCCGGCGAGTGCGGATACCCACTCCAATCCCGGATTTCCTGCGGTAAATTTCGGCAGTTCTCCCTTCCTGCAGGTCGGTGGCGGTGCACGGGCCTTTGTGCGTTTTGACCTGTCGAGCCTTCCGCCTGGCGTAGCCTCGGCACCCCTGTCCCGCGTCAACCTCGTCCTTTGGGTGAACCGTGTCACGACTCCCGGCTCTCTCCAGGTTTCGACCGCCTCGTCAGATTGGGATGAAACTCTCCTCAGTGCGGCAACTCTCCCCTCCAGTGGCGGTTCGATTGGTGCGGCCGTGGCTTCTGCCGGCTCCCGCTTCATTACTGTGGATGTCACCTCAGCCTTTCAGGCCTGGCTTGCCAACCCGGTTGCCAATTTTGGCTTTGTTGTCGATTCCGTGGGTGGGGCCAGCGTTTATCTGGACAGCAAGGAGAGTGTGACCACCAGTCATGCCCCTGTTCTGGAGCTGGTCCTCGGGGGACCGAGCGGTGCCACAGGTGCGACGGGAGCTACCGGTGCCACAGGTCCGCAGGGAGCAACGGGAGCCACCGGCATAGCTGGAGCTACGGGTGCAACGGGAGCCACAGGCGCCACCGGCGCCGTCGGAACAACTGGAGCGACCGGAGCAACTGGAGCCACCGGTGATACGGGACCGACCGGTGCGCAAGGTATTACGGGCGCAACAGGAGCGACGGGAGCCCAGGGTATTGCTGGTTCGACCGGAGCCACCGGGGCTGCTGGAGCCACCGGAATAGCTGGTACGACTGGTGCCACCGGGGCCACTGGAGCCCAGGGTGTTACGGGGGCAACGGGTGACACGGGACCGACCGGGGCGCAAGGTATCGCGGGAGCAACGGGAGCGACGGGAGCCCAGGGTATTGCTGGTTCGACCGGAGCCACCGGGGCTGTCGGCGCA
>CANIHR010000250.1 GCA_947467185.1 Bryobacterales bacterium
CCGTCATCCCTGGCATCACCACATCACTCAACAACAGATGAATCGGCTCACGAAACTGTCCGGCAAGCTCCATCGCGGCCTCACCATCCGCCGCTTCCAGCACCCGGTAGCCATATCCCCGCAGAACATCCCGCACCAGATTCCGAACCTGGTCCTGATCCTCCACCACCAGCACAGTCTCGGTTCCCCGCAGACTCTCCAGCGCAGCCGCTGCCACCGCCGCGCCCTCCGGCGTTCGTGTCGTACGGGGCAGATATATCCGGAACGAGGTGCCCCGCCCCGGTTCACTATCCACCCAGATCCAGCCGCCACTCTGCCGGACAATCCCGTAGACCATCGAAAGTCCCAGTCCGGTCCCCCGCCCCGCAGCCTTCGTACTAAAAAATGGCTCGAACACCCGCGCCAGCGCCTGTTCGTCCATCCCCACGCCGGTGTCGGTAACTTCCATCAGGACATAGTTCCCCGGGGTAATATCCGGATGCGTCGCGGCAAATTCTGCATCCACCTCCACATTGGACGTCGTCACCGTCAGCCGCCCACCATCCGGCATCGCATCCCGCGCATTCGCCGAAAGATTCATCAGCACCTGATGGAACTGCCCCGGGTCCGCCAGCACCGGATGCAAATCCACATCCAGTTCCGCCACCATCCGGATGTTCTCAGGTAGCAACCGCCCCAGCATCTCATTGGCTTCGCCAATGACCCTGTTCAGATCCAGCACTGTGGGCTGAATCGTCTGCTTCCGGCTGAACGCCAGCAGTTGCTGGGTCAGCTCAGTAGCGCGCTCTCCAGCCTTTTGAACCTGCAGGATGTAGTTCTTATTGCGCTCATCGCACTCCATCCGGGCCACCAGCAAGGAAGAATATCCGTTAATCACGGTCAGCAGATTATTGAAATCGTGGGCAATTCCTCCCGCCAGCCGACCCACCGTCTCCATCCGTTCCGCTTCAGCCAGACGCCGCTCCGCCGCGCGCCGCTGACTGATTTCCAGCAACAGCGATTCATTCGCTGCCGCCAGTTCCTCATTCCTCTCCATTAGCTGCGCGCGCATCGTTTCCAGATGCGAAATATCGTGCAGCAGAATGGCCCGGCCAACTCGCGAATTCCGACGGTCGAACAGTGGAGTCTGGCGGCGCTCATAAACACGAACCTCACCCCGCACCGAGCCCGGGAAAGAAACATTCACCTGTGTCGTCGGCGCTGACTCCGATTCCAGAATTTCGTTCCATGGTGCAGGCAGTTCCCCTGGCACCAGATTTCGCCACGTGCCGTGTGGCAGCCCCAGGACTTTCTGCGCCCGAACGTTACAATCCGCCAGGCGCCCCTCGCCATCCAAAACGGAGAGCAGGTCGGACATCTGCTCCACAATCAGGCCCCTGGCAATTGGCCCCACACTGAACACCCGCTGTGAAAGTAACGCCCACGCGGTCCACAGTGAGGCCGCCAGCATGGCCCATGCGGAGACGTTCGCCTCCTTGCTCGTCAACCCGAGCGCCGACGAAACGTCACCCACCATCGGCAACAGCCAGGATGCCCCTGTAACCAGTACGGTCCGGCGATACCCCTTCTGTGCGTGCAATGCGGCACGCAGCACCAGTACCGACGCCAGCGTCGCCAACCCGATTTCGTACGCATTTACCAACGACTGCCACGGTCCACCATCCCAGGTCAGCGGATGCAAAAGCCCGTGTGGCCGCGAACGGAAGTGGAAACGATACAGGTGAGTGCTTTCACCCGCAATCGACAGGAGCATCGTAATCGCCGGGATAATCAGCAGTGCAAAATAATGCTTGCGCTTAACAAAACTCAGGCTCCCGGTATGCTCAATCGCCAGAATTACCAGGCAGGAAACCAGGCCCATCATCGCGAATGGCTTCAGCATTACCAGCAGGTAGGCCAGCGACGGGCCAGCCAGAGCGAACTCGACAACCACCCCCAGCGCCCACCACGAGCCAAACGCCAGCGCACCAATCACCGGCAGCGTCGACCTGCCCACTCGCTCCCCCGCCACATAAATGGCGAGGCCACCCAAAATCAGGCCTGCGAGAGCCATCGCAAGCAGGTCAAGTGGCAGAAACGGAAAACCTGGTGACACCACCTTGATTATGCACCACTAAGCGGTCTTATTTCGGCGCAGGAACCATGCCATTCCACCCAGCAGTACCAGTACAAAAAACCACCGTAACCCCAGCGCGATTCCCTCTGCCGTCCACTCAATCTCGTACCGCCGCAGAAGCAACCACCGCTCCAGCATCCAGTGCCACGCGGTATGCACCACCAGTGCCGAAATAATCACGATTCCCATCCGCTCGGCCACCACCCACCGGAACAGAATCGCCAGCACCGGCAGCAAAACGGCCAGCACCGCCAGTTGTCCCAGTTCCACCCCAACATTGAACGCCAGCAAAGACGCCGGCAGGTGATCCCCCGCGAACTGCATCGTCTCCTTCAGCGCAAACGAGAACCCGAAGCCATGGATCAGCCCGAACCCGAACGCCACCATCCACCGCCACGCCCGGGGCTGCTCTTTCGCGATGTTCTCCAGCCCCATGTAGACAATCGAGACCGCGATCATCGTTTCCACCGCTGGAGGAAACCACTGCGCCGTCGGTGCTGCATCAAATGCCGACGCCACCAGCGTCACCGAATGCGCCACCGTGAACGCCGTCACCACCAGCACCAGCGACTTCACCCGGCGCAGGGGCAGCACCAGACACAACAGGAACAGCAGATGGTCCGTCCCGTCCAGAATGTGCCGAAATCCCAGACGCACAAACCTGCCAGCCGCCTGATACCAGCTCGGGTCCAGCACAATCAGGCCCGGATTCCCCTCAAACTCAAACGCCCGCTCCGCTGAATTCGGAGGCAGATACCGTAGCGACGTTACCACCCGCGCCCCCAGGGTCCGCAACCGGGGCTGAATGGCAAACTTAGCCGTCGCCGAGTGAATCGGATACTCCAGCAGAAAGTCAGCAAACAATTGCGGCCACGGAACCTGCGTCTCCTCCGCCAGCGCCGGTCCATGCAAATGCGACACCGCCGCCTCATACCGCACAAACGACCGATCCCCCGGCAACGACAATCGCGCCGCCACCAGCTTCGGAGCAGCCAACACCCGCCCGTCCTCCCGCAGATCAATAAACCCGCTGATCCACAGCGTCGCCGCATCCGGAAGTTGCCGCGTCAAAAACGGCAGATCCGCCACGCCCGGTCCCCGCTCCCGAATATCCAGATCCCGCAGCGCCGGCAGCGGCACCCGCACCAGCAACTGCAGTGTCTGCCCCTTCGGAGCCAGAAACAGATGCACCGCCACATCAGCGGGAATATCATGCGCAAACACCGGCGAAGCGGTAGCAAGCAGCAGAAAAATGGGAGCCAGGAATCGCACGTGCAGTTCGGATCAAGTATGATACACGTTGCGTGAAAGGACGGGCATGATTCAGCGGAAATACTTCGGAGCAGCAGCGTTTGTAGCAATTTTGGCGACCCTCGGCATCGCCTCTTCCCTCGTCGGCCGTTACGGCCAGGCTGGTGCCGCCGCCGTCATGGCGCCCAAACTCGAGGTCGACCCCATGTGGCCGAAGCCCCTGCCCAATCATTGGGTCATCGGAGCTGTCATTGGCCTCACGGTCGACGCCAATGACCACATCTGGATCGTCCACCGTCAGGGTTCCCTCGAAGCCAAGGAACAGTACGCCACCATGAATCCGAAGAACGCCGAGTGCTGCGCCGCCGCGCCTCCTGTTCTCGAATTCAACGAAGCCGGCGACCTCATCGGCAGCTGGGGCGGCCCCGGGGAAGGCTACGACTGGCCCACCTCCAACCACGGCATCGATGTCGACTTCAAGGGCAATGTCTGGATCGGTGGCAACGGCCGCGAAGGCACCTACCGTCCGATGGACCACGACGAGAGCTTCAACCCCAAAGGCGCCGTCCACGACAGCTTCGTCCTCAAATTCACCCAGCAGGGCAAGTTCATCGCCCAACTCGGCAAGGCCGGCATGAGCCAGGGTTCAAACGACATCGCGAACCTCCGCCTCCCCGCCAAGACCATCGTCGATCCGAAAACCAACGAACTCTACGTCGCCGATGGCTACGGCAACCGCCGCGTCATCGTCTTCGATGCCGACACCCTGAAATACAAGCGCCACTGGGGAGCCTACGGCCACAAGCCCGATGACACCCAGTTGCCGCCCTACAATCCCGACGAACCACCTGCCCAGCAGTTCCGCAACCCGGTCCACTGCGTCGCCCTCGCCCAGGACGGCCTGCTCTACGTCTGCGACCGCACCAACGACCGCATCCAGGTCTTCAAAACCGACGGCACCTTCGTGAAGGAAATGTTCATTGCGAAGAACACCCGAGGCGACGGAGCGGTCTTCGATATCGCGCTCTCCCACGACCCTGGCCAGAAGTACATCTACGTGGCCGACGGTTCCAACATGAAGGTCCACGTCCTGCAGCGTGACACCCTCGAAGTTCTGACAACTTTCGGAGACGGAGGCCGCCAGCCCGGCCAGTTCTACGCAGTCCACAGCATCGCCTCAGACTCCAAAGGCAATGTCTTCACCACCGAAACTTACCGCGGCCAGAGAATCCAGAAGTTCCTCTACCGAGGCCTCGCCGCCGTCACAAAAAAGGATCAGGGCGTCCCCTGGCCTAAGAAGTAGGCGGAGAGTCCCCGCGCCGCAACCGGTAGAAGGCGGCACCAGCACCGAACAGGAACAGCGCCGCGACAACTCCCTTGAGCATCGCGTCGCCGCCTTCGTGCCGGTTTAGGTCGCGCGCAGCAAGGCCAAGCCACGCAAGTCCGCAAAACAGGTTGATCCATGCGGCGGTCTTTTTCGCACGCAGGAACTGTCCAATCGCCATGAATTAACGCTACCAGATTTTCGTATGCGATTTTTCGTAAGCCCCGGCAAGCCTCCAGGGGCCCCGATATATACTGCATAACGTGAAGATTCCGCATAAATGGCTGGCAGCCCTGAGCACCCTGCTCCTGGCTTGTGCCACCGCGACTTATCTGACGGCCCAGGAACCCGACGCCGGTGGTGGAGGAGGTCGAGGTGGTGGACGAGGAGGCCGCGGTGGACGCGGCGGTCCCGGCGGCGCTGCCGGCACCCGTGAATTCCTTGGCCTGGGCCCGGCCCCCGATGCGGCAGCCGCGAAAAAAGGCGAGCCGCTCTACAAACAAAACTGTGCCACCTGCCACGGCGACAACGCCCGAGGCGCACAGGCCCCCAGCCTCGTCCGCTCCGTCATCGTCCTCCACGACGAAAAGGGTGAAGAACTTGGCCCCGTCATCAAGGGTGGACGCCCCGGCATGCCAGCCTTCCCCGGCATGTCCAACGACGACGTTTACGCCATTGCCCAGCACCTGAAACTGCAGATCGAACTCGCCGCCAACCGCGGTACCTACGGCCAGACCTACGGCGACCTCCGCAACAAAGTCACCGGCGACGCCAAAGCCGGCGAAGCGTTCTTCAAAACCAACTGCACCGGCTGCCACCAGGCCACGGGCGACCTCGCTAAGATCGGTGCAAAATTCGGTCAGGCCGCCCAGCTCCAGTCCCGCTTCCTGTGGCCCCAGAGCAACGGTCGCACCGTCGCCACCGTCACCGATGGCACCGCCAAAATCAAAGGCACCATCAACAGGGAAGATGACTTCAGCATCTCCCTCACCGACGCCGCCGGCGAATACCACTACTTCTCCAAAGCCAAAGTGAAGGTCGACGTTGAAGACAAGCTCGACGGCCACCGCAAGCTGCTGCCTAAGTATTCCAACGAAGACATCCACAACATGACGGCGTATCTGGTGACCCTGAAATGATGAAGCGACTCCTCCTGGCCCTCGCGCCCACTCTGGCCCTCGCCCAGGGTTTCGACCCCAAATCCCTCCAGCTCTACACCCGGCCCGCTGATACCTGGCCCACCTACAACGGCGACTATTCCGGCCGCCGCTACATCGATCACGACCAGATCAATCAGACCAACATCGATCTCGTCAAGACCGAGTGGATCTTCCGCATCAACGGCATCGGACCCCAGCGCGGCGTCGGTGCCCCCACCATCAAATCCACGCCCCTGCTCGTAAACGGCATCCTCTACTTCACGATTCCCGACCACGTCTTCGCCATCAACGCCCGCACCTCCGAACTCCTCTGGCAGTTCGACTTTGAAGACAAAGGCGGCCACCTGGTCGGCCAGCGCGGCGTTGCCATGTACGGCAACTGGCTCTACTTCCTTACCCCCGACGGCTGGTTCATCTCCCTGAACGCCAAAGACGGCAAGGAACGCTGGCGCAAAAAGGTCGCGGACGAAAAACTCCAGTACTTCACCACCATCGCCCCCATGATCGTGAAAAACCACGTCATCGTCGGCGTCGGTGGCGACGCCATGGACGTCCGCGGCTACCTCGAATCCCGCGACCCCGAAACCGGAGAAGTCCAGTGGAAATGGTGGAGCCAGCCCCAGAAAATGGGCGACCCCGGCTCCGAAACCTGGCCCAATCAGGCCGCCATGGACCACGGCGGCGGCATGACCTGGCTGCCCGGCACCTACGACCCCGACACCAACCTTCTCTACTGGGGCACCGGCAACGCCAACCCAGTTTTCGCCGGTCAGGGCCGCAAAGGTTCCAACCTCTACACCGCGTGCATCGTCGCACTGAACGCCGACACCGGTAAGCTCGAATGGTACTTCCAGGCGTCCCCGCACGACACCCACGACTGGGATAACGTCGAAACGCCCGTCCTGTTCGACGCGAAGATCGACGGCAAGCCCCGCAAGCTCCTCGGCCAGGCCTCCCGCGCCGGCTGGTTCTTCGTCCTCGACCGCGTCACTGGCAAGAGCATCGTTTCGAAGCCCTTCACCGGCACCGGCAACTGGGCTAAAGGCGTTGACGCCAAGGGTCAGCCCATCCCCGACCCCGACAAAGAACCCAAAGTCGACGGATCCATGATCGACATGCCCGCCATGGGCGCGACCAACTGGCAGCCCCCCAGCTACTCCCCGCTCTCAGAGCTCTTCTACTTCAACGGGACCGAAGGCTACGGCGTGGCCTACCTCTATGACACCTCGGATAACCCCGAGGGCTACGGCGGTGGAGCCGGCGGCAACTTCGACAGCCGCTCCACGCTCTTCGCCATGGACATCCGCACCGGAGCCGTGAAGTGGAAGCACTCCCACCCGCAGGGACGCGGCAACGTCGGCGGCGGCATTCTGACCACGGCCGGTAAGCTCCTGTTCACCGGAGACTCCGGAAACCTGGTCGCCTTCGACCCGGCCACCGGCAAAATCCTCTGGCACCAGCAGCTAATGCAGCCCGTCAGTAACGGCCCGTCCAGCTACATGCTCGACGGCAAGCAGTACCTGATCGTAGGCGCCGGAGACTGCCTCTACGCCTTCACCCTGGCGGGCAAGAAGTAGCTCAACCCACCAAAACCCAAACCCAACGTAAAACGGCGTGGACGATCCAAACGATCTCCACGCCGTTTTCTATTGGAGTACCTGGATTGAGCAACGATGAGCCTCCAATAGGTGAAAATAGCGATAAACTGGTCGATCTGACATGATCCGCTCCCGCAGATATACACTGGCCGCAGCATTGGGGACCAGCATCGTTACATTCCTTGCGGTTCAAGCTGGAAACCTGTCAGCGCAACCGCCAACGACCGACGCCCCCACCCCGACCGGTCTGAAATTCTCGGTCGCATCCTTCAAGCCCTCCGACCCGAAAAGCACGCAAAGTAGTTTCTGGCGGACCTCCCCAAACGGCGACGTCAGCGCCCACCACAACCCGATGCTCGCCTATCTCGTGACCGCCTTCGGGATGCGGCTCGAACAGATCGTCGGATATCCCCGCTGGGTAGAGATCGAGTCATTCGATCTGGATGCGAAATCGGGAGACGCTTCCGAGGGGCTGTCAGCCACCCCCAACCGCGCATCGTACACGCGATTTCAGGCCCGAATGGAAGCCCTCCTGATCGAACGCTGCCAACTGGTCACCAGCCGAACCACCAGAAAACAACTGGGCTGGGTCTTGACGACC
>CANIHR010000251.1 GCA_947467185.1 Bryobacterales bacterium
CGTCATTTCACTCGGAATCCCCGGATACGCAAAGAACGACACAGGCCGCTCCGCCTCCACCAGAATCAGATTCTGCACGTCCGCAAACATCGGCAGCGCCCCCTCCGGGAAGTAAGGCACCTGCGGAATCCCATACGAATCCCGCCCTCCCACCTGCGACCCCGAATTCCGCGCCACAATAATCTTCACGCCCGTCGCCGCCGCCAGCCGAGCCCCGGCCTCCAGAGCCTTCCGGTTCGAAGCCGCACCACCCAGCAGAATCGCCGTCCCCGGCTTCCGCACCAGTTCCGCAGCCTTCCCCAGCCGCGCAAAATCCGGCATCGTCCGAATCTTCGGCACCACCACCGGACCACCCACCGTCGCCTGCGACCACGAGTAATCCGCCGGAATAATCAGACTCGCCACCACACCAGGAGGCCCCCACGCCGCCAGAATCGTCTCCGCCGTCGCCTGCCCAATGTCATCCGGAGAAGTCGCCGTCCGCACATACCCCGACACCGACTTAGCAAATGTCGCAATATCCGCGCTCAACGGCGCATCTACCAGCAAATGCGGCGTCGCATGCTCGCCCACGATGTTCACAATCGGCGACCGCGCCTTCCGCGCATTATGGAAATTCGCCAGTCCGTTCGCCAGCCCCGGACCCAGATGCAGCAGCGTCGACGCTGGTTGCCCCAGCACCCTCGCATAGCCATCCGCAGCCCCGGAACACACGCCCTCAAACAGGCAAAGCACGCCGCGCATCCCCGGCACGCGATCCAGCGCCGCCACGAAATGCATCTCCGACGTGCCCGGGTTCATAAAACAGGTATCGACGCCGTTCGTTACAAGCGTCCGCAGTAAACTTTCCGCACCGGTCACCTTGGCATACTAACAACTGATTATGAGCGAACTCGTAAAGCTATCCATCCACGACGATGTAGCGGTTGTCACCATCGACAACCCGCCCGTGAACGCCCTCAGCCCCGGAGTCCCCGAAGGCCTTGAATCCAGCGTCCGCGAGGCGGCCGCGAACCCCGCCATAATCGCCATCGTCGTCATCGGCGCCGGCACCACTTTCATCGCCGGTGCCGACATCCGCGAGTTCGGCAAAGTCGTCGCCGGAACCACCAAACCGGCTGACCTGCCCGCCATCATCCGCAGCCTCGAAGACTCGCCCCTCCCCGTTGTCATGGCCGTCCACGGCACCGCGTTCGGCGGCGGTTTCGAAGTCGCCATGGGCGGCCACTACCGCGTCATCGCCCCCACCGGCAAAATCGGCCAGCCCGAAGTCAAAATCGGCCTCATCCCCGGAGCCGCCGGAACCCAGCGTCTCCCCCGTCTTGCCACCGACTTCGCCGTCGCCGCCCGCATGTGTGTCTTCGGCGAACCCATCGGAGCCAAAGCCGCCCTCGCCGCCGGTCTCGTGGACCGCATCATCGAAGGCGACCTCCTGACCGGAGCCATCAACTTCGCCCGCGAAATCGCCTCCCAACCCTTCCGCAAGACCCGCGAGCGCGAAGCCAACATCTCCGATCCCGCCATCTTCGACCAGCTCCACGCCGAAGCCACCCGCACCCGGCGGGGTCAGGAAGCCCCCCTCGCCGCCCTCGAATCCGTCCGCAACGTCACCCTGCCCTTCGACGAAGGCTGCCGCCGCGAACGCGAAATCTTCGTCCGCTGCCTCCACGGCACCCAGTCAAAAGCCCTGATCCACGCCTTCTTCGGCGAACGCACCGTTGCCAAAATCCCCGACGTTCCCAAAGAAACCCCGACCACCCAGATTCGCCGAGCCGCCGTCATCGGAGCAGGCACCATGGGCGGCGGCATCGCCATGAACTACGCGAACGCCGGAATCCCCGTCATCCTCCGCGAAACCACCCAGGAAGCTCTCGACAAGGGCCTCGGCATCATCCGTAAGAACTATGCCAACTCGGTGAAGAAAGGCCGTTTCTCCCAGGACGAAATGGACCGTCGCATGGCCCTCATCACCCCCCAGCTCACCTGGGACGGTTTCGACCAGGCCGACCTCATCTGCGAAGCCGTCTACGAAAACATGGCGCTCAAGAAGGAGATCTTCGCCCAGCTCGACGCCCTCGCCAAGCCCGACGCCATCCTCGCCACCAACACCTCCACCCTCGACATCGACGAAATCGCCAGCGCCACCAAACGCCCCGAATCCGTCATCGGCCACCACTTCTTCAGCCCGGCCAACGTCATGCGCCTCCTCGAAATCGTGCGCGGCAAGGCTACCAGCAAGTCAGTAATCGCCACCTCCATGGCCCTCGCGAAGAAACTCGGTAAAATCGGAGTCCTCGCCGGCAACTGCCGAGGCTTCATCGGCAACCGCATGGTCCACGTTTACCTCCGCGAAGCCCAGTTCCTCGTCGAGGAAGGAGCCACCGTCGAAGACGTCAACAGCACCCTCTACGACTTCGGCATGGCCATGGGTCCCCTCGCCATGACCGACCTCGCCGGTATCGACGTAGGCTGGCGCATCCGCCAGGAATCAAAGCACCTCGAAAAGCCCGGAGTCCGACGCCCAATGATCTCCGACCGCCTCTACGACGCCGGACGCTGGGGCCAGAAGACCGGAGCCGGTTTCTCCAAATACGACGAGAACCGCAACCCCTCCCCCGACCCCGCCGTCGTCGAATTGATCGAGGAAGTAGCCGCCAAAGCCGGAATCACCCGCCGCCCCATCTCGAGAGAAGAAATCCTCGACCGCTGCATCTACGCCATGGTCAACGAAGCCGCCAAAATCCTCGAAGAAGGCATCGCCATCCGAGCCGTCGACATCGACATCGTCTACTTAAACGGCTACGGCTTCCCCGCCTGGCGAGGAGGCCCCATGTTCTACGCCGACACCGTAGGCCTCCCCAAAGTCCTCGCCCGAATCGAAGAATTCGAAAAGACCCACGGCTCCGAATTCTGGGCCCCCGCCCCTCTCCTTCGCCAACTCGCCGCCACCGGGAACAAATTCAACGGCTAAACTGATAGAACACTCATGAAGGTCCGCTGGCTCGCCCTGTTTCTCCTGTGTCTCTCCCTGTCTGCCGAATCCCTGATCGTCTATCAGGTACGAATCGCGGCCATGGGCGGAGACGTCTCGCGCGCCCGCCAAACCCTCGACCTCTACCACAAAGCCGCCGGCAACACCCCCGAGTACCTCGAATGCCTCTCCTGGGTTGGCCGCGGCGAACTCAAATCCAAAAACTTCGCGAAAGCCGAAGAGACCGCCACCGAAGTCAGAAAACTAACCCTCGCCCGTCTCGGCAAAGGCCGTCTCGACGCCACCCCCAGCCTCGCCACCGCCCTCGGAGCCTCCATCGAAGTCCAGGCCCAGTCAGCCGCCGCCACCGGACGTCGTGACCAGGCCGTCGGTTTCCTCCGCGAAGAAGTTGCCCACTGGAAGTCCACCTCCATCCGAGCCCGCATCCAGAAGAACCTGAATCTGCTCTCCCTCGAAGGCAAACCCGCCCCACCCCTCGAAGCCGCCACCGGCCTCACCGACCGCAAGCCGCAGACCCTCGCCAAACACCTCGGCCACCCCGTCCTGCTCTTCTTCTGGGCCCACTGGTGCATTGACTGCAAGAATCAGGTCGCCATTGTCGCCGAACTCCAGCATCGCTACGGCGCACGGGGCCTCGAAGTCATCGCCCCCACCCAGCACTACGGCTACGTAGCGGGCGGGGAAGACGCCCCCCGCAACGTCGAAACCGCCTACATGAAGGCCGTTCACGCCCAGTTCTACAAGGCCCTCGGCAACATCGAAGTTCCCGTCAGCGAAGAGAACTTCGGAGTCTACGGAGTCAGCAGCACCCCCACCCTCGTTCTCATCGACCCCGCCGGAACCGTCCGTCTCTACAACCCCGGCAACGCGACCCTCGATCAGTTGGCGGCCAAAATCGAACCCCTGCTCGCCCGACGGTAGCCACAACTAGCGCCGCGCTGCGGCACAGTGCGACATTCGCTCCTGCATTTTGATATACAGGTCGTTGAGGGGGGCACTGAACGTCTTTCCGTTTGTCAGCTTTATCGCATCAGCAATCCGCAGCGCTTCCCCGGCAAGACGGCAGGAAGTAACCTGGTCTCCACCGGCGTATGCGGTCTCGCTGAGTCCGCCGAGCGCTCCTGCTACGATTTCCTGGTCGAGTCCCGCTCCCAGCTTGCCAGCCAGGGCCTCGCCGATTCGACGTGCCTCCTCGAACGCATCCCGTGCCTTGTCCAACTCACCCGTTGCCGCCAGTTCAAGCCCCAGAAACTCCAAACCGGCAGCGAGTCGCTCCGTGAATCTCGCGTTGGCCGGGTCCGCATCATGCAATTCCCGTCGAACCGCAACCACTTCGCGGTACTGTTTTGCGGCCCCCTGCCTGTCCCCCGTGTGGGACACAATATTAGCCATCATGGACATGTCAAACGTCAGATCCAGTCGTGCTGCCGGATCACCGGGCTTCGTCTGCAAGTTTGCCCGGTCAAGTTCCAATGCCCTCTCCGCGTGCCTCAATCTCTCGGCCAGTGGGATTTCTTCTGCCGCGAGATACTTATGTCCCAGGGCCGCATATCTTTGTAAACTGCCATCCCTCGGGTGCATCCGCAACAAACGTTCACTTAACTCGGTATAAACCGAAAATTGCTTTTGGAAAAATGCCAGCCGCGCCCGCGTGCGAAGGACCCTCTCATCGTTCGGGGCCGCCTCAGAAAGCTGTGCCAGCAGTCTAATCGCGTTGCCTGTAGCTGCTCCGGCACCTTCGCTGTCCCGCATTGCCCCAAACTGTCCAGCCAGCGTTAGTAATCCCTCCGCAACACGTCGCTTGGCCTCGGGATCATTGGGTCGCAGCTTCAGAACTGCTTCGGCGGCCCCCACTGCATTTTGGTAACTCCTCAGTGCCCCCTGCGTATCCCCCAAATTGAACGCATTACTGGGGTCACCCTGCACCGACCCCAATACGGCATAGGCATCCGCAATGTCCTGCCAAAGTTCAGCGTCGGTGGTGATTCCCTGCATCGACCCCGAAAGTGTGTCCAGATACCGAACGGCCTCATCGGCCATTTTCTTCCGCAGCGGCGTCGCGCCTGGCACGCTCCGCGCAGCCGGTTCCAGATCAAACACCAGAAACCTCGCGAGGGACCGCACCTGGTGGAAGCGCGCCAGGGCGCTGGCCTTTTCCTCGCTGGCCGTTGCCTCATTCCGAAGCGCCCGCTCTTTAGCCGCCGTTTCCGCCGCTGCCGAGGCAATAGCCTCGGCACCGCGACGTTCCGCCATCGCCCGATGAGTCTCCGCAGTGTTCCGCTGCCGGACCGCCTCAGCCGCAAAGCGCCGGGCTTCCCGCGCCTCCCACGTAATAGCCCCTGCTGCCCCCAGCGCCAATACTGTAGCCAGCCCTGCCGCCGCCACGCCAGCCCGATTCCTTGCCACAAATTTCCGTGCCGCGTACCACTGCCCCTGGCGCCGCGCGCGGACCGGGAACCCATTCAGATAGCGCCGCAGATCGGCCGCCAGATTTTCCGCCGTCTCATATCTCGACGCCCGTTCCGGTGCCATCGCCTTCAGGACCACCGCATCAACATCTGCCGAAAGCGACGCCTCCACCGTGCTCGGCACTGCAAAGGTGGGCGACTCAGCGAAGCGCAGAATCTCCGGCAATTCCATCGTCGCCAGCCGATAGGGTGGCTGTCCCGTCAGAAGTTCATAGAGCAGGACACCCAGCGCATAGACGTCATCTGCCGTTGTCGCGGGCTTTCCCAGAAGCTGTTCCGGGCTCGCGTAATTCAGGCTGAAAGCACGAAACCCGGTCCTGGTGTTGTCATCCACCGCGCCATCCAGCAGCCTGGCGATTCCAAAGTCCACCAGATGAGGCTCCCCTGCGACATCAACAATGATGTTCGAAGGCTTCAGGTCCCGGTGCACAATCAGATGCCCGTGCGCGAACTGAACAGTCTCACAGATGCGTAGAAACAGCCGGACCGTCTCCGCAATGCTGGTTGACCGCTTTTGGCACCAATCGTTACACGCATGACCCTCCACATACTCCATCACGATGTAGGAAAGTCCTTCGGGAGTGGTCCCCGCATCCAGGAGCCGGGCAATGTTGGGGTGGATGAGGCGAGCCAGAATGTCGCCCTCTCGGCGGAACCTTTCTTCGAAAGCTGCCCCCGGCACGCCCACATCCAGCACTTTTACCGCCGCCTGACCCTCGAACCGCCCGTCCGCTCGCGAGGCCAGGTAGACGGACCCCATACCGCCTCTCCCAATGAGTCGCTCCAGATGCCAGGCACCCAGAATCTGGCCGGATTCGGCCGCAGCACGAAAGACTGTTTGCGCCGCTGCCCCGGGGAGTTCGAGGAAGCCCTCTTTGCACTCCAGCGAAACCAGTGCTTGCGCTTCCTGTAGCAGGTGCTCATGGCCACTACAAAGTCGCATCAGTGCGTCGGCCCGGTCTATCGCCGGAACCTCCAGGGCTGCATAAACTATCGCTTCCAGTTGCTCGAAATCCTGACGGGTCACGGCAGTGGAGCACCCGCGGACATCTCGCGGAACAGCCAGCGTCTGGAGAAATCCCAATGCCGTTTCGCCGTCGCCAGCGATACTCCCGTAGCCTCCGCAGTTTCTTCCATGGTCAGCCCCCCAAAGAAACGCAGCTCCACTAGCCTCGCTTTTTCGGGATCCAGCAATTCCAGTTTCTCCAGCGCCATATCCAGAGCAAGAAGGTCGGCAGCGTCAAAAACGGCATTTTCGACCGGTGGCAACGGGGCCGGATTCCCACCACCGCGTTTCAGGGTATTGCGTCTTCGGGCCCGCATCACCAGCAGTTGCCGCATGATTCGCGCTGCGATCCCAAAAAAATGGCTGCGATCTTCCCACTGAATCCTCTTGCCCTTCATGAGCTGTAGAAAAAGGTCGTGGACCAGCGACGTGGCGCTCGTGGTCTCGTATCTCTCACTGCCCAGCGACCGCTCCGCCATCTGGCGCAATTCCCCGTAGACCATGGGGATCAGTGCTTCAACGGCCTGCACGTCTCCGCGAGCCCACTGTCGCAACCACGTGGTAATGGATTCCGAATCGTCCAGAGCACGCCCTTTCAGGCACAGTATAGGCGATTCCGGGACTGCTGCGCCGCTAGCTCCGCCGCCGGTTCCGCCAGGCCACCAACCCAAGAGGTGCCAACAGCAGCAGGAAGCTTACCGGTTCCGGTGCTGAGCCAAAACCATCCACAGAACTGATAGTCACATCGCCGGGCAGGCTGAACGATAGCGTCGCCGTGTTCGAAAAGTCGGCCGATGCACTTCCGAAAGTCGTGAGCCGGAGTGTCATACCAAGGTCGAATGGTGTTCCCAGCGTAACGGTAATGGGGAACGTCGCAACACCCGAAATGGATTGCGGGCTGCTGGCTGCCCCGTTCTGAAATAGCGTTCTGAGAAAAGACTGAGGAGCCGAGTTTAGCGATATCCTGTTGCCTTCGCCGGGGGTAATTACCGATGCAGTGTTCCAATCCCCGAAACCTGCCTGCACAATGGCGCGCGACCCGGTAGGCCCGGTCGTCAGCGTCCCTTCCACCAGCAAACTCGCGCTAGCGGAGACGGTAGTTCCGTCACTGATCGTCGCACTGTGAAGTGTGAACGTATCGATCTTGGAGATAACCAGGTTGGTGCTCATGAAATTGGGTCCCGTTGTGCTCAACGATCCGTGCAGGGCATCTGCTCCGGTACTTCCCGTCGCGAACCCCGTCCATCCGTCTACGGAGTCGATCAGTGAGACATTCAGGTTGTTCCCCACTGCGATGCAGTGGCCGGTTATTCCGCAGCCATTTGAGTCTACGGCCATCCATGACCGTGCCCCCGGCGTCATCGGCAGGCTGGCACCTTGTACCTGCGTTGGCAGCACTGCAAGTGCCAGCGCAATCAACCCGCCGGAGAGCATCTGTAATAGTTGATGGTTCATGTATCCTCCTGGAGCAAAAGTCACTCCTAAAACAACATGTGCCAACCATCCGAAAAACGGCTCAAATTTGTTTTGCAGCAGCGGCTCGCCGGTAAATTAGATACCCGGACCCGATCCC
>CANIHR010000252.1 GCA_947467185.1 Bryobacterales bacterium
TACGGATCCGAAGAAGCGGGGCGGGTTCGATAAGTGGGTGGGGTACGAGAACAACAATTCTCAGTACGACAGCTGGGTGCATGGTGGCGAGGGGAAGGACGCGTTTCATTACCGGTTGCCGGGGTATGAGACGGATGCGCTGACGGATCTGCTGATCCAATATGTTCGGGAGCAGGTGGCGGCGCAGAGAGCGGCAAAGCAGGCGGGGAACGCCAAGCCGTTTTTTGCGGTGTGTTCGGTGCAGCCTCCGCACGATCCTCCGGTGGCTCCGCCGGATTACCGGGCCCGGCTGGGCGCGGGGAATATCGAATTCCGGCAGAATGTGCCGCTGGTGAAGGCGATTCGGGAGCAGGCGGCGCGGGAGTTGTCGGGGTATTACGGGATGATCGAGAACCTGGACTTCAACTTCGGGCGGGTGATGAAGACGCTGCGGGAGGAGGGGATTTTCGAGGATACGCATGTGATGTTTTTTGCGGATCACGGGGATATGTTGGGGTCGCAGGGGCAGTTTCGGAAGATGACGGCGTATGAGGAGTCGATTCGGATACCGTTTTTTATTGGGGGCGGGCAGCCGACATACGAGGGGCATTTTACGGGGCGGCAGCCGGTGTTGCTGAATGCTCCGGATATTGCGCCAACGACGCTGGGGTTGTGTGGGGTGAAGGCTCCGGGGTGGATGGAGGGGAAGGATTATTCGAGTTTCCGGGTGCGGAAGGCGGGGACGGCGGCGGTGAGTTTGCCGGATTCGGCGTATTTACAGGTGGTGGTGCCGACGGGGCATGCGGATTCGGTGAATAAGCCGTATCGGGGGATTGTGACGCGGGACGGGTGGAAGTATACGTGTTTTGAGGGGATCAGCTGGATGATGTTCAATTTGAACGAGGACCCGTTTGAGCAGGTGAATCTGGCGCATAACAGTAAGTACAAGGTGGAGCGGGGGCGGTTGATTGGGCGGTTGAGGCAGTGGGTGGGGGAGAGTGGGGATCGGTTTGGGGTTCCGGTGGATTAGGGGATTGGCAAAGATTGCCAGTCCTGATAAGGTGAGAGTTCAGCCATGCCTACACGTAATGTCAATCTGACCGAACACTTCGATAAGTTCATTGAGGCGGGTGTGGATTCGGGCCGCTTCAGCAACGCCAGCGAGGTGGTTCGGGAGGGGCTGCGACTGCTGGAGCAGAGGGAACTGGAGGACCGGGCGAAGCTGGAATGGCTTCGGGCGGCGGCGAAGGAAGGGTTTGACGCTATCGACCGTGGCGACTATGTGACCCTTAGTTCCGAAAAGGAGCTTGACGCTTTTTTCGATCAGATTCACGAAGAGGTTGCAGCAGAACTCGCCGCAGAGCGTATCGGTGCCTAAGAAAACGGGTGGCCTGTTCCACGTCACTGGCCCGGCCCGCCGTGATATTGCCGCCATCGTAAAGAGGAGTTTTCGGGAATTCGGCGAGGCTGCGGCGCTACGCTATTCGGCTCTCATCCGGCAGGCGTTGCATGATATCGAAGCTGATCCCGAGCGGGCAGGATCAAAAGAGCGTCCGGAGATCATGGTTCAAGGTGCCCGTACCTGGCATTTGCAATTGAGCCGGAGCCGGGTAAAGGGTCTGGGGGTGAAGGAGCCGCGACACTTCCTTCTGTACCGCCGCCGGGCGGATGGGGCCATTGAGGTGGCGCGGGTTCTGGACGATGCTCGTGACCTTGTGCGGCACCTTCCCGAGGGGTATCGTTCGCTTCCGCATCGCCAGTAAGGTGGTGCGCGGGTTTGCGTCTGGTGGAGCAGGGACGGCAGATAACGGGGATCGGTTTGGGGTTCCGGTGGATTTGGAGGGGGGCTAACCTGAGTTAGCCCGGTGCCTGCATGAAGCAAGTTACGATTCGCGAAGCGAAGACACAGTTGTCGCGGCTGATTCAGGTCGCCGCCGGGGGCGAGGAAGTGATCATTTCGCGTGGTCCGAAGCCGGTGGCGCGGCTGGTGCCGATTGGTGAGGTGCGCGGCAAACGGCAACCGGGGTCGATGCGGGGCGTTTTGGCCGTGGGGCCGGAGTTTTTTGAGCCGCTTCCGGCTGAGGAATTGGCGGGCTGGGAGTAGGGTCGGTTGCGGATTTTTCTGGATACGCACGCGCTGCTGTGGTGGCTGGCGGGCGATCCGGCTCTGTAGCCTGCGGCATCGCGGCTGATGGCTGATCCGGCAAATACGGTTTTGGTGAGCGCGGCGAGTGCGTGGGAAATCGCGACGAAGGTTTGGATTGGTAAGCTGCCGGGCGCAGTCTCTTTGGTTGCGGATTTTGAGGGCTTGCTGGTGAGGGAAGGTTTCGAGACGCTGGCGGTGTCGGTCGACCATGCGATTCGTGCCAGGCAGTTGCCTGGCGCACACAGGGACCCGTTTGACCGGATGCTGGTGGCTCAGGCGCTTGCGGAGAATGTTCCGTTGATCAGCAACGAGGCGGTGTTTGATTCGTTCGCGGTGCGGCGGGTTTGGTGAGAATTGCCAATTCTGATAAGGTTTCGGCTGAGCTAGCGGCGAGAATATGAAAACAGGTGTACTCACTCTTCACGGTAGCGATGTGAGTACAAAACTCATGCCACATCTGCGCGGGCGCGTGTTTCACGTCACGCGACTGGCGGCGCTGGCGGAAATCCTTAGGGCGGGTGAGATTCGTGGCAATGCTGACCGCGCGTTGCCCACAGTATTCGGTTCGACGAATTCGTATTTCCGTAATCGGGGATGCATCTCATTTTTCGACTATCGGTCGGCAAGCGAGGCGCAGATCGAAGAGGCGACTGGAAAGTGTAGTCCATTTCGCCTCCCTCCTGTCGTCGAGGAGCGTGATCATCTGGGAACAGAGACAAAGATTGCGTATCTCTTCCTGTCACCGGCAGATCATGAGTTACTAATTCCCTGGACAAACTGGAAGGTGGACGAGGCTTATAGCGAAAAAATTGTCCCTTACGTCGAGTCTGGGTACCCCGGATCGGTGCCCGTCTCGTCGATTGAAGAGGCGCTTTGCGTCACGATCGAATGGCCCACCGATCCGATTGCGGATGCATTGCGACGCGGACGTCGTCGGTGCATGGATGGTGGGTAGAAGGTAACAACCTCCGGGGACTCCCGCGTTCGGATAGTGGTCCAATCGGACAGAAGTTAAAGACGGTTGCCACCTCTCCCGGTGGGCCGACTCGGGCTTCCCATAGTTTGGCGAACCTGCGCGCCTCTGCGGCTCCCCGCCTCAAGAAGAGAGCTACAATCGGTGATGAAATCTGGACGATATGGTTGATGTTCGCAAGACCGCAGCGAAGTTCCGGAGGGCTATTCGGAGGGCCCTCGGAACCTTAGTCGCCGCTGTTTTCGCTCTCGTAATATATGGCCAAGAGCCAAAGGACAAACCAAAATCGCCGAATTCTCAGTGGAACGCCGCGAGCCTAGCCACTGCTGCCACCAAGGGCGATAAGGTGGCTTTGCTTCAACTGAACATACTGGCGGTTCAGGGTCATTCGAGCGCACAGTTCAATTTGGGATCGATATACGATTTTGGTGACGGTACTCCGCAAGATCCTGTTCAGGCGGTGCATTGGTACACAAGGGCAGCTGAACAGGGCGACTCGGATGCAGAATATAGCCTTGGGAGGATGTATTGGGGTGGCAGAGGTATTCCGCGAGACGCGAGCCAAGCACTGTTCTGGCTTACACGTGCAGCTGAACACGGTAACGCGTCCGGACAAGGCTTGTTGGGGCTGATTTACTTCGACGGTGAGGGTGTGAAGAAGGACTATGTCGTCGCCTACATGTGGAACACCCTCGCTGCCGCACAGGGTGTCGATGTTGCCAGGAAGCTGCGGGATGCTTTGGCGAAGGCGATGACGCCAACCCAAATTGCTGAAGCCCAGCACCGTGCACAGGAGTGGAAGCCTAAGACGCGCCCGTAGTTGAACGTAGGCTCGGACCTTTTGAGTGTCTGTGTTTTGCTCCCTGATACCAAATCCCCGATTTTTCGCTCCCACGGCTTTGGCCGCTCCTTGCACGTCCCGCAGTCAAGCTTGAGGTGGTTGGCTTCGTCGCGAACCACAGACGTCTAAGAACGTTTGGCTGCCTCAAGGTCATCATGTTCGAAGGCGGAAGCCATGCGCGTGATCTCCGTTTTTCTGATGCCGAGCGTGGCGGCCTCGTCGCGCCATGAGGATACGGCATCGCCGATGCGCCGGGCGATTTGGTGGGCTTGCTTTGGCTTCAGGCCAAACCAGGGCGCGACATCCAACGCCAGATCGAGGGAAGCGGTCCCGTCGTCCTCATTGATCGCGGTCGTCAGGACGCGGGGCCTGAGGTCGGTGGGAACCGGATTGACGTCGTAGAGGGGCGAGAGACGCCAGCCATTTCGGCCTTCGTAGAGGAAGCCGTGATTGCGCAAGTGATCGTCGGTGTTGGAGATCAAGACGCTAAAGACTATCCGGCCCCAGAGTTCGAGCATGTCCTCTCGCGGGGCAGCGCCGTTTTGGCGCAGGGCGTCAGCGATTTCCAGATAGCTGTGAGGATCGCCGTCCTTCGCGCCCAACATACTCATCGCCGACAGGAACGGAATGCGCGCCTGTTGTGAACGATCAAAACGGCGCAGCAAAAGCGTTGGACGTTTGGCGACCGTGACGGTGCGCCACGTTGCGGTCGTCAGCCCGGCTTTCGCAGCCAGCGTCAAGGCAAGAGCCTCCCACAGGACGACGTTATAGCCGTCGCCCTCGCCGGGAAACTTGGCGATGGCGAGATGGCCGTCCCGGTCGCGCACCGAAGCTTTGGGCCGCGCGCCACCCAATGACGAACCGGGCGCGAGGAGCAGACGCAGGTCGTCTTCGGTATCGATGTCGTTCGCTACGCGTTGCGTGGCGGCGAGAAGCTTCGGAAGATCGATCAATGGCGGTATTCGCAAAGCGTTTTCGGGTGGTTGCAGGAACGGTCCGCCTTGCTGAACAGAGAAGCGCAGCGCGCCCAGCCGTGTCTCGTCGTTGACGCCCAGCAAGTAGTCGATTTTGAGAAGGGTGCGAGGCGCTTTACCTTCCTTCTCCGCACGCCGCCGCTCAGCGCGGCGCATCAAAGCCTGACCCCATCGGTCGGGCGCTGAATCGCCGATGGCACCGAACAGTGGCTGTGCAGGCGTCGCATGGAAAGGTCCGGGACCCAGATGAAGGGCTGGCTCCAGCGAGAAGCGCGCTTCATTGGCGAGCCATTTTTCGTCGTATCGAAAGGTCGCGGTTTCCGCGCCCCGCTGCGCATGCGTCCAGAGCCGTCCCACCAGATGGGAGACGCCTTCCAGATCTACGTGGACGAAGACTTCTCTTTCGCTCATTCGTCAGACCGCTTTTTCGTGGTTCGGCCCAGCGGCTTGATGCGCTTTGGCAGGGCCTGGGCTTCGAGGCGCTGGCCGACGGGATCGTTTTGCAAAGAAGCGACTTCCCCCAGATGATCCGCCAGGCCCAACGCGAAAAGAACGCTCGCGTAGGCACCTATCGAAGCGCCTGCGTCCCCTTTTTCAACTTTGTCCAAAGTGGCGCGGCTGATCTGGGATCGTTCGGCGATGATCACCATGGGTATGCGCCTGCGCAATCGGGCGGCTCGGATGTCGGCTCCGAGCTTGCGCAAAGCTCGAATAGCGGGTAGCGGCGCCTTCGGAATGTCCATGGCTGTGCTCCTTTCAGCCTTCACTGTAGTTAAGTCCGGGCTTGGAGTCAACGGTTAATGTCTAGTATTGCAGGCAGAGTGGTTTTTAATGACTGTGATTCCAGACAGTATGCTCCCTCGCGGTCGCGGTTCGGTACGGCTTTGGCGGGTCAGGCGACCGGCGCAAGGCCGGAGTGCATTCTTGGGCCGGGTTCCTGGCGTTCCAGGATTTTGGCTTCGGCGGCCAGCATTTGGAGCCAGCGGCGTTCTACTACCGCTTTCTTTTCTACTTTCAGGGCCAGTTTCAGGAAGACTTTGTAGTGCCCGAATTCGGAGGAGTAGAGGGCTTTGTAGAGCTTGCCGATTTCTTCGTCTTCGGTCATTTCTCCGAGGAGTTTGAAGCGCTCGCAGGAGCGGGCTTCGATCAGGGCCGTGACCATCAGGCGGTCGAGGATTTCTTCGGTGACTCCTTTTCTTACGAGGTCGCGGAGTTCGTTGGCGTAGGGGTTTTTGTGGTGTCTTGTGAGGCGGGCTCCCCTTCGGTTCAGGATGCGGATGACCTGAGCGAGGTGGTTGGCTTCATCCCTCGCTACTGACGTCATGGCTTCGAGCCAGCCGGGGACCCATTCTCCGGGCCATCTTGTGAGCAGCGCCATGGCGTTGTTGGCGGCCTTCTTTTCCAGAAACGCGTGGTCCATGAGGAGCGCGATGGGGTCCTGCAGGACCTGGCGGGCCCATTCTGCGGGGGTTTCGGAATGGAGCGGGAGAGTGAAGTCGGCCATTATTCGATCACCTTGCGGTTGCGGATGAGGGTTTCGAGGGCGTCGCGGAGGAGGCCGGAGTCGCCTTCGAATTTCAGGCCTTTGGTGTGGAGGGTGTCGGGGGCGGCCTGGTTCTCGGCGACGAAGTCGGGGACGGCGAGTTTGTAGTCCTTTTCGGGATCGATCTGGCGGTCCTTTTTGATGATCTCGGGGAGGTCGCGGCCCTTGAAGACGCCCCAGGAGACGCGGTTGTCGAAGGGCATGATGTTCCAGACGTGGCGGACGAGGAGCTGGCCCTGGGGGAGGATGTCGCGGACGCCGCCGGAGTTCATGAAGGCGAAGTCGGCGCCGGTGGCCTGGATCATGGCCTGCTCGAGGAGGGTGCGGACTTCGGCTTTGGTGAGCTGGCGTTTGGAGGTGGCGAGGGGGTGGTCGACGACTTCGGCGACTTTGTCTTCCCAGAGTTTGACGAGGGCGGCGACGTCTTCGGCGGGTTTGGTGGTGTCGGCGTCGATGAGGATGGGCTTCCAGGTGAAGGAGGTGACGGACTTGGTGTCGGTATCGACTTTGAGTTCGAGGCGGCCGAGCTGTTCGCCGTAGCCGCGGACGCGGACGAGGATGTGGTCAGGGGTGGTTTGCGCGTGGTCCATGCCGTTGTGGAGGTGGCCGGAGACGATGACGGGGACGTTGGGTTCAGCGAGGAAGGCTTTTTCCTCTTCGGGGCCGATGTGGGCGAGGACGACGATGAGGTCGGTTTGGGGGCGGAGCTCGGCGACGTAGCGGCGGACGGTTTCGACGACGGGGGTGGTGTGCCACTCGCCGAGGAGGGAGGTGGTGGTGAGGAAGCGGAGGTTATCGGTCATGGCGCCGATGATGCCGACGCGGAGGCCGTTGACTTTGAGGATGAGCCAGGGGTTGGGGGTGAGGGTGTGGTTTTGGGCGTCGACGACGTTGGCGGAGACCATGGGGTACTTCGACATTTCGATGAAGTTGCGGGTTTGCTGCCAGCCGTAGTCGAAGTCGTGGTTGCCGAGGGCGAAGGCGTCGAAGCCGAAGAGGTTGGCGATTTCGAAGACGGGGGCGGCTTTGTAGATGGTGGAGACGGGGGTGCCCTGGGCGAGGTCGCCGGCGTTGAGGAGGATGCAGTCGGTGCAGCCTTTTTGCTGGTCGCGGATGACGGTGGCGAGGTTGGCGAAACCGCCGTGGTGGTTGGCGAGGGGGGTGAGGCGGGAGTGGAGGTCGTTGGTGTGGAGGATGGTGAGGGTGCGGACTTCCGCCGTTAACTGAGAGACGCTTAGCTGGGAGACGGCAAGCTGGAAGACCGTGAGGAGGGTTAGCCCAAAAACGGTGCGGAGACGGCGCGGGCGCATAGTTGATTTTAGCGTGGGGCAGGGGCTTAAGACGGCGTCTCGCTTTTCGCGGGGGGATGCGATATTTTGGTTGATCGAATTGCAGAAAATCAGATGACCAAAATAAAAGCAGCTTTATTCGGGACGGGCTTCATGGGGCGCGTGCATACGGAAGCGGTGCGCCGGCTGGGGA
>CANIHR010000253.1 GCA_947467185.1 Bryobacterales bacterium
CGGTAGCCCTGCTTTTCCAGCTTTTTGCAGGTGTCGAGGACAGCCTTGTGCTCGGTGGCGGCCGTAATGATGTGGTTGCCCTTTTCGGCATACATCTCGGCGACGCCCTTGATGGCAAGGTTGTCGGACTCGGTGGCGCCCGAGGTGAAGATGATTTCCTTCGCGTTGGCGCCGATCAGGCTGGCGACCTGCTTGCGGGCGAGTTCCACGCCCTGTTCGGCGGCCCAGCCAAACTCGTGGTTCCGGCTGGCGGAGTTACCGAATTTCTCGGTGAAGTAGGGAAGCATCGCTTCCACGACGCGGGGGTCAACGCGGGTCGTTGCGTGGTTATCGAGATAGATGGGCGATTTCATGTCGTTTAGTTAGAGACCGGTTGCAGGCTGTTGATTACTTGATGCAGGGGAGTGGGCAGAGGCGTCAGCTTTGAAGCGCGGGGCTGGGCCACAGGCTCTGCCAGGTCATCAATGGTGAAGCGGTTGAGAACGTCGAGAATGGCTTCGTGGACACGGCGCAGTGGCTCGCGGACGGTGCAGTTGTCGGACTGGTCGCAGGAGCCGTGGTCGGTGAAGCAATGGGTCAGAATAACGGGGCCGTCGATGGCGCGGACTACTTCGAGGGCGCTGATTTTCGAAGCGTCGCGGGCGAGGCGGTAACCACCATTCGTCCCGGCGACAGAAATGAGGATCTTGGTCTGGGTGAGGCGCTGCAGGACTTTCGCGAGCAGCGGCACCGGCAGATGGTACGTGTCCGCGATTTCTTTGGTGGACGCAGTCGCCGTCGGAATCGACGCCAGGTGGCGCAGAGCGATTAATCCGTAGTCGGCTTTTTTTGTGAGCTTGAGCATTGCGCCAGGAAAGAGATACCGGACAGATTTAGTCCTGTATCGATTCTGGCATTCATGTCGCCTGTTGTCAACAGGTTAAATTGCGACAATTGTTGTCGTAGATAGGCGAAGAACCTAAACCGGGCGGGAGCCGGGTTTCTCGGCTGTGGTACCGGCGGCACAGAGGGGACAGGTCGCCGGATCGTAGGCCACGACCTGCAACGTTTCGAGAGCCGTACGCGGTGCGCCGACATCTGCCGCGCCCCCGCTCCGGTCGATGATGGAGCCGGCCGCCAGAACCTTCGCCGACTTCGCTTCCATGATTTCAATCACTTCGCGGGTACTGCCGCCGGTGGTGATGACATCTTCCACGACGACCACGCGGGTACCCGCCGGGATATCGAACCCGCGGCGCAGGCTCATCTTCCGGTCGGCATCACGTTCGGTGAACTGGAACGGAACACCGAGTGCACGGGCAACTTCGTGCCCAATAATCAGACCACCCAGCGCGGGAGCAACTACCAGATCGATCTTCTCTCCACCCGCCATTTCCTGGAGCTTCGCCGCCAGGTGCCGCCCCAGTGTCTCGGCATGCGCAGGATGCTGCAGCACGATCGCCGACTGGAGGTAGTTCGGGCTGTGCTTTCCACTGGTGAGGCGGAAGTGGCCTGTCAGGTAAGCCCCTGTATCCTGAAAGAGTTGAAGAGTTTCGCCAGCTTTAGGGCCCAATTGTGACATCTGCAACGGCTACTATAACATCTGAGAGGGTAAGCCCTTTTGTGGCTGCCGTCAGCACCCCATTTCCCACATTATTTTGGCGCGCACCGCATCTTTTTAGCGAACCAATGAGAGGTCTCAGCCGTAAGGCTTTAAGTAGATGATGGATCAACAAGATCGCCGTCCGCCTGTCCCGTTTTTTCTGCGGGTCGGCCAGAGCCGTTTCCGACTGCTAACCACCAGAATCGTAGCTATGACCCTCGCCGCGGCTCTGGCGACTTTCCCTGCGACTGCCCAGACCTCAATCCGCATTGATGAACCGGCTCCGACCCGAGCCGGCTGGCTCATCAAGAACTACCAGCCACGCACGGTGCCGCCGATTAACCTCGCGAACACCTCCCGTCTGGATGCCCTGATAAAAGCAGGGAACCTCTATCTGACAGCGCAGGATGTGGTCGCACTGGTGCTGGAAAACAATATTGACATTGAAGTGCAGCGGTACGGCCCCCTGCTGGCCCGCGAAGTTCTGCGGCGCGCCCAGGGCGGCGGTCTGCTGCGCAGTGTTGGGCAGGGTGTCGCGGCTGGGCCCACTTCGGTCAGCCTTGCAGGCGTCAGCATCAATACTAACGGTGCCCCGGCGGCTTCGGGCGGTGGCGTCAATTCCAGCGTTCTGACGCAGCTTGGCCCGTCGATTCCATCGCTTGACCCCTCGATCTCGGCGTTCGCCCAGTTTCAGCACCAGACGATTCCGCAGAGCAATACGCTGCTTAGTGGTACCCAGTCCCTGGTTATCGGGACCCGCACGTTCCAGGCATCCTACTCGCAGGCGACTGATTTCGGTCTGTCCGGAACCGCCAGTTTCTCCAGCCAGTACCAGAAGGTCAACTCGGCGTTTTACAGCCTCAATCCTTATACTTCCGCTAACCTCGATGTCCAGTTAACCCAGAACCTGCTGAATGGTTTCGGGCGTGCGGTGAACACCCGCAACATTCGGGTCCAGAAGAACAATCTGAAGGTCACGGATTTGCAGTTCAAGCAACAGGTGGTTACTACTGTTAGCGCCGCCCTCAACCTTTACTGGGATCTGGTTGGCTTCAGTGAGGATGTGAAATCGCGCCAGCAGGCGGTCAATACCGCTCAGCAGTTGCTCGACAACAACAAACGTCAGGTGCAGATTGGCACCCTGGCCGAGATCGAAGTGACCCGCGCACAATCGCAACTGTTCGCTGCGAAGCAGGACTTACTGATTTCTCAGACCAACCAATTGCAGCAGGAAACGATTCTGAAGAACGTCCTCAGCAGGGCCGGAGTTGGCACCACCGATCTTGCCAGTGTGCACATTGTGGCGCTCGATAAGATCGTGATTCCCGAAAAAGATGAATTGAAGCCGATCGACCAACTGGTGCTCCAGGCGCTGGAAGCTCGTGTGGAACTGGAAACCGACCGGATCAATCTGGAAAGCACGAAGATGAACCTGGCGGGTGTGAAGAGTTCTCTGAAACCCTCGCTGCAGGCCTTCGCCCAGATGACAAATAACGGTCTGTCGGGTGATGCAACCGCATTTGCGCTGGCCCAGGGTGGCGTCCCCGTGTTTGCCGGCGGTTTCGGCAATGCCCTGGCGCAGATCCTGCGGCGCAACTATCCCAACTACTCGGCTGGTTTCTCGGTCAACATTCCTCTCCGCAACCGCGCGGCACAATCGGATTACGCAACCACCATGCTGGAACTGCGGCAGAGCGAACTGGCACTGCAGAAGCAGATCAATCAGGTTCGCGTCGATGTTCAGAACGCGGTGATTGGCATCCAGCAGGCTCGCGTTCGCTACGAAGCCTCCGTGGAAGCTCGCAAACTCTCCGAAGCGACCTTCGAAGGAGACAAACGTAAATACGAACTCGGGGCCGCCACCCCCTACCAGGTCGTGCAGGATCAGCGGGACCTGGCAAGTGCCCAGAGTTCGGAAGTTCAGGCGATGGCCAATTACAGCCATGCCCGGATCGCGCTGGAACAGGCGATTGGTTCCACGCTCGACGTAAATCACATCTCACTGGCTGAAGCCATGGCCGGTAAAGTTTCCGCAGCGGTGACGCCCCGGTGACCACAATGCGTATCCGCCAGATAGTTGCGTGCGGCCTTTGCTGTTTCGTCTCGATGGCCGAAGCCCAGCAATTGGGCACCATTGAGGCTGTTCGCCCCACGGGCCCGTTCTATCGCCGCCCCTATCGGGAGGCTGAAATACCCCCGGTACGCCTCGGTAATTCCAGTCGCTTCGGATCGCTGATCAAGGCGGGGAAGCTGTATCTGACGGCCCAGGACGCAATCGCGCTGGCGCTCGAAAACAACATCGATATCGAAGTCTCCCGCTACAACTTCTCCATGCTGGACTGGCGTCTGGAGCGTGCGCAGGCCGGTGGTGCGTTGCCCGGCGTCCCCAGCGCTTCGAGTCAGGCTTCGGCTAACACCGCGGGCCAGGGTGTGCTCGGTAGCCAGCAGGCGGCCGGCGTGACGGGCGGCAACAGCGGTATTTCGCGGCAATCGGGCAACGCGACGATTTCGCAGATTGGTCCCGTAACCCAGACCCTTGACGCAACCTTCCAGGAAACCTCCGCATTCGCTCACCGCAGTCTGCCGCAGGCCAACGCCACGCAGTCCGTAACCCAGGTGATCGTGCAGAACACTCGCGCGAACTCGGGGTCGATTCAGCAGGGCTTCGTCTCGGGCGGCAGTGTCACCCTGACATACAGTGGCAGGTACCTGAGTGAGAACTCACCTTCCAATATTTTGAACCCATCGGAATCGGCTACGCTGTCGATTTCCGCACAGCATAACCTCCTCCAGGGCCGCGGCATCAAGCTAGGCTCGCGAAATATCACCGTAGCGAAGATGAATCTCGCGATGTCGGACAATACCTTCCGCACGCAGGTGACCAGGACCGTCTCCCAGGTGTTGAATGCCTATTACGGCCTGGTGGGCGACTACATGGACCTTTCAGCCAAACGGAATGCCCTGGAAACCGCCGAGAAGTTCCTGACCGAAACCTCTCGTCGTCTCGAACTTGGCGCCGTGGCACAACTCGACGTAGTGACGGCGAAGAATCAGGTTGCCCAGGCCAGGCTCGCGCTGACCAATTCCGATGTCACCCTGGAACAGCGGCAGGTGACCTTAAAGAACCTGATGAGCCGCACGGGCCTGGCGGAACCGGCGTTGCAGGGTGTTTCGGTTGTGCCGCTGGATTCGCTGGCTCTGCCCGACGCGGACAATCTACCGCCGGTTACCGAGCTCGTAAAGATGGCTTACGCCAATCGGCCTGATATCAAGGCGACGGAGAATAGCCTGAAGGCCACTGAGATTGCGAATCTCGGTACTGCAAACGGTATCCTGCCGGCAGTGCAGGTCTTCGGAACCCGGACGGCTTCTGGCCTTGCCGGCACACCGAAAGTGGTGCGGGGCGTTACGGCTGATCCTTACTTTAAGGGTGGTCTGGGCACGGCGCTTGGCCAGGTTCTGCGGCAGAATTTCCCCACCGAGAGTGCGGGGATATTTGGTCGCGTGACCATTAACAACCGACAGGCACTCGCCGATCAGGGGATCGATCAGCTTTCGACTCGCCAGCAGGAATTGAATGCCGCAAAGGAAAAGAATCAGGTCGCCGTGGATGTGACGAATGCCGTGGTCGCGATTCAGCAGGCGCGGGTTCGTTATGAGGCGTCTGCCGAGAACCGAAAGCTGCAGGAGAAACTATTCGAAGCGGAGCAAAAGAAGTTCTCCGCCGGGGAATCCACCACCTATACCGTGACGCAGATTGCCCGAGACCTGGCGAACGCCCGTGCGTCCGAACTGGCAACGCTGGTGGCTTACCGCAACGCCCGGACGAATCTGGACCAGAATACCGGCACGATTCTCGAAGCCAACAAGGTTTCGCTGTCCGAGGCGAAAGCTGGCCGCATCACCCAGGCTTCGGCGCTACCCGCCCAACTGCCAAACTGAGTGCATGGGTTTTGAACTGCTGCCGGCAGCCGCCCGGTTTCGGAAGAAGCTGGAGGCTGTTCGGAACTCGGCTCCGCAGACATTTGAGTGGTATCCCTACGACTCGCTAACGAACGCGGGTCATATCGACCGCCTGCTCTCCGGTCGCCATGATGCGATATTTCCCGGTACGGGAGGTCGCATCCTCGATATTGGCTGTGCGGATGGCGATCTTGCGTTTCTTCTGGAGAGTCTGGGGTTCTCTGTCTCGGTGATTGACCACCCCTCCACGAATCACAACGGGATGCGAGGGATTCGCACCCTGCGCGATTTGCTGGGTTCGTCGGTCGGAGTCCTCGAAGCGGACATCGACTCCCAGTTCTCGCTGCCGAAAGAACGCTTCCGCCTGGTCGTGTTTCTCGGTATCCTCTACCACCTGAAGAATCCGTTTTACGCTCTGGAACGGCTGGCGAAGAGCTGCGATTATTGCCTGCTTAGTACCCGAATCGCCCGACGCTTCCCGGATGGCACTCCTATGCCTCCGCACCATCCGATGGCCTACCTGCTGGCGGCCGACGAGCTCAATGCGGATGACAGCAATTACTGGATCTTCAATGAAGAAGGTCTCCGGCGACTGATTTCCAGAACGCACTGGGATGTGGTGGAGATGTTTACCTCGGGAGATACCGTGAACTCAGACCCGACCTCGAAAGAGCGGGATGAACGGGCGTTCTGTCTCCTTCGCAGCCGGTACGGCATGGCGAACGTAGAACTCGTCACCGGCTTCTATGAAGTTGAAGATACTGGCTGGCGCTGGGTATCCCGACAGTTTTCGGTCCGCATCGATCAGCCCCGCGAGGTGGTTACAGTCCGGGGCTACCTGCCGGAAGTGGTTCTGCAAGAACTCGGCCCGATACGTCTGGGCATCCAGGTGAACGGCAGGGACGTTCGGAGCGAGGTTTTGTCGGTGGCCGGGGCCTGGACCATCCTTCGAAAGCTGGGCGAGCAGGGAAGGACCGGAGCGGAGATTCAATTCACCGCCGATAAGGCGTTACCCGCGTCGGACGCCGATGATCGGGAACGTTCGCTCATTATCTCTGCGATTGAGTTCGAATAATTCCCCTTTATCTCCGAACGTGAGAAAATCCGACAGATGAGATTTCTCTGCGCGACCATTTGGCTCCTTGCCACCGTGGGTGGTGCGTTCGGACAGGCTCCGACTGTACCGATGGGCAAGGGCGTCACCGCGCCGTCCCTGTTAAAGAAGGTCGATCCGCAGTACACGGAAGAGGCGAAAAGTGCTCGCCTGTCCGGGCGGGTTTTGCTCCGGATTGTTGTGACTGAAGTCGGTACGCCGGAAGAAATCGAGGTTATCAGCCCTCTGGGGTTTGGTCTGGACGAAAAGGCAGTCGAGGCCGTACAGCGATGGAAGTTCAAAGCAGGCATGAAAGATGGTGCCCCCGTGCGTATCCGTGCAGAGGTCGAGGTCAATTTTGATGCCGGGACGTTTGATCACAAGGAAGAAGATCTCCGAACAAAATGGAATGCGGCAATCACAGATTTGGCTGTGCCTGACAGGAAAGGGAGGGCAATAGCCGCCCTGCAGAGCCTGGCGTCCAAAGACTATCCGCCCGCTCTGGTCCAAACCGCACTGTGGATGAAGCGAGGTGAAAACCTTCCAAAGGACGAAGCGGCGGCGCTGGCACGGATTCAGAAGGCGGCGAGCAAGAAGTACGGACCTGGCATGTATGAACTGGCGATGGCGTGGTCGCGGGGTGAATTGGCGGCACCGACGCCGGACAGAATTCGGAAGCTCCTCGACCAGGCGGCCAAATCCGGCAGCGCACCCGCACAGGCGGAGTTGGGAAATCGCTACCAACAGGGCAATGGTGTGGACAAGAATCTCCGAACCTCCCGAGAGTACTTTCGGATGTGCGCGGCGGACGGGTTCGGCGCCTGCCAGTTGCATCTGGGGGCCATGTTGCTGGCCGCTGGTGACGACACGGTGCAGGGGACCGCGTGGGTTCAACTGGCTGCGGAGAGCGGTACTGCGGGGGCGGCAAGTCTGGCGGAGAAATCTGCTTCGGTACTAACGCCGGAACAGCAGAAACAACTGGCTGCGCTCAAGCCGAGGTTAGTTCATCCAACTCGTTAGCGAACGTCACCATCGAGTTCCACCGTGGCTGTCCCGCCAAGTTCGCGGACCGGGTCTGGTTTGGCCCCAGGGGGCGTTTTAAAAGTCTTCACGATCTTTCGCTTCGCGACCGAGATGACGTAGACCGTATCCATATCCTGCACCGAACACCAGGCCAGCTTGCCATCGAACGAGACGCTCATCGAGACAGGAGAACCGGGCA
>CANIHR010000254.1 GCA_947467185.1 Bryobacterales bacterium
ACAAGGGATTCAGCTTCACGCTCCACACCGTCTAATACCTTCGACGCGAAGTCACGACTTGGGGATACCACAGCAGCGGCCAGCACGGCGCTGTTATGCAGGTCCATATCGTCGATCTCGGAGATCGACACATTGAACTTCTCCCGCAGCCTGTCTTTCAGGCTGCGGACGACATGACGTTTCTCTTTGAGGGAATGCGCATGTTCGATGCGCAACTCCATCGTGAGAACTCCGACAGTTGCCATACGGCACTAGATGGTTTCGACGGCCACCCTTTGCATGGTGAAGCCTTCGATAATGTCGCCCTGGTGGACGTCATTGAAGTTGTCGATCGTAATACCGCACTCCATCCCGCCGCGGACTTCGCTGGCATCGTCTTTGAAGCGACGCAGCGAGCCAATCTTGCCGGTATGAACCACGATATTGTCGCGCAGGATACGAACCTGCGAGTCGCGCGAGATGCTGCCGTCGACGACAAGGCAACCAGCCACGGTCCCGATCTTCGAAACGCGGAACACTTCGCGAATCTCGGCCCGGCCCTTGTACTGTTCCTTGAAGACGGGAGCCAGCAGTCCCGACATGGCTTTCTTCATCTCGTCGATCAATTCGTAGATGATCGTGTGGAGACGGAGGTCAACCTTTTCGCGCTCAGCCAGAGCCGAGGCGTTGCGTTCCGGCCGCACATTGAAGCCGATAACGATGGCTTCCGACGCAACCGCCAGATCGACGTCCGATTCGTTGATGGCGCCGACACCGGCACGCAGCACGCGAATCGTGACCTTGTCGGTCGAGAGCCGTTCGAGGGTGTCCTTGAGAACTTCGGCGGACCCGCCCACGTCGGCTTTGAGGATGATGGCCAGTTCTTTGACTTCCCCGGCGGCACCCATCTTGTTGAACTGTTCGAGCGTGATACGCCCGCCCTTCGCCATCTGCGCCGCGCGTTCTTTTTCCGCACGGTAGATAACGATCTGCTTGGCTTTCGCCAGATCGGTCACGACCTGGAAGTTATCGCCGGCTTCCGGCAGATTTTCCAGACCGAGGACTTCCACAGGCATCGACGGCGGAACTTCCTTCGTCTGCTGACCCAAATCGTCCAGCATGGCGCGGACGCGGCCAAAGACCGTTCCGCAGATGAAGTAGTCGCCGACCCGCAGCGTACCGTTGCGCACCAGCACGGTGGCAACCGGACCACGACCGCGGTCGAGCTTGGCTTCGAGCACAGTCGCCATCGCCGGACGCGTGACGTTGGCCTTCAGATCCAGCATTTCGGCCACGAGGAGGATCATTTCCAGCAGCAGATCCAGATTCTGGCCGTTGCGGGCCGAAACCGGAACCATGACAACGTCGCCACCCCAGTCTTCAGCCAAGAGGCCGCGATCGGAGAGCTGCTGTTTGATACGGTCGGGCTGGGCATCGATCTTGTCGATCTTGTTGATCGCCACGATGATCGGAACCTTGGCGGCCCGGGCATGGTCGATGGCCTCCAGCGTCTGCGGCATAACGCCGTCGTCCGCTGCGACCACCAGAACCACAATGTCGGTTACCTTGGCGCCGCGAGCACGCATGCGGGTGAACGCTTCGTGACCAGGCGTATCGATGAAGACGATCTTGTTGCCGTTCTTCTCGACATGATACGCGCCAATGTGCTGCGTGATGCCACCGGCTTCGCGTCCGGCCACGTTGGCGACACGGATCGAATCGAGCAGCGAGGTCTTACCGTGATCGACGTGGCCCATGATGGTGACCACGGGCGGCCGGCGGGTGAGATCGCCATCCACTTCGGCGACTTCCACTTCCTGCATGGCTTCTTCCTCGTACGTAACGGTCGAGGTAGAGGCGCCAAATTCACGGGCAATATCGTTGGCGAGCTTGCCATCCAGAGTCTGGTTGATGGTGGCGAAGATGCCACGGTCCACCAGCTTCTTGATGACGAAGTTCGACTTCACGTCCAGCTTTTCGGAGAGCTCCTTTACAGTGATGCCTTCCGAAATGGTGATGTCGCGGTTGATGGGCGGAGGAGCCGCCATCTCGCGGCGCGACGGCCGGAGGAGCTTTTCGTGATCTTCCTTGTGGCGCTGGCGCGGCCGGCTCTGGTGCTGCGGAGGACGGCGTCCGGCCTGATCCGGAGAAGGTGGCGGTGCGCCAGGAAGGAGCGGGCCCCCACGCGAGGTGGGGTGCATCGGACGAGGTCCGCCGGGGCGGTAGGCACCGGGTCCACCAGGTCCACCGGGACCCGACGGCATGCCCGGACGAGGTCCGCGGGCCTGAGGCGAAGACGGCTGGCCGGGGCGCGCCGGGCCCTGATACAGGGGCTGACCGGGACGCGGCGACTGCGGCCGCAATGGAATGTTCGGACGCGGCGGAGCCTGACCAGGCATGGGCGCGCGCTGCTGCTGTTGCTGGCCGAGCTTGGCAACGAGGTCGGGACGAGGCGGCACCGTGGGGCGCGCGATCGGCTGACCGGCGAGGGGCGGACGAGCCGCACCAGGACCAGCATGCTGGCCTGTGCCACCTTGACCCGGAGGCGGGCCAATAGGACGGCGGGGCGGAGCTCCGGGAGGAGGACCACCAGGGCCGGTCGGGTGCTGGTGACCCTGCGGCTGAATGTTTCGGGGAGCCGGCGCGCCCGGAGCGGCGGAAACCGGACGGGGCGGCGGAGCAATCGGCGCACCAGGACGAACCTGGCTGGGCGGACGCGGCACGGGCGGCGCGACGGGCGGCAGCGGCTGCCGGGGACCGGACAGAATCTGACCAGGGCGCGTCGGCGCGGTGGGAATCGGACGGGCCGGAGGCGGCGTCGGACGGCCAGGTGTGGCCGAAACGGGCGGAGCCAGCGGCGCGGCCGGGCGTGCTTCCGGAGCCTTCGGAACTTCGGGCTTCGCGTCGGCAGCCTTCGGTTCCGCAGCCTTTACTTCGACAGGAGCCTTTACTTCAACGGGCTTTTCGACGTGCGGCTTCTCAGCGTGCGGCTTCTCGAGATGGACTGCGGGCGGACGCACCGGCGGAGCCAGAGGCAGCGACGGCGGGCGGGTTCCAAGTGGCGGCTGAATGGGGCTGCCGCGACCCAGAAGTGGCGGGCGCAGAGGCAGAGCGCGGGGACGCAGCGACTCTTCCTTCTCTTCGTCTTTGGTGGCTTCGTCTTTGCTTGCCTGATCCCGGGCGGACGGGGCGGGTGCAACGGGGCGGTCCGTAACAACGGAGCCGACAGAACCGACACCTCCCCCGGCGGTCATCACCGCTTCCCGCACAATCTTGCGGGGTTCGGAGACCGTGGCAGGGGTCTCATGAGTCTCAGCCTGCTCTGTTACGACCGGACGGATCCGGACGGTGGACGTATCGCCCGCATAATACTTGCGAACTTTGTCCGCTACGTCGTCGTCGATTGAGCTCGAATGGGTCACGCCCTCGGCCAGGCCGAGTTCGCGGATTTTTTCGATGAGGTCGCGCGACTTCACTTCCATCTGCCGCGCCAACTCATTGATTCGGATCTTGCTCGTATTCAAAAGTTTCTATACCTGCCCGCTGCCCGCGCCGTAGCCTTCGCGCAAATCAGCATTCCACAACCAAAGCATTCCGGCAGACTTAGAGCGCCGGATTCTCCCACGGACCGAGGCCCGACACGCAGTGTGCCGGGGACTTTAGGCCTGTTCTACTGGTTCCACTATCGTAGCAGAGCCGCCATCTTCTGCGATTTCACCACTTTCGGCCTCAACAGCCGCTTCTTCAGCGGCCACTTCGGTGGCTTCCTCAACAGCGTCCGCAGCAACTTCAACCGGAACTTCCCCGGCTTCGGCTTCCTGCGAATATTCCTGCCCGTAATAAGAATTGATGGCCTGCTGGATGTGAGCCACAGCCTGACCGTCGATGCCGGGGATGGATTCCAGCTGTTCCGGCGTCATGCTACCGACCTTTTCCACCGTGCCAATATCTCCCTGCACGAGCGCATCCACAGTCGATTCGGCCAGACCGTAGTCGATCAGCGTCGAAACCGGAACGCCGGTGGAGAGCAACGTCGCGGCGTTCTGCATCTCCTGGCGCTTCTCTTCTTCGCTCTTGATATCGATCTTCCAGCCCATCAGCTTGGCTGCAAGCCGGACGTTCTGGCCGCGCTTACCGATGGCGAGTGAGAGCTGGGTGTCATCCACGATGACTTCCATGTGGCGCTCTTCGGGGTCGATCACGTTCACGCGGGTGATCTTGGCCGGGCTCAGGGCGTGGGTCGCGAAGCTAACCGGATCTTCCGACCACTCAATGATGTCGATCTTTTCACCGCGCAGTTCGCGGATGATCGACTGGACACGCATGCCCTTCATGCCGACGCAGGCGCCGACCGAATCCACATCGCGGTCCTTGCTCTGCACCGCAATCTTGGTCCGTTCGCCGGCTTCACGGGCGCAGGCCCGGATGGTAACGGTGCCGTCGTAAATTTCGGGGACTTCCTGCTCGAACAGGCGGCGAACCAGGTCGCCATCGGCGCGGGAAACAACCACACCGGGGCCCTTGGCCGACTTATCGACCATCTTGATGACGCAGCGGACGCGGTCACCGGCGTTGAAGGTTTCGAGCCGCGACTGTTCGCGCTTCGGCAACCGGGCTTCGGTCTTGCCGACGTCGACTACCAGATCCATGCCTTCGACGCGCTTGATGGTGGTGTTGACGAGCTCGCCAACGCGATCAGCGTATTCGCGGTAAATGGTGTCGCGCTCGGCTTCCCGAACCTTCTGGAAGATGACCTGCTTGGCGGTCTGCGCGGAGATGCGGCCCAGGGCGTCGGTCGGCTTCGAGATGCGGATGACGGAGCCGATGTCGGCAGTCGGGTCGAGGCGCTTCGCTTCGTTCAGCGTCATCTCGACGGCGGGGTCGGCGACGGCTTCAACGACGGTTTTGACTGCGTAAAGCTTCAGGCCTTCTTTGCCACTGAAATCCGCTTCGTAATTTTCGTTCGTGCGGAAGTGCTTGCGAGCCGCCAGCAACATGGCGTCTTTCACGGCATCAAGCACAATCTGGGCGTCAATGCCCTTCTCTTTGCTCAGGATTTCGATCGACTGATAGATGCTGTCCACGTTATGCCTCGGTATCCAAATGGGTCAAAAAACTTACCACTCAAACTTCAGGTGGGCCTTGCTGACAAGGTCAAAGGGAAAAGTAACGGACCGGTTCCGGCCGAGATCGACCGTAATCGTCTTGTCGGCTTCCGCAGCTTCAGTAATGACGCCTTCGAAGCTCTTCAGCTTGCCGTCTTCAATCGCTTCGCGGAGGGTGACTTTGGCAGGCTGACCACAGAACCGCGCCCAGTCTTTCCACCGCTTCAGCGGCCGTTCCACGCCAGGCGAGGAGACTTCCAGGCTGTAGGTTCCGGGGATCGGATCCTCTTTATCCAGAAGCTCACTCAGGTCGCGGGAGACCTTTTCGCAGTCCTCATGAGTCACACCCGGAGGCAGTTCCCCGGGCTCCGCATCGGCTGCAACAGGCTTGTCCAGGTAGACACGAAGGTAATGACTGCGGCCGCTGCCCTTCAGCTCAACCTCAAACAATTCGAGGCCGGCCGCTTCCGCTACCTGGGTAGCGAGGCGCTCGACGCACGCGATCATCTCTTCCTTTGTCTTCAACGGCATATATATGGCCCGGTGCAATAAAAAAGTGGGCTTGCGCCCACTTCTTTGGCTCGACCTTGCAAATTCGAGTATAGCAGAATTTTTGACTACCTCATATACATGCCACCGTTGACGTCAATGACGTTACCGGTGATGTAGGAGGCTTCGTCGCTGGCCAGAAAACGGACGGCGGCGGCGACTTCTTCCGAGCGGCCAATGCGGCCCATCGGGATGGCCTGGGTGATGCGGGCCTTCTGTTCGTCCTTCAGAACGTTCGTCATATCTGTTTCGATAAAGCCAGGTGCGACGGCGTTGACGGTGATGTTCCGCGAAGCCAGTTCCTGGGCGAGCGACTTGGTGAGGCCGAGCAACCCGGCCTTGGAAGCCACGTAGTTCGCCTGGCCCGGATTGCCCGACTGGCCCACTACGGACGCGATGTTGATGATGCGGCCCCAGCGCTCCTTCATCATGGGCGAAATCACCTGCTGGATGCAGAAGAAGGCGCCGGTCAGGTTGGTCTGCAGGACCAGATTCCAGTCGTCGGCCTTCATGCGGAGGGCAAGGTTGTCCTTCGTCATGCCGGCGTTGTTGACCAGCACTTCGACGCGGCCGAATTCAGCGGCGACTTTGGCGAACGCGGCCTTGATGGAGTCCTGGGAGGCGAGGTCGAGCGCGACGACATAGGCCTCGGCTCCGAGAGCGCGGATCTCGGCGGCGACTTCTTCCAGTTTGTCGGTCTGGCGGGCGGCGAGGGCGACCTTATAGCCGGCTTTGGCCAGTTCGAGGGCGCAGGAGCGGCCAATGCCGCGGCTGGCGCCGGTGACGAGTGCGATGCGATTCATAGGCTGAACTTGCCATCATAGTAAACTCTTCCGGTTGTCTCCGCCGGTGATGAGGCGCGAACCTCGGGAAAAGGTCAGATATTGGAAGCCCCAGCGGACGAAAACGACCACGCGATTCTGGAATTCCACCAGATACATGAGGTGGATGAAGAGCCAGACGAGCCAGGCGGGCCAGCCCCAGAGTTCCAGGCCAAAGACCTTCGCGACGGCGGAGGCACGGCCGATGACGGCCATGTCGCCACGGTCGGAATAGGCAAATGCGGGCGGGGTGGCGGCGTTCTTCAGTCGGGATTTGATGACACGCGCCGCATAAGTCCCCTGCTGCATGGCGACCTGGGCGACACCGGGCAACCAGGTGCCATCGGGGCGCTGGAGGGCGGCGATGTCCCCCGCGACGAAGATTTCGGGGTGGTTCGGGATGGTCAGGTCGGGCTGGACCTTGATACGTCCACGTTCCGTGAGCGCTCCGGTGGCAGCGGCGAGATCGCGAACGATGGCGGGCATGCTGACGCCACCGGCCCAGAGAACCGTTTTGGAGCGAAGCTGGGTGACGGTGCCATCGGGCAACTGCATCTGGACACCGTTTTCGTCGATATTGGTGACTAACACGCCGCAGCGGACGCGGACTCCGAGGCCGAGGAGCGCGGCTTCTGCCTTTTCCGCCAGGTTCGGCGAGAGGGCGGGCAGCAGGCGCGGCGAGTGGTCAAGCAGTGTGATTTGGGCGAATTCCGGGTGGATCGAGCGGAAGTCTTCGCGGAGGGTCTTGCGGGCGATTTCGCTAAGGGCACCGGCCAGTTCGACGCCGGTAGGACCGCCACCGACGATAACAAAGGAGAGCCACGGAGAGCTGTCGAGGACGCCTTCGAGTTCTGCGGTTTCGAAGGCCGTGAAAATGCGGCGGCGCATTTCGGTGGCGTCTTCGATGCCTTTCAGGCAGGGGGCGTGTTCGCGCCAGGCGTCGTGGCCAAAGTACGAGGTTTCAGAACCGAGGGCGACGATGAGGGTGTCGTAAGGAATGGTTTCGCCGCTGCGGAGCGCGATTTCGCGGACGGCTGGGTCGATCGCGGTGGCTTCGCCCATCAGGACGCGCGCGTTGGCCTGGCTGCTGAGGACGGCGCGGAGGGGGCTGCAGACGTCGGCAGGCGAGAGGGAGCCGGTTGCGATTTGATAGAGAAGCGGCTGGAAAAGATGGAAGTTGCGGCGGTCGATGAGGGTAACGTCGGCGTCGGCGGAGCGAAGTTCCTGGGTGGCGCAGAGGCCGGCGAACCCGCCTCCGAGGATGACGATGCGATGGCGTTTATTCATGATGGCGACGAGAGCGCCTCAGTTGTTGGATGTTGCGTGAGGGGGAAACGTCGCTGGTTTCGTTTATTCCTCAAAGTGAATCAGCGGGAGATCGAGGGTTTTC
>CANIHR010000255.1 GCA_947467185.1 Bryobacterales bacterium
TCCCGAAGGCGGACCTGGTGCTGCTGACGATCAGCTTTGATCCGGTGCATGATACTGCGGACAAGCTGGCGCAGTACGGGTCAATCTGGAAGGCAGACCCTGCGCGTTGGCATTTTCTGACCGGTGCGCCAGCCGAAATCGAGAAGGTCTGCGGCTACTTTGGCGTGACAGCATGGCGCGACGATGGCCTGCTGACGCATTCGCTGCACACTGCGGTCATTGGCCGCGATGGACGCCTGATGGCGAACCTGGAGGGCAACCAGTTTTCTTCGCGGCAGCTGGGGGACCTGGTGGAGAAGGTCATCGGGCGGTAGGTCAGTTTGCCGGGGGCAGGTCGAGGTTGTCGATCACGACCACAGGCAGGGGTAACTTGCGGGGGACCAGTCGGAGGCCGAGTTCTTTGATCAGGGCGTCGAAAATGGTTAGGCCGCCCGTGGTATCGACGCTCCGAAGAGGGACCCATTCGAGTCTGACGTCGAATGTGCCCTGGATGCCGGTTTGATCGAGGATGGTGCGGTCAATTTCGGCAGGTGCCCACAGGGGCAGCCGCTCAGCGAGGTCGGCAAGGGTCAGGTTCGTGCATTCCACAAGATCGCGACCTCGTTGGCATAAGGGAGGGCCGACTGCGGCTGCTTTTTGGAGCTTTGCACGCCCGGGAGCCAGAACCAGCGCGTATCCATCGCGCGGTCTTGTTTCCATGTGCCATTTCAGGTTCAGGTCCCGGATGAAGAGGGTTCGAAGCATGAGGCCCAATTCGAGTTCACCTGTCTGTGACGGGGCCTTCGCGCCAACATCCACTCGCATCGTCTCCACCCAGCCGGGCAGGTTTTCGATGCTGCCGGGTCTCGTCCGGAAGGCGAGTGGAACGAATTCACCAACCGTGACGTTGTGGGCGGTAAACTGGCCGCCGGGTGTGAACTGGATCGCCTTCTCCGCCGTTGGTGACACACTGCGGCGAATGGTGGCTGCTTCAAATTCCGGCGGTGCCTGGGCGAGAGCGGTTGCCGCGAAAACGGCCAGGCCGAGAAGCAATTTCATGGGCAATCCCTCTTAATTACGAAGTGGCTTACCGGTTTTGAGCATGTGCTGGATGCGGGCCTGGGTTTCGGGGCGACCGCAAAGGCTAAGGAAGGCTTCCCTTTCGAGATCCAGCAGGTACTGTTCGGAGACCTGCTGGCTGCCGGTGAGGCGGCCGCCGGAGAGGACGTGGGCCAGCTTTTCGCCGACGACGACATCGTAATCCGAGATGTAGCCGCCCTGACGGGCCATCCACACGCCCATCTTCATGAGCGCGAAACCTTCATTGCCGGGGACGGGGATGTCGGTGCGGGGGGCTCCGGGGGCGTACCCGGCGACGAGCGAGAGCGCGAGTTGTTTGGCGTCGTCGATGAGCCGTTCCTTGTTCATCGAGATGCGATCGGCGCCGCGGAGGAAGCCGAATTCACGCGCTTCCTGGGCGGAAGCGGAGACTTTGCCCCAGCCGATGCGCTCGAATGACTTCTTCACGTCGCGCTCACGGATAATCATTTCCTTGCAGCCACCGCCACCGGGAATAACGCCGACACCGACTTCGACCAGGCCCATGTAGAGTTCGGCCGAGGCCTGGATTCGGGTGCAGTGCAGCGGGGTTTCACAGCCGCCGCCGAGCGCCATGCCAAACGGCGCGGCCACCACGGGCTTCGGCGCATACTTCAGCGCCATGTTTAGCTGCTGGTAGCGATGGATGGCGAGGTTCAGTTCGTCCCATTCGCCTTCCTGGGCAGCGAGCAGGACCATCATCAGGTTCGCGCCGACCGAGAAGTTGTCACCCTGGTTGGCAATCACCATGGCGTCGAAGTTGCCTTCGAGTTCGGCGAGGCCGGCGTGCACCATGCGCAGCGTGTCCTCGCCAAGCGAGTTCATCTTGCTGTGGAATTCCGCGCAGATGACGCCGTCGCCGAGGTCGATCAGGGAGGCTCCGGGGTTGGTTTTGACGACTCCGCGGGCGCGCTTCACATCGGCAAGAACGGTGACACCGGGGCGGGGTTCGAGATCGACATAGCCGGTACCGGCGAGGTCGAAGTACTGGGTTTTCGGCTGGCCATCGGCGTCGGCAGCGCGGTAGAAGGAGGTCGCTCCGGCCGCGAGCATTTTCTGCACGTTTTCCGGCAGTTCGCGGCCTTCCGCTTCAATGCGGCGGGCGGTGGCTTCAAAGCCCAGAGCGTCCCAAAGTTCGAAGGGGCCGACAGTATTGGCGTAACCCCACCGCATGGCACGGTCGATTTCGACGATACGATTGGAGATTTCCGGCACCATGTGGGCCGAGTAGACGATGTGGCTACTCAAAACTTCCCAGAGGAACTTGCCTGCCTTATCGTCGAGAGCAACCAGCGCTTTCAGGCGGTCGGCGAGGGGTTCGATTTTGCGGATGGTTTCGAGCGAGGCGAAACGGGGCGTCGCGGCGGGGTGGTATTCGAAGGTCTTGCGGTCGAGGGCCCAGATTTCCCGGTCCTTGCCGACCCGCTTGTAGCAGCCCTGACCTGTCTTGTCGCCCAGCCAGCCACGCTCCATCATTTCGTTGAGGAAGCCGGGAAGGACGAAGAGGTCACGGAAGGGGTCGTTGGGGACGGCGGCCTGCAGGTTACGGGTGACGTGCGCCCAGACGTCGAGACCGACGATGTCGAGGAGCCGGTAACTGGCGCTTTTCGGCAGACCGATGAGTTCCCCGGTCAGGACGTCAACTTCTTCGATGGAAAGGTCGTGGTCGACGGTCAGTTTCTGGACAATGGAGCCAAAGAAGGAGCCGATGCGGTTGGCGATGAAGTTCGGGGTGTCCTTGCAGAGGACGACGCCTTTGCCAAGCAGCCGGTCGCAGAAGTCGCCGAGGAAGGTGAGGATTTCTGGTTTTGTGGCCGGCCCAGGGATGATTTCGGCCAAGTGGAGATAGCGGGGAGGGTTGAAGAAATGGGTCCCCAGGAAGCGTTCGCGAAATTCTTCCGGGTAACCGTCGGCGATTTGCGCCAGGGGGATGCCGCTGGTGTTCGTCGAGACGAGGGATCCCGGGGTACGGTTAGCCACGATGCGATCGTAGAGCGAACGCTTGATCGCCAGGTTCTCGGAGACTGCTTCGATGATCCAGTCGCAGTCCTTGATTTTGGCGATGTGGGTGTCGAAACCGCCGGTGGTGATCAACCCAGCATTGCCCGGCACAAAAAATGCGGGCGGGCGACCTTTGAGGGCAGCATCGAGCCCTTTTTTCGCGGTGGCCGCGTCCAGATCCAACAGGAGGGAGGGCACACCCGCGTTAGCGAGTTGAGCGGCAATGCGGGAACCCATGGTTCCGGCTCCAAGAACGGCGACGCGGCGTATCTGCTTCATCGAGTGAGTACCGATTGGCAGTTTAGCGCGTGGGGCAAGCTATTGGCCAGACGGGGGTGTCTGCAGAATCCGGGCGGCGGCCAGACGAGCTGATTTCGTCTCTTCCGCGAGCTTCCGCGCGACCTTATCGGCGACATCCGCCATGCTTCCCCGGAACTTCGCGCCCAGGCTTTCCTGGGTGGTGGACCAGATGACATCCCCCTCGGTATCAACCAGCCGAACTGAAGCGACCGCTTCCCGTCGCCGCTCCTCAGACCGGGAGGTCTCGCTGTCTGTAACCCCGGCGGAACCATACTGCCGGGACGAGGAACCAACGGAGCGGGCGGTGCTGCTGGAACTGCCTCCGGCGCTGGCGTGCAGGCCGATGGAGTCCGAACTGGAGTGTGTCTCGGCATAGACACTCTCGTCGCCGGAACCCTTGAGGACGGCATCGGCTCGTTCGCGGTTTTCAGTAATCGTAAACAGCCCGGTCCCCTGAATCGCCGCGACGATCATATCCTGCATCTGGTCAGAGACTTTCCCCCCGCCAAGCTGATCGACGTAGATCCGCTTCACGAGAGCCAGTGCGGGTACATTGGGCTGCGGTTCAATCGCTGTACCGAAAACCAGAAGAAGGACAGGACAGAGCCAGATCATCCCCGCCCCGCTTTCCGGGCTTCATCGTCCTGGAACTCGATCCGTTTACCGGATTTCGCCTCCAGCGATACCAGCAGAGGCCGGATATTATCCTTTCCGACCTCCAGAACCATCGCCTGCTGCCGCGCTTCCGAGTCCACATACCCGATCGTCAGGTAATGTGTCCGGCGCTTTGCTGCCAGAAATACCGGAGAGATGAGCACGGCTTCCATATAGCGCCGACTGACTCGCATCCCGTATTCCAGCGTCGTAATATCTTTCCAGGGAATCCGAACCGACCGCCCTTTTGCATCAAATGCGAGGGCATCTTCATGCAGGAGATCGATTCGGGCCGCAGTTCCTGCTGCCACTCCGGCGACGGTCCCACCTTTGTATCGGACCCGATCACCGGTATCTCCCGCCGCAAGCAGCGCCGAGAGAGAGAGAAATGCCACGAGGGCTCGTCTCATGCCATTTTGAATAGCACGTCTTGAGCACAAAACTCTATACCTCCAAAGTTCAAAGGAGGTATATCGATGACGGCTAGAGCTTAAAGGAGAAGCTCATTTCCGTGATCGCCTTGCGCGCTTTGCCATCGGTCACGACAGGCGTGAACTTCCAGCGGCGCATGGCAGTGACCGCCGCCCCGGCGAGGACCGCATTGCCGGTAAGAGGCTTCACGTCCTCTACCGCGCCCGTTTCGCTTATGTGAGCCTGAACTTTAACTTCCCCTTCCAGGTGAAGCTGCTTCGCCATCGCCGGGTAGTCCGGTGCCGGTCGCTCTTTGGCGGCCTTCACGGCTTCCGACTGGCTGAGATGTACGGCGTCATCCTGGGCGAGGAGGACGCCGGCGGCGGAGAGGGCCAGAATGGCCGGTGCCGCGAAATGAAACATTTTATTGACTTTCATGGTCCGTTGCTCCGATTTGAGGTGTATTAGCGCCACGCAAAATGCTCATTTTGTTGCGGTGCGTTCTGGGTCTGGTAAGAGTAGTCGTCATGGCGGCGTTTGGCATCTCCGTTCCGGGACGATCCACGGCCTCCGCCTTCTTCGTTGTTCATTCCGAGCATGGCGCGCATGCGGTTCACGGCAGACTGCAGATGTTCGGCTTCAGCACTCATCTGAGCCCCGGCGCTGGCCCCCTCTTCCGCGCTTGCCGCCGTCTGCTGCGTCACCTGCTGGATCTGGAGGATCGCCTTCGAAATCTGCTCGATGGCCCGGGCCTGCTCTTCGCTGCCGGAGTTCACTTCATTCGACAGGCGCTGGACCTGGATGGCGCTCGACGTCACCTGTCGCATAGCCGCAGCCACCTCATCGAGGCGGACTTTGCCAGTCTTTGAATGCTGAATCGAATCCTCGATCAGACCCGACGTATCTTTCGCCGCCTGCGAGCAGCGTTGCGCAAGGTTCCGAACTTCATCGGCTACGACCGCAAACCCCATGCCGGCCTCACCGGCGCGAGCAGCTTCCACCGCGGCATTCAGCGACAGAATATTGGTCTGAAAGGCAATCTCATCAATGACCCGAATGATTTTCGAGATTCGCTCACTCGACGACGAGATATCCCGCATCGAATCGAGCATCTGTTCCAGTTTCTGGTTCGCCTCCGTGAGCAGGCGGTTGGCGTCATTCGTGTGATTCGCCGCCTCCCGAGAACTCGCCGCGTTGCGCTGCACCATCTGATTCACCTGCTCTGCGGACGCCGAGGTCTGCTCCAGGGAAACGGCCTGCTCAGACGCCCCCTGAGCCAAAGACTGACTGATCGAACCCATCTGGTTGGCCGCCCGCGCTACCTGTTGCGCTCCATCAGACACCTGGGACCCCATCCCCCCCAGGGCGCTATTCATCTGGCGGACAACCAGACTGATGGCGAAGGAACAGAACAGGGTAAGTCCGACGAAGACAAACGCCAGCGCCCGCGTCGCGGAGGCCGAGGCCTGCACATCCTGCGTGTCGCTCGTCATCCGTTCCCGCTGAGCCACCAGGTAATCCCGGGCATTTCGCTCCAGTTGGGTATATGCGGGTACCAGTTTTTCGCTGACCAGTTTCAGTGCATCATTCATCTGCTGCTTCGTGATCAACTGCATCACCTGATCACTGAGTGGCCGGATGGCGGTCGCCTTCGCCTGCAGATCCTGTGCCGTCCGTTTGTCCGCTGCAGACTCAATGAGCGGCAATAATTCCGCAAACAGGCTGTCGATCCGCCGTTCGGCATCGGCAACGGCCCGCCGGTTCTCTTCGACTCCGGCGGTATCACTCAGAATGGAGTGCAACAGGAGCGCCTGCTGATGGCCACTCACCTCCACCAGGTTCTCCACCACCTGATTGGTCCTGTCCGCACGGAGCGACGTTCGATGGACAACATTGTCGAGTGCCGTATTCAGAGAGTTCATAGCCCGCAACGACGTAAACGTGAGTGCGGCAACCATAACCAGGAGGGCGGCGAAGCCACCGATAAATTTCGTTCGAAGTGTCATACCTTGCATAAAAGACCTCTTTTCCCGGCGAGGGAGCGTTGTGACATCCAATTGATCGGCGGAAGGGCCTCGGAACTTTAGAGCAAAAATTCCCGTTTGGTTAAGATGAGAACGGGAGACCCCAGTTGCAGTTGAACGTACTGAAAGACATCCGGAAGATCTATGCAGGCTTGAACCCGGAAGGGATCCGAGCCCTGGCGGCGAAGGATATTCAAGTCGGCCTGATGGCATCAACCGACGAAACCTACCGGCGAATGGAGGCATTTCTGGCTCCGGCGGGCAGTGACGTCCAGGCGCTGCGGGCGGTCAGCAGCGCCGCTTCCGCCAGCGGCAGCGAAGCCGCGGAACGGTACGATTTCGTACTGTGCGAGGCGGGTGTCCCTGTCCCACGCAACGGTTACCTGTTCGAATCGGACGAAACCGGGTCCCTCGCGCGGCTGATTCTGGAAGAGAATCCCGATCTGGAACTGGCGCTGGCCCGAACCTTCCCGCTGTTCCGCGACGCGGCAGCCAGCCGAATCCTCTACCGCATTTCCCGCGAGAACGCCCTCTTCGCTTTGGTGACGGCCCTGCCGAACGTCATCCCCAGCTTCCTCGATGTACCGTGGGCCGTCGGCGAATTTGCCACCGATACCGCCTTCCTGACCATGAACCAGATCCGCATGGCACTGCAACTGGCCGCCATGTACGACCGTCCGGTAGGCTTCGCAGAGCAGAAAATCGAACTGGGTACCATCGTTGCCGGGGCCTTCGGGTGGCGTGCGCTGGCTCGCGAACTGGTGGGCAAGATCCCGCTCGGCGGAGGGCTGATTCCCAAAGCAGCAGTCGCCTTTGCCGGTACCTACGTGGTCGGCCTCGGCCTCGAAAAGGTCAACCGGACTGGCTCCGGTATGTCTCGCCAGCAGAGTCGGGATGCCTACACGGCCGCCTTCGAACACGGCAAAAAAGTCGCGGGCGAACTCGCCAAAGACGCCAGAGCCTGAAACGTTCCGGCAACCAAATCGCGCTGAGATTCGTTCCTCATTGCAGGAGCAACTGTTCATGACGAAACACATCATCACTGGCGTACTGATTCTGCTGGGCGCCACAACAGGCGCCTGGGCGGACAAGCTCATCCTGAAGTCCGGCAACACCGTGGAAGGGACATTCCTGGGCGGGTCATCGCGCCAGATTCGTATCGAGGTGGACGGTCGGATTGCGACTTACGACATCGAAAACGTGAAATCCATCACATTTGGTGAGCCGACACGGGCCACCAATACCGCGCCCGCGCCGAACCCACCTACGCAATTCGCCCCTCGGGTATCCGGAGTCCAGCCCGGCCCGGAGCCCGGCACCATGACCATCCCGGCCGATACCTCCATCA
>CANIHR010000256.1 GCA_947467185.1 Bryobacterales bacterium
ACCGCGTTCGCACTTCCGGCAGCGGCAAAGTAGAATTGACTCGATGGCCCTGATTCTTGACGGCAACCGCACACGCGACCAGATTAAAGACGAATGCCGGCCGATGGCCGAGAGTTTTCTGAAGAAAACCGGGCGTCCGCCGGGGCTGGCGGTGATTCTGGTGGGTGCTGATCCGGCGTCGCAGGTCTACGTGCGCAACAAGACGAAGACGGCGGGGGAAGTAGGTATCTACGGTGAAACGATTACGCCGGACCCCTCGATTACGACCGAGGAACTATTGCGGCTGGTGCGGGCGCTGAATTCACGGGACGAGATTGACGGGATTCTGGTGCAGTTGCCACTGCCTGCCCATATCGACGCGCAGAAGGTTCTGCTGGAAGTGGCGCCCGAGAAGGACGTGGACGGCTTCCATCCGTACAACATGGGGTTGCTGGCGACGGGACGACCGGGCTTGCGCCCGTGCACCCCGGCTGGTGTGATTCAGATCCTCAAGCGCAACGACATCCCGATGGCGGGGAAAAATGCCGTGGTGATTGGCCGCAGCACGATTGTGGGCAAGCCGATGGCGCTGCTGCTGCTGGAAGAAAATGCCACGGTCACGATCTGCCATTCACGAACGGCGGATTTGCCCGGCGTTTGCCGGTCGGCGGACATTCTGATCGCCGCGATCGGGCGTCCCGCGATGGTAACCGCCGACTTTATCCGGCCGGGTGCGGTGGTGGTGGACGTCGGGATTAATTCGATCACGGACCGGGCGCAGGCGGAGCGAATTTTCGGCCTGGACAAGATGGCGGCGTTTGAGAAGCGCGGGAGTCAACTGGTGGGCGATGTCCACCCGGGCGACATGGCGCGACTGGCGTCGGCTTATACGCCGGTGCCAGGCGGCGTGGGGCCGCTGACCATCGCCATGCTGATGCGGAACACAATTGAAGCGGCGGAACGCCGAACCGGATTGTGCTGATCGCAGGTCTGACCGGGGGAATCGCGAGCGGCAAGAGTTTTGTGGCCGCGGAACTGAAGGAGTTGGGCGCGCAAGTCATTGAAGCCGACCAACTGGGTCATGAGGTGCTGGCTCCGGGCGGCAGCGCTTTTCAGCCGACGGTGGACGCTTTCGGACCCGAGATTCTGAATCCCGATGGGTCGATTAACCGCTCCCGGCTGGGAAGCCTGGTGTTTGGCAAGCCCGAGGCGCTGGCAAAACTGAATGCGATTGTGCATCCGGCGGTGCATGAACTGGCTCAGCAGAGATTTCGGAAAATTGCGAACCAGGAGCCGAAGGCGGTCGTCATTTACATTGCGGCGATTCTGGTGGAAACCGGGGGCTACCGGCAGTTTCCGTACCTGATTGTGACGAAGTGCAGCCGGGAGCAGCAGATTGAGCGGGCATTACAGCGTCCGGGAGCGACGCTGGCGGATGTGGAAGCCCGACTGGCCCGGCAATTGCCTCTGGAAGAGAAACTGGCGGTGGCAACGCACGTGATTGATACGGGTGGGACACCTGATGAGACTCGCCGTCAAACTAAAATAGTATTTGAACAGATAAGGGAAATGGCATCGTGAGACCACGCGCACTCATCCTCACTCTCATCCTCGTCGGGACGTTCTGGTTTCTGACTACCAGGGGAAACTGGAAGCTGAAGCAGGTTTTGCAGCCGCTGACGTCGAGCGGGCAGCTTTGGTCGGACCCGGTGACAGCCCATGGGGCGAATACCTTTGACGCCGACGAGCAAAACAACATCGACCTGTACAAGACGAACCACCTGGCGACGGTAAACATTACCAGCGTTGTTTACCAGCGCGATATGTTTTTCCAGGTGTTTCCGACGCAGGGCACCGGCTCGGGCTTCATCATCAACGAAGACGGCGAGATTGTGACGAATAACCACGTGATCAACGGATCGCGGAATATTACGGTCACGCTTTCGGACCACAAGACTTACAAGGCCGACATCCTCGGCATCGACCGCCGGAATGATCTGGCGCTGATCAAGATTAAGGCGGGCCGGAAGCTGCCATTTGTGCGGCTTGGTGATTCGGAGAACCTGCAGGTGGGCCAGAAAGTCCTGGCCATCGGCAACCCGTTTGGGCTGGAAGGGACACTGACGACGGGGATTGTGAGCTCACTGGGACGGAGTCTGCAGAATGAGGACGGGACGGCGCTGGAAGGCCTGATTCAGACTGATGCGGCGATTAACCCCGGCAACAGTGGCGGGCCGATGTTCGATTCGAAGGGCAACGTGATCGGGATCAACACCGCGATTTACGGTTCGCAGACGCGGAGTGGTGAAGCGGGCAGTATCGGTATCGGTTTTGCGGTGCCGGTCAGCCGAGTGAAAGCAATTCTGGAAGAGTACCGGACCACGGGTCGGATTTCGCATCCCGTGCTGGGCGTGAGCCGCGTGCTGTTCGTGCAGGGTGATCTGGCGGAAGCGCTGAATCTACCCGCTTCGGGCGGCCTGCTGATTGAGGGAATCGATCAAGGTTCTCCTGCCGATGATGCCGGGTTGCGCGGGCCGAACCGGACAGTGATTGTGGGTATGTACCGACTGGGAGTCGGCGGTGATCTGATTACGGCTATCGACGGCGAACAAGTGGACGGCCAGGATGCGCTGCGGCGGTCGATTAACCGCAAGAGGGTGGGCGACAAGATCGACCTGACGATCTTCCGGGGTGGACGATCGACCAAAGTTTCGGTGACACTGGGCGCGGCGCCGGAGGCCTTGTAGCGATCATGCAAAGACGCGAGTTTCTCCGTACGGCAGCACTTTCGGGACTCGCGGCGACGGCGACTCCGCAGAACTCCGCGCAGCAAACGCCGACGAATGGCAAGCCGCTCAACTTCGTCTTCATCCTGATCGACGATATGGGATGGCGGGATGTCGGCTTTAGCGGCAGCCGCTACTACCGGACGCCGAATATCGACGCGCTGGCTGCACGGGGCATGCGTTTTTCGAACGCCTATGCGGCTTGTCCGGTGTGCTCGCCGACGCGGGCCGCCATCATGACCGGCAAGTACCCGGCACGACTGGGGATCACCAACTTCCTGCCGGGACGGCATACGCTGCCGCATTCGAAACTGCGGGGGACTGACCCGAAGCAGTATCTGCCACTGGAAGAGGTCACGATTGCGGAAGAGCTGAAAACGCTGGGTTATGTGACGGCGGCGATCGGGAAGTGGCACCTGGGCGGGGTCCGGTATTATCCCGAAAAACAGGGCTTTGACGTGAATGTCGGTGGTACCGACAAGGGGAGTCCGAAGAGCTATTTCTATCCGCAATGGAGCGGGAATCCGCCAGTGGACGGAAATTATGGCGAGTACCTGACGGACCGGCTGACGCGTGCGGCGGAAGATTTCATCCAGAGCCATGCGGAGAAGCCGTTTTTCCTGTATCTGGCGCATTATGGGGTGCATATCCCGTTTGAAGCGGGGGCGGACGCGGTGGCGCGGTATCGGCGAAATATCCGGCAGGACGAACCGCAGAATAACCCGGTTTATGCCGCGATGGTGGAGAGCATCGACGAAAGCGTCGGGCGGGTGGTGAAGAAGATCGACACCCTGGGCCTGACGGAGAACACGGTGTTCATCTTCACTTCGGATAACGGCGGGCTGGATGCGGCCGAGGGCAAGGGCGAGAAGGCGACGTCGAATGCGCCGCTGAAGGGTGGCAAAGGGCATCTGTATGAAGGCGGAATTCGGGAACCGCTGTGCATTGTCTGGCCCGGAGTGACGAAGCCCAGGTCGCAGAGCGATTTCCCGGTAATCAGCACGGACTTTTATCCGACGATTACGCAGATGGCGGGGATTGGGCGACCGATGGGGCGACCGGTGGATGGCGTGAGCCTGGTGCCGCTGCTAAAGGGGCAGGCAGCGCTGAAGCGGGAGGCGCTTTACTGGCACTATCCGCATTATTCGAACCAGGGCGGCAGGCCGGGAGCCGCAATGCGGGCCGGTGACTGGAAGATCATCCGCTGGTATGAAGACGATTCGGTGTCGCTTTATAACCTCAAAACCGATCCGGGGGAGAAGACGGATCTGGCGACGACGGACCCGGAGAGAGCGGCTGCGATGAAAGCGAAGCTCAATAAATGGCTGGACGGGCTGCCGATAGAGATGCCGACGCCCAACCCGGACTACGACAAAGACGCCGAGACCGAGGGTTTGGCCGAGGCGATTCGGGAGCAACTAAAGTTGGGTGAACTGCCGACGCCAGTTGCCGCACCGCAGTCCGGTAAATAGACGTAAACAAAAGTACATATTTAACAGCGCCTTTGTTATTCTGAGTTCTCTCCTTATGAGATTCAGGACTCTTTGGCACGCCTCAGGCCTTGTTGGGCTGTTGGCATCCTTCGCGCTGGCGCAGGCCCCTTCCGCCGTATCGGCGTCTCCGTCGAAGATCCGGAACCTGAAGCTCGACACGGGGAAAGAGATTTTCGAGGCCGCGTGCATCGGTTGTCACGGGTCGAACGGTAAGGGCGCGCTGCCCTCCAGCACCGTGTTTGAACGCCCGTCCACTTTCCCCGATTTTTCCGACTGCAACGGCTCTATGCGCGAGAGGGAGAACGACTACAAGGCGACCATCTACTACGGCGGTCATGGACGCGGGTTTTCCGAAATTATGCCATCGTTCTCAGACGCCCTGTCGCTGGAGCAGATCGACAAACTGGTGCAGTACCTGCGGGCGTTTTGCACGGAACCGGGCTGGCCGAAAGGCGAGCTGAACTTCCCGCGGGCCCTGGCTACCGAGAAGGCCTTTCCTGAGGACGAGGCGATCCTGACGACGGCGATCACCACAAAGTACGCCCCCTCAATCAGCAATGACCTGGCCTACGAGCGGCGGTTGAATAAGCGCACCCAGCTGGAGATCGGCATTCCGTTCTCAGCCGCGAAAGATTCGGGGAACTGGTATGGCGGGATTGGCGACATTCGGGTGGGCCTGAAGAGGGTCCTGCTGCAGAACCTGCATACCGGCACCATTTTGGCCGCGCAGGGCGAAGTGGCGCTGCCGACCGGAAACCGGAATCGAGGCTTTGGCACCGGAGTGACGCTGTTTGAGACGTTTGGAGCCCTGGGTCAGGCGCTGCCGGGGAACAGCTTTGTGCAGGTGCAGGGCGGAATGGAATTCCCGACCAGCACGCGAACGCTGCCCCGCGCCACCTTTCTGCGGACTGCGGTGGGCAAGTCAATTCAGGCGGATAAAGGGCTGGGGCGGATGTGGTCGCCGATGGTGGAATTTCTGGCCGATCGGGACCTGGTGACGGGTGCGAAGACGAACTGGGACATCCTGCCGCAGTTTCAGGTGACGCTCAGCAAGAGGCAACATATTCGGGCTGATATCGGCGTGCGAATGCCGGCGAACAATACGGCAGGGCGGTCGCCCGCGGTGGTGTTTTATGTACTGTGGGACTGGTTTGACGGCGGAATTCGGGAAGGGTGGAAATAGACATGCGGACGGCCCTCCTTTTCCTTTTGGCGATGCCGCTGGTGGCGGCGAAGCATCACACAGCGCTGGACATGTTCCAGACTTCCGACCGCTGCTCCGCGTGTCATAACGGCCTGAGCACTTCGAAGGGCGAGGATATCTCGATCGGGATCTCCTGGCGCCCGACGATGATGGCGAATTCTTCGCGCGATCCCTACTGGCAGGCTGGCGTCCGACGGGAAAGTATCGACCATCCGGAGTCAAAGAAACTGATTGAAGACGAGTGCTCGGTGTGCCACATGCCGATGGCGCGTACGGTCTCCAAGGCAATGGGCCAGGATCCGCAGATATTTGCGCATCTGCCATTCGATGCCGACAAGCCCCTCAGCAAGCTGGCGCAGGACGGAGTTTCCTGCTCACTGTGCCACCAGATCACCGAAGAAAAGCTGGGTACGAAAGACAGCTATATCGGCGGCTACGTGATCGACAAGAAGAAGCCCCGTGGCGAACGCGCCGAGTATGGCCCGTACGAGGTGGAAAAGGGCCACAACCGGATTATGCGGACATCGTCGGGCGGGTACGTGCCGACGCAGGGCAAGTACTTCCGGCAGTCGGAAATTTGTGCCACCTGCCACACGTTGTATACGAAGGCGCTGGGCGCGAATGGACAGGTAGTGGGCGAACTGCCGGAGCAGATGCCGTATCTGGAATGGGCGGAGAGCAGCTATAAAGACACGAAAAGCTGCCAGGCGTGCCACATGCCGGTGGTAAAGGAAGATGTTGCAATCACGAAGGTGCTCGGAGTGCCGCGTGAGGGCTTCTCCCGCCATATTTTCATCGGTGGCAATTTCTTCATGCAGCGGATGCTGAATAAGTTCCGGGGAGAGCTTTCCGTTGATGCCCTGCCCGATGAACTGGAAGGCGCGGCGATGCGGACGCTGAATCATCTGAGCAGCGAAACGGCGAAGATCCAGGTGGGCGAGGTGACGGCGGCGAACGGACAGCTTCGGTTCCCGGTTTCAGTGGAGAACCTGAGTGGGCACAAGCTGCCGACAGCGTACCCGTCACGCCGCGTCTGGCTGCACGTCACGGTGCGAGATGCGGCGGGTAAGGCGATCTTCGAATCCGGTGCTGTGGCACCCAGCGGCATGATTCAGGGCAACGACAACGATATCGACGCCAGGCGGTTTGAGCCACACTACGACGAGATCACGAAACCCGACCAGGTCCAGATCTATGAGGCCATCATGGTGGACCAGACCGGCGCGCCGACGACGGGGTTGCTGGCAGCAGTGAAGTACGAAAAAGACAACCGCCTTCTGCCGAAGGGTCTGGAGAAGGCTAAAGCCAGCGCCGATATCGTGGTGCGGGGTGCGGCGGCCAGCGACGCCGACTTCCAGGCAGGTGGCGACCGGGTTCGTTACTCAATTCCGACGGGTGCCGCACAGGGTCCGTTCCGAATTGAGGCTGAGTTGCTTTTCCAGCCTATCGGTTATCGCTGGGCGAACAACCTGAAGCAATACGACGCGCCGGAGACGAAACGGTTCACCGGATTCTGGGACCAGATGTCGTCGGGTTCGGCGGCGGTGCTGGACAAAGTGGCCGTAACCAAATAGGCTTCACTACAATCACATTTGGGCGTTACGGCAGTCATCCCGGTCTTTAACCAGGCGCAGTTACTGGCGCGGCTGCTGGAAACCCTACAGACTCAGACACTTCCGGTAGATGAGATTGTGGTGGTGGATAACGCATCCACGGACGATGCACCCGAAGTTGCGCGCCGCCACGGCTGCCGGGTGATTCGCCATGAAACCAATACCGGCTTTGCCCACGCGGTGAATGCCGGCTGGCGGGCGGCAGATTCGGAGTGGGTCGCGATCCTGAACAGCGACGTGGAATTGCGGCCGGACTGGATGGAGAAGTTGCTGGGAGCAGCGGGCGAGGCCGGTTTCGCGACCGGCACTCTGTTGCAGGCCGGAGACGAGAAGTCGCTGGATGGAACGTATGATCTGCTGAGCCGGGGCGGTTGCGCCTGGCGGGCGGGCTTCGGACTTCCGGCGGCACCACGGAGTTCGGCGGCGAAGGCCATTGCCATCGCGCCGGGCACAGCCTGTATTTTTCGCCGCAGTGTGCTGCACCAACTGGGGGGCTTTGATGAGCGCTATGGCTCCTATCTGGAGGATGTAGATCTGGGGCTGAAATGCATCCGCGCCGGCATCGGAGGGGTCTATGCCCCGGATGCCATCGCGACCCACCAGGGGAGTGCGTCGCTGGGGCGATGGAACCCGCGAGTGGTGCGGCTGATCTCGCGAAACCAACTATTGCTGGTGGCTCGGCACTACGACGGTGCGCTTTTCTTTAACAGTCTGTGGCACATCCTGACG